>JBKPCO010000061.1:0-19708 GCA_046727415.1 Candidatus Methylomirabilota bacterium
AAGGCGCTCCTCGGCATACCGGCCGACGTCGAGACCGCCGCGCTGATTCCGCTCGGCTATCCGCTCGGGAAGTTCGGCCGGCCGCCACGGCGACCGCTGCGCGAGGTGGCCTTCGCCGACCGCTGGGGCGATGCGATCTAGGATCCTGACGCCGCCGGGGCGGCCGTGACGAGCGCCGGCGGCTTCACGATTCGCGCCGCCCGGGTGGACGACTCAGCGGCCATCGCCGATCTGGTCCGGCTGGCGTTTTCGCGGCAACCGCGGCCGACTAATCCGCCGTCTAGCGCCCTGAAGGAAACCGCCGCGACGATCACGGACCACCTCGGCCGCGGCGGCGGGGCGGTTCTGGAGCGCGGCGGGGCGATCGTCGGCGTCGTCCTGTGGAACGAGGAGGACGGCGCCCTCTACATCAGCCGGCTCTCGGTCCATCCCGAGCTTCGCCGGCAGGGCATCGCGCGCATCCTCATGGAGGACGCCGAGCGCGAGGCGCGCCAGCAGGGGTTTTCGCGGATGACGCTCGGCGTAAGGCTGGAGCTCGAGGAGAACCGGCGTTTCTTCCGGTCTTTCGGGTTCGTGGATGCTGCGCTACGAAGCCATGAGGGCTTCAGCGAGCCCACTTGGGTGCTGATGGAACGCCGCCTCACCTCGGGCACTCGATGACGGGCCCACCGGAGGTCCGGTAGCATGTCCTCGATAGCACGAGGCCCACGCAGAGCGACTGGCGAGGGCCGTCGGCCGGGCGCCGATCGTAGAGCGTCCACTCCACGCCGAGACACCGGCAGGTTTGGTCGCGCGCACCCATGCCCCCGCCGACGGCGCACTCCCGCACCAGCAGGAGCGCGGCGAGAGCCGCGGCGATCAGGAGCAGGAGCCCGACGCGAAGCTTCTTGGCGGCGAAGAGACCTGGCTACAGGTACTTCGTCGGGTGATTCATCGTCCGCCACATGTGCGCGGACGGACTCTGATCGAAGCCGAGCCCTTCCTTCGGCTGACGGAAGTGACGGCCGACAACGTCCGTGAACTCCTCGAGCTCGACCTTCACGTTCGGATCGAACGCGTAGAGGTCGTTCACAGTGATGAGTCGGCACGTCTCGTACCACTTGTGCTCGCGCGCACGCCGGTAGGCTTCCTGGATGTGCGGCTCCGGCACGTAGTCCGCGCCGAACAGGCGGATGTAGGAATCGGGATACTTGTAGCCGTACGACTCGTCGGCGAAGAACCGCAGCACCTGATGGTGGCGAATGGCCCAGCTCACTTCCTCGTCGACGTAGGGCTCGACGAGCTGAGCGCCCCAGTAGCCGTGGTCACCGCGAATGAATCCCATGACCGAGATGTCGTGCAGGAGGCACGCGAGCACGATCTTCTCGTTGACGCCGTTCTTCCGCGCCAGCCGCGCGCTCTGCAGCACATGCGCGGAGGGCCCGAAGCGATACTTGAAGAAGTCGAACAGGGTCGGCTTCTCGGGCATCCGGGGCAGCCGCGAATCGTGCCCCATCATGTAGAGCTTGCCCTGACTCTGCTGGGGCGGCAGCGGCTGTCGCGGATCGCGGTCGCCCGACGTGTAGATCACCGATTTCACGACGATGCGATCGAGCTCCTGGCTCATCGCATGCTCGGCTGCCTCGGCCCGTTCCAGCGACGTCATCGCCATCGTGTCCCTCCGGAAATCGAACGTTGCTCCGATGATCGGTTGCCGGGCCAGCGACTGTCAAGCTCCCGCCCTGAGCGCGAACCGCCCAGGCGCATCGCCTGTCAGGCCATTACCCGGTCGCGTGATTGTGCGCGCCGCCCGAGTATGCGAGGGCTATAAATCGTCCACGAAGGAGGTGTCGAGGCATGCACGATCCCCGCGACGTTCTCGCCGACGCGCGCCGCGAGCTGGCGCGGTTCCCCACGGTGCTCGGCGCTCTGCTGACCGATCTCGATCCGGTGGCCTGGCGCGCACGGCCCGCGCCCGCCGAGTGGGCGCCCGTCGAGATCGTCTGTCATCTCCGCGACGAGGAGGTCGAGGACTTCGGCGCCCGGCTCTCCGTGGTGCTCGCGAGCGGCGATAGCTTTGCGCCGATCGACCCGGAGCGCTGGGCCGTCGAGCGCCGCTACCTGGAGGACGATGGGCCGCGCGCTTTGGCGACCTTTCTCGAGCGTCGGGCGGCGAGCCTCGGCTCGCTTGCCGCGATCGAGCCAGCGCGACTCACCGCCACCGTCGCCCACCGCCGCACCGGCGGTCTCTCCGGCCTCGATATCCTGGCTGCCTGGGTCGAGCACGACCGCCTACACCTGACCCAGCTCGCCGCGACGCTGGCCCGCGGCTGGGCCGCGCACTGGGCGCCGCTTCACACGGAGTACGCCGGTCCGATCCCATACGCGAGCGCAGGCTAGGACCGCGTTACTCGATCACCTGATCCGCCTGGAGCAGCACCGTCTTCGGGATCGTCAGCCCGAGCGCTCTCGCGGTCTGGAGGTTGATCACCAGCTCGAACTTGGTCGGCTGCTCAACCGGGAGGTCGCCGGGCTTGGCGCCCTTGAGGATCTTGTCCACATAGAAGGCGCCACGCCGTGTGGATTCAAGGAGGCTCGCCCCATACGCGATCAGGCCTCCGGCCACCGCGAACTCCCGGGCGTTTCCCAGTAAGGGCATTCGGTGCTTTGCGGCGAGCTCGACGAGCCGTCGTCGTTCGTTGAACAGCATCGTGCTCGGAAACACGAAGAGGGCTTGGTCGCGCTCCCGGACGATCGCGGAGAACGCACGATCGAACTCGTCGGGGCTTCGCACCTCGACCCGCCGAAGCTGCAATCGGAGCGCCCGGGCCGACGCCTCCGCCTGTTTCCACATGTCTTCCATGGTCTGTTCGCCGAATGCGCCGGGATGCCACAGGATCGCCACACGTGACGCCGCGGGAAGAGCTTCCTTGAGCAGCTCGAGGCGCTTGGGCACGAGCTCCGGGCCGAGAAACGTTGTTCCCGTAATGTTTCCACCTGGCTTCGCCAGGCTGGCGACGAGCCCGTCACGGACAGGGTCTCCCATGCTCAGCCCGACGATCGGGATCGTGGTCGTCGCTTGCCGCGCGGCACGAACCCCAGGCGTCGCGCCCGCGACGATCAGATCGACCTTGAGACGTACCAGTTCAACTGCAAGAGCCGGGAGCCGCTCGATCCTTCCATCTGCCGCCCGGTATTCGACGGCGATGTTCCGACCCTCGGTGTAGCCTTGTTCCCGCAGTGCCTGCCGGAAGGCCTCGAGCCCGGCTCGGGTCTCGGGATATGCCAATGAGCCCGGCGTCAGGAAGCCTATGCGTGCGACTTTCTCCGCCGGCTGGGCCTCGGCGCCGAGCACTGCCACGACGGGACCAACGGTGAGGATGACCGCGAGCCCGATCAACGCGCCCGAGCCGGCCCACGAAGGGGTCGGTCCCATCCGTCTAGAACACGGCGAGCGGATTCGCCGGCGAGCCCGTGCCCCCGACCACGCGCAAGGGCGAGATCACCAGCATGAAGTCGTCACGCTGCTCCTCGGCGCAGGCCTTGGCGAGCGGCTCGAGGAGCGCGTTGTCGAGCAGCGCCACGCCGTACGCGAAGATCGCGGCGTGCACGGCCCACGGAATGTCGTAACCGATCGGCAGATGATCGAGCATGTCCCACACCAGGACGCTCACGTCGTGATCGCGCAGGAACGGCAGGCAGGAGACGTGAAGGCCCGGGCGCTGCTGCAGGGTGGGCGTGAAAGGCTTGCCGTACGGCCGCTCCGGATCCTGGGCCTGCCAGGCCTCGCGGCCTGAATAGACGCAAACCGCGTCGCCGGGCTCGAGCCGGATCCCGCGCTTGGTCAGGATGTCGTCGAGCTCCCAGCCGTGCACCGGCCGGTCGTGCGTCACGCACGGCACGCCGCGGTGTCGGGGGACGTCGAGCATCACGCCGCGGGTGATGATGCCCTCGGACCAGTGCTCGACCGAGCCGAACCGCGCGCCCTCGAACGTGATCTCCTTCTTCGGGTCGCGGCCGTTCCACATCGCCTGCTCGTCCCAGGTGTGGCAGAGCGCGTCGATGTGCGTCGAGGCGATGCCGTGATAGTAGATGCCGTAGTAGTCGGCGGAGAAGCCACCCTTGCCGCGCATGTGGGTCTTCATGAAGTGATGGGCCGGCAGCGGGTTATTCGGTCCCGGCTCCTTGGGGAACGGTCGGCTGAGCGACAGGCTACGCCCGTTCTTGACGAGCCGCGCTGCGGCCGCCCGCTTGGCCGGCGTGATGAGATTGATGGCGCCGAGCTGGTCGTCCTTGCCCCAGCGGCCCCAGTTGTTGCGCTGGCGGATCCAGCCGAGGACTTCCTGCTCTGTCGGTAAGGGACGTTCGGGCATCGTGACCTCCCAGTGATTCTTGCCTGATGGCGCGCTATGGTATCAGGCGTGACCGGGGAGCCCGGCTCGACGTTTTTCGCGCTCACCCCCGACCGCGTCCTGGACGCGGTCGAGGTCGGGGGTCTGCGCTGCACCGGCCGCTGCCTGCCGCTCAGGGCCTTCGAGAACCGTGTGTACGAGGTCGAGCTCGAGGACGAGCGGCGGCTGGTTGTGAAGTTCTACCGCCCCGGGCGCTGGTCGCGCGAGACGATTCTCGACGAGCACGCCTTCCTGGCCGACCTGGCGGCGGCGGAAGTACCGGCGGTCGCGCCGATCGATCTCGGCACCGGCGCGACGCTGAGCGAGATCGAGGGCATCTTCTATGCGGCGTTCCCGAAGGTGCGCGGGCGCTCGCTCGACGAGCTCGACGCCGAGAACCGTCGCCGGATCGGCCGGACCATCGGCCGCATGCACGCGGTCGGTGCCTCGCGCGACGCGCCGAACCGCCCGCGGGTCGACACGAAGCGCTACATCCTCGAGCCGCTCGAGGTGCTGATGGCCGGCGACTTCATTCCCGCCGGGCTGGCGCCGCGCTACCGCGACGTGGCCGTTCGCATCGCGGAAGTGATCGCCAAACCGTTGGCGGCGGCGCGCGTGCAGCGGATCCACGGCGACCTGCATTGGGGCAACATCCTCTGGACGCCCGATCCGCTCCTGGTCGACTTCGACGACTGCCTGGTCGGCCCGCCCGTCCAGGATCTGTGGCTCCTGGCGCGCGGCAACTCCGAGGAGGCGCGGAAGCTCCGAGAAGATCTTCTGGAGGGCTACGAGCTCTTCCGCGAGTTCGACCGATCGACGCTCGCCCTCTGCGAGCCGCTACGCGCCATGCGCATCGTCTACATGTCGGGCTGGATCGCGCGGCGGTGGAGCGATCCGTCGTTTCCCCCCGCGTTTCCGATGTTCCGCAATCACAATTACTGGAACCAGGAGTACGAGGAGCTCGTGCAGATCGCCGAGGGGCTCGCCTAGAGCGAGTCGACGACGGAGCGCGCGAGGCGGGGCAGGTCGGGATCGCGCGCGCCCATGATGAGCACGGTGTCGCCGGGCTGAACCTCGCTGACTACCCACTGCCGCGCCGCCTCGTGATCGCGCGCGTAGCCACACTTCAGGGCTATCGGCAGATCGGCCGCCAGATCCCGGCTGGAGATGTCCTTTGCGACGGTCCCGCCCGCGTAGAAGATCTCGGCATAACAGAAGCGGTCCTGCGGCCGGAGCAGCGTCGGGATCAGCGCGCGTAGCTCGGCGCGCAGGAACCGCGCCGGGCCGTAACCGTGGGGCTGGAAGACGGCAACGACGCGCGCGGCGCCCGCCTGGGCCGAGGTGATGGCCGCGCGGAGCTTCTCACCGTTGTGCGCGTAGTCGTCGACCACCAGGATGTCGCGCTTCGAGCCGACCACCTCGAAGCGGCGGGCGACGCCGGGGAACCGCGCGAGCACGCTTGCGACGGTCGCCGCGTCCAGGCCGAGCTCGAGCGCCACCAGCGTGGCGGCGGTGGCGTTCTGGAGATTGTGCAGGCCGGGCTGCGGGAGATCCAGGGTGATGTCGCGGCCGGCGTGGCGCAGCACGCCGCGGGCCCGCCTCGGCCCGACACTGATCACTCGCAACCGCGCATCGGCGTCGGCCGACAGCCCGTAGCTCGCCCCCTTGAAGCGCTGCCCGAGCGCGGTCGCCTCCGGACAGTCGGCGCCGACCAGGAGTCGGCCGCAGCTCCGGGCGAAGGCCGTGAACTGCGGGCGCAGCGCGCTGAGCTCGTCGTGATCGCGGCTCACGTTGTGGATGACGCCGATCGTCGGCCGGTAACCGACGAGGGTGCCGTCGGACTCGCAGGCCTCGGCGACAGCCGGGCCGTTGACCGGACCTCCGACGAAGCAGCCGCCGACGCCTTCGCCCGCGAAATCGGCGCCGCCCAGGACGGTGGCGGGCACGCGTCCTTCACGCAGCAGCCAGCCGATCATGCCGACGATCGTGCTCTTGCCGCTCGTGCCCGCGACGGCGACACTCGGCGAGGCCGCCTCGAGCACCTCGGCCAGGAGCTGCGGTCGCGGCAGGCACGCGATACCGAGCGCGCGCGCCGCGCGCAACTCGGGCGTGTCCGCTTCGACGGCCGCGGAATAGACCAGCCGATCGATCGCGGCGGTGATGGCCCGGCCGTCTTGCGCAACGATATCGATGCCGAGGCGCCGGAGCGGCGCTTCGATTTCCTGCTTCTTGCCGAGATCGAACGCGCGATCGGAACCTTGCACGGCGTGGCCGCGCGACCGCATGAGGCTGGCGAGCGGCCCCATGCCGGCGCCGGCCACGCCGGAGAAGTGATAGCGCAGGGCCGTCACAAACTGACCTGCTTGCGGGGCTCCAGCTGTATGGCGGTCTCCAGGTCGCGCGCCTCCGTGACTTCCTTGAGGCTCCGGAACGGCAGGTTGAACACGGGCCGCGACGTCGTCAGGATCATGGCGAAGTTCAGCGCCGCCCCGAGCAGATGCACGACCGGCAGCGCCAGGACCTCGAGCATCTCATCGGCCTTCACATGGAGCCAGTCGAGGTCGCGCCGGAAGTCGTCCATCGCCCGGCGCCAGAACGGCTCCGGCCGCGCCGCCAAAGACCGGATCGACTCGGCCTCCATCATTGGCTGCCGCGCGATGAGGGCCAGGAGAGGCGGCGTTCCGTACTGACCGAAGAGGAACCACGTGAGACCGCGGACGCCGAACCAGCCGAACGCGGCCGTCGCCAGCGTGGCCGTGTTGTCTCGCGCGATCCACGGCATCGTCACCTCGACGACACCACGGTACAGGAACATGACCTCGAAGAACATCGAGAAGATCTCGATCCCGAGGATCTGGGCCAGGAACTTGCTGTCGCGCTTGCGGACGGCATCGACCAGCGCCTGTACACACGCGAAGCTGGCGACGATCAGCGTGAGCACGAGCATGTAGAGGACCGGGATAGTGAACCGCGAATCGTCCGCGCCGGTGAGATCGGCCACCAGCAGGGCCACCCGCGGCTCGAGCGTGTAGGTGAATACGGCCGCCTCGAGCACGCACCAGAACAGGAGCATGACGAAGGCGAGCCACGGCACGCCCGGCTGCAGATAGCCGCGCATCAGCATGCCTGACATGGCGAACGGAATGCCAATGATGTCGCGCACGAACCCCACGACCAGCTTGGCGAGCAGCCGCGACAGGCCGAACACCCAGCCCAGGATCACGGCGGCGACGCGGATCATGCCCACCCAGTACAGCCACACCGACAGGGCGGCGTCCCACCACGCGAGGAGGATCAGCGAGACGAAGCGTGTGCGTCCCGCGCGGAAGGGCAGGGTATAGAGGGCGAGCGTGGTCGACCAGACGGCGACGACGCCCAGGAACACCGGGAACAGGAGAAAGATATACTTCGTGGCCGCTAGCCAGCCACCCTGGGCCTCGAAGAAGAAATTCACCATCATCTGCTGCAGCGCCGGGACCCAGGCTATCGGGCCCGCGATCAGCTCCGCGAGCCCGCGCCAGGCCTCCGGAAGTTTGGCAATGATCCGGTCAATCATCTCAGCCCTCCTTCAAATCAAACCACACTTGTCGGACGCGTCGAAAAAGCTCCGGCGGCTCGAGCTACGGGGCTTCGCCGAGGTTACGAGCGGACCAGGGGCTTGCCGTAGGCTCGGCAGTCGGCGTCGAGAGGCTACGCTCGACCCGTGACGGCGCGACCTGTCGCTCGTACGGCTGTCGCTCGTACGGCTGTCGCTCGTACAGCTGTCGCTCGTGCAGCTGGCGTTCGAGCAGCTGGCGCTCGGACCAGGCCGAGCGCGGCGGAGTCGAAGTCGCCACCGCGAACGTGATGGCCGGTTCCGTGTGAACGCTGGCCACGGGGATGACAACCGCCGGATGCTCGACTTCGCTCACATGACCGTACCGTGGCACGAGGTCCGGGCGCCCGATGCGCCGGAGAATTCTCGACACGTACCGGCGGGTCTCGCGGTACGGGGGGACGCCCCGGTAGACCGTCACCGCCTGCTCGCCGGCGTTGTAGGCCGCCAGCACGAGGGGCAGGTTGCCCCGATAGCGATCCATCAGGCGACGCAGATGCCGGACGCCGCCCTCGATGTTCTCGTACGGATCGAACGAGTCGGAGACTCTGAGGCTCGACGCCGTGTCCGGCATGAGCTGCATCAGGCCCTGAGCGCCGCGCCGAGAGACGGCGCGCGGGTTGAACTCGGATTCCGCCTCGACGATCGCCGCGACCAGGATGGGCGGGATGTCGTAACGGACGGCCACCTCTCGGATGTGAGCCTCGATCTCGACGATTTGCGTGATTTCGACACTGGTATCCGTGGCGTCCTCGCGCGCCATCTTGACCGCTTCGGAATCAAGCGACGCGAGATTCGCCTGCGACACGAGGTAGGCCGGGACCACGGTGAGCAACAAGACACCGAGCCCCAGCACGTGGCGCGTGAGCGGAGACACCGCGTCGCGCTGCGTGAAGCCTCGGATCGTCGCGTCCATTCGGTACAAGAAGTCCTCCAGGCGTGGTCTTTGGCCAACGGCATTCCGGGTGTGCGTGTAGCGTAGCGGCGTTTGAGAACGCAACCGGAATGCCAGCCGCCAAAAGTGACAAAAGCCAGCCATTTTGTGGCGTTACAGCGCAGCCGGACCTCCACCGCAGTGACGACGGGCGTCAGCCCTGAGACACCGACGTGCCACCTGGTCCCCTGGTTCCGGAAATCAGGCTCGTATCCGACCGCTAGCCGCGTCTAGGCTTCTCGCTTGGCCGCCCCAGCTGCGAAGCCCGAGGTTCGCGCACTCGATGAAACAGTCCAGAGCCGTGGAGAGCTCGACGAGGCTCTTCGGCTTGGCGAGCTCGAGCGTGGCCTCGGTTCCGCTGAAGACGGCGTGGGCTGCGCGGAGAACGCTTGACGCGGCGTGACCCTTGAAGGTCTCGATCCAGGACTGGTCGGGCTGACGGTTCAACCGGAAACGAACGACGATCCGATTGCCGGACGTTCGCCTGTCGTACGTGGGATCGCTGACACGCATGATCGGCATGAGGACTCCATGGTCGTGACGCCCGAGCCCGTCGCCCGGCAAGTCCGGCGCACCGAAGCGGAGTCGTTCGGGTGCCGACCTGGTTCGAGGACCGTCGCTGCGATCGACCGATGGCCTACCGGGGTGGTAGGTGACCAGATGTGCGAGTCAGGGTATGACAGCACACGTGGGTCGATGTGTCCAGTGGCCCATTCCTGATAGGCTGTTGTGCGCGCTGCAGGCGGTCGCGGGGCTGGGGCCCCGCCGGCCGAGGCGCCTATGGATCAACCCCGCAGCGAAGGGCGGACGGAGGTTCGAGCATGAGACACCGTATTGCCGCGATTCCGGGTGACGGAATCGGCAAGGAAGTCGTGCCCGAGGGCATGCGCGTCCTCGACGCGGCCGGACGCCGGTTCGGCTTCGACATCGAGTGGACGACGTTCGACTGGAGCTGCGAGCGCTACACCGAGACTGGCCGAATGATGCCGGAAGACGGGCTCGACCGGCTCCGGCAGTTCGAGGCGATCTTCCTCGGCGCCGTGGGATTTCCGGGTGTCCCGGACCACGTCTCGCTCTGGGGTCTCTTGATTCCGATCCGGCGCGGCTTCCATCAGTACGTCAATCTCCGACCGGTGCGGCTGCTGAAGGGCGCCAGGTCGCCGCTCGCCGGACGCGGACCGGCGGACATCGACATGGTGATCGTGCGCGAGAACAACGAGGGCGAGTACTCGGAAATCGGCGGCCGCCTCTACCGGGGCACGCCGGAGGAGCTCGCAGTCCAGCAGTCGGTCTTCACGCGCCGGGGCTGCGACCGCATCATGCGCTATGCGTTCGAGCTGGCGATGAAACGGCCGCGCCGCCACGTGACGTCGGCGACCAAGTCGAACGGCATCATCCACAGCATGCCGTACTGGGACGAGCGCTTCGCCGCCATCGCGACCGAGTATCCGGCCGTCAAGACGTCGCAATACCACATCGACATCTTGACCGCCCACTTCGTGCAGCACCCCGACTGGTTCGACGTCGTTGTCGGCTCGAACCTCTTCGGCGACATCCTGTCCGACCTCGGCCCGGCCATCGCTGGTTCCATCGGACTGGCGCCGGGCGGCAACATCAATCCTGAGAAGGAGTATCCGTCGATGTTCGAGCCGGTTCACGGCTCGGCCCCCGACATCGCGGGCAAGGGCATCGCGAACCCGGTCGCCCAGATCTGGACCGGGGCGATGATGCTCGAGCACCTGGGTCACGCCGACGCGGCGCGCGCCGTCGTCGGCGGCATCGAGCGCGTCGTGGAGGAGGGCAAGACGCTCACTCGCGATCTCGGTGGCCGCGCGTCGACCTCCGAGGTTGGGCAGGCGATCGCGGCGCTCCTCTAGCGCGCGAGATGAACTACTTCGGCCACACCGTGCTGGCTGTTCGCTGTGGCGGCGATCGCGCCTTCGTGCTCGGCGCCATGCTTCCCGATTTCGCCGTGATGATCCGGGCGCGGCCTCCGCGTGTCGACCATGCCGCCATCGAGGCGGGGATGCGTTTTCACTGGCGTACGGACGAAGTCTTCCACCGCTCCGCCGATTTTCGCCGGCTGACCAGTCAGGCGGTGGACTGGCTATCGGCTCGGGGAGTCCGGAGCGGCAGCGCGCTGGCGGTGGCGCACGTCGGCGTCGAGCTCTTGCTCGATTCGGCCCTGTCCGGAGACGAGCCGGCGCAGCGGGCGTACCTGGGCGCGCTGAAGGGCGCCACCGACGGGGAGCTCGGCCGGCACCTGACGTGGACATCGGACGAGGAGCGCGAGCGATTCGATCATCTTCGCGTGCGTTTGCTGGACCGTGGCGCCATTGCCGGCGACATCGCCCCAGAGCTCGTGGCCGAGCGTCTCCGGCGCGCACTGGCCGACCGTCCGCGGCTCGCCCTGGACGACGCCGCCGTGCTCGCCGCGCGCGACTGGGCTTCTGCCGCCCGCCCGGGCGTCTCGGCCTGCGCCGCCCCGCTGGTGCACGAGCTAGCCGCCCAGCTTCTCTGACTGCTCCCGATTTCTAAGCACGGCGGGGCTGCTCAAAAAGGTCCAGGTGCGAGGCGGCGCTCGAAGGCTGCGCGCGAGGCGTACCGGGCTGTACGTTGAGCGGGCCTTTTTCAGCAGCCCCCGCTAGCGTTCGTTCGAAAGAACCAGCGTCCCCGCCGCCGAGAGCATCCCGCCCATGCCGTTGACGAGGGACAGCTTGGCGTTCGGGACCTGACGAGCGCCGCATTCGCCGCGGAGCTGGCGGGTCGCCTCGATGATCGGGAAGATCCCGTACATCCCGCTGTGGGTGTAGCTGAGCCCGCCGCCGTTCGTGTTGATCGGGAGCTTGCCGCCGGGAGTCGAGCGTCCTTCGGCGAAGAAGTGCACGCCCTCGCCGCGCTTGGCGAGGCCGAGCGCCTCGAGCATGAGCGGCGGGCCCGAGGTGAACGCGTCGTAGAGCATGATGTGGTCGAACTCGGTGCCCTTCACGCCTGCCATCGCGAACGCCTTCTCGCCGGATTTCCGCGTGGCCTCGCTGAACGTGAGATCGCGCATCTGCGTGAGCATCACGTGCTCGCTGCCCTCGCCGGCGCCGCGCACGTAGACCGGCTTCTTGGCGCAGTCCTTCGCGCGATCGGCCCGCGTCAGGACCACGGCGCCCCCGGCGTCGGTGACGAGGCAGATGTTCAGGATGTTGAAGGGCCACACCACCGGCCGCGAGTCGAGCACGTCCTTCACGGTCAGGGGATCGCGATTGCGCGCCTTCGGGTTCAGCGCCGCCCACTTTCGCGTCGAGACGGCCACCTGCGCCCACTGCTCGAGCGTGGTGCCGTACTCGTGCATGTGACGCGTGGTGATGAGCCCGAAGTAGGTCGGCGCGCCGCCAAAGCCGTAGGGGAACTCGAACTGGCCCGGCAGCAGGTTGTCGCGCCGCGGCGAGACGCCGACGCCCGAGCGTCCGGACTCGCCGTGGCTCACCACCGCGACGTCGCAGAGGCCGTGATGGAGCGCCAGGACGGCGTGACCGACCATGATGATGAACGAGCAGCCGCCGACGGTGGTGCCGTCGACGTAGCGCGGCACGACGCCGATGGCCTCGCCGAGCGTGGCCGGCGAGTGCTGGCCCGCGGTGAAGATGCCGTCGATGTCCGACACCTTGAGCCCGGCGTCCTTCACGGCGTTGGTGATCGCCTCCACGTGCAGGCTGAGCTGGCTCTTGCCAGGTAGCGTGCCGATCTCGTCGCTCTCGTCCACGCCCACGATGCAGACCGAGCTGCTGAGCTCGCGCATCTTCGCCAGGTCGCTCATCGCGCGCCTCCGACCGGCCGGAACATCGGCAGGCTGACCTGGTCGGTGAGCTTCTCGAAGCAGACCTCGACGGGCATGTCGCAGCGGATCTTCTTCGGGTCGGGCTCGATGCCGACCAGGTTGCTCAGGATACGCGGGCCTTCCTCGAGCTCGACCATCGCCAGCACCACCGGCGTCTTCACCTTGAACGCCTTGTTGAGGATCTGGTGGGCGATCTCGAACGAGAAGAGCTTGCCGCGACCGGTCGCCTGCACCCAGCCGATGTCGCGCGAGGAGCAGAACGGGCACGCGACGCGCGGGTACATGAACGGCTTCCCGCATGCGCGGCACTTGGGGATCATGAGCTTGCCTTCCCGGGCGCCGTCCCAGTAGGGCTTGCATTCGGGCGTCATCGGATTCGGGAGCGGGCGTTCGAGGTCCATGGGCGAGGATTCTAACCCAAGCTGAGGTAAAGTACCGGCCCGTAGCGCGGCATCGAGGAGAGAGAGGAGGCCCCACCATGGCCCGGAAGCCAGACGCATCCAGCACCCGGCCCGTGACCGACGCCGACGTGGACCCCCGTCATCGCTGGGACCGTCCGCTCCAGGCGCCGGGCCACACCCAGGTCGACTTCGAGGAGCGCGTCGACTTCCGCCGCCTGCACGCGTATCGCCTGGGGCGCGCCCGTCAGGCGCTCAGGCACTCGGGACTCGGCGCGCTGCTCATGTTCGACCAGTACAACATCCGCTATCTCTCGGGCACCGTAATCGGCGAGTGGGCGCGCGACAAGCTGACGCGCTGGTGTCTCTTGACCGGGAACGGCGAGCCCTGGGTGTGGGACTTCGGCTCGGCCGCCCGCCATCATCGTCTCTACTCGCCGCAGATTCCGCCGCGCCAGTCCCTGGCCGGCATGGTCGGCATGCGCGGCGCCGTCTCGCCCAAGGCGGGGCTCTTCGAGAAGGCGGCGGCAGAGATCCGCGACATCCTGCGCGCCGAGGGCGTCGCCGGCATGCCGCTCGGCATCGATCTGGTGGAGCCGCCGTTTCTCTTCGCCCTTCAGGAAGCGGGCGTCGAGGTACGCGACGGCCAGCAGGTGATGCTCGAGGCGCGGATGCTCAAGAGTCAGGACGAGCTGACGCTCCTCAACATGGCGGCCGCGATGGTCGACGGCGTCTACCAGGACATCTTCGAGGCGCTCAAGCCCGGCGCCCGCGAGAACGAGATCGTCGGGCTCGCCACCCGCCGGCTCTACGAGATGGGCTCGGATTGCGTGGAGGCGATCAACGCGATCTCCGGCGAGCGGTGCAGCCCGCATCCGCACAACTTCACCGATCGGATCATCCGACCGGGCGACCAGGCATTCTTCGACATCATCATGTCGTTCGTCGGCTACCGCACCTGCTACTACCGCACCTTCAGTGTGGGCCGGGCCACGCGGCCGCAGGTTACCGCCTACAAGAAAGCGCGCGAGTGGATGGACGAGGCGATCGCGCTCATCAAGCCGGGTGTCGCCACCGACAAGATCGCCCGTGCCTTCCCGAAGGCGCAGGAGATCGGCTTCGACAGCGAGATGGCGGCCTTCGGGCTGAACTTCTGCCACGGCATCGGCCTGGGCCTGCACGAGCGGCCGATCATCAGCCGGCTCAACTCCTTCGACGACCCGATGGAGCTCCAGGCGGGCATGATGTTCGCCGTCGAGACCTACTGCCCCGCCACCGACGGCATCTCCGCCGCGCGGATCGAGGAGGAAGTCATTGTGACGCCGAGCGGCGCCCAGATCATCACGCTCTTCCCCGCCGAGGAGCTTCCGATCGCGAACCGGTACTAGGCCGCTCATGCGCCTGCCGAAGATCCTGCTTTTGCTGGCGGCCACCGCGCTGCTCGCCGCGGGCGACGCGGCAGCGCAGGGACCGATCAAGATCGGCTTCATCTCCCCGCTGACCGGCGCGATCGCCGCCGCCGGTAAGGACATGTATAGCGGCTGCGAGCTCTACTGGCAGGAGAGCGGCTGGCAGATGGCCGGGCGAAAGGTCGAGGTCGTCCTGGAGGACAACGAGGGCAACCCGGCGATCGCGCTCACAAAGCTCCGCAAGCTGGTCGAGAACGACCGCGTCCACATGGTGGCGGGCGTGATCCTCTCGAACGTCGCCTACGCGCTCGTGCCGTTCATCGAGTCGCAGGAAATCCCCACGATGTATCCGATCAACTCGGCCGACGACCTCACCCAGCGCAAGCGGCCCAAGTGGCTGATCCGGACCGGCTTCTCCGCCGGCGGCAACATGCATCCGTTCGGTGAGTACGCGAGCAAGGTGCTGGGTTACCGGAAGATTGTGACGGTGGGGCTCGACTACGCCTTCGGCTGGGAGACGGTCGGCGGCTTTCACAAATCGTTCGAGGACAACGGCGGCCAGATCGTCCAGAAGCTCTGGGTGCCACTGAACGTCCAGGACTACTCGCCATATCTCACGCAGATCAAGAAGGACGCCGACGCGGTGTTCGTGGTGGCGCTGGGGCGGTGGACGCTCCTGTTCGCCCAGCAGTATGCGGCGAGTGGGCTGCGCGGCCGCATCCCGCTCATCGCGGGCGGCACCTACACCGACGAGCACGTGCTGCCGCAGCTGGGTGACGAGTCGCTCGGCGTGGTGAGCGCCCATCACTATTCGGCCTCGCTCGACACGCCTGCCAACCGCCGCTTCCGGGCCGCCTTCGAGAAGGCCTACAACCGTACCCCCTCCTTCTATTCGGAGAACTGCTATACCGGCGCGCGGATCATCAACGAGGCGGTGCGGGCGATCGGCGGCAAGGTCGAGGATCGCGCAGCCCTCATGGCGGCGCTGCGCAAGGTCGCCGTCACCGACGCGCCGCGCGGCCCGGTGGAGATGGACCCGTACGGCAACCCGACCCAGAACATCTACATCCGCAAGGTGGAGCGCGTCGGCGGCAAGCTCCAGAACACCGTCGTCTACACGTATCCGCACGTCAGCCAGTTCTGGAAGTACAACCCCGAGGAATTCCTGAAGCAGCCGGTGTACTCGCGCGACTTCCCACCCTGCCGGCACTGCTGAGGTCGAGGCCATGGCCCGAATCGCCCTGAACGGAATCGAAGTCGACTACGCGGTGACCGGCCGTGGGCGCCCCGTCATCCTGAGCCACGGCTACGGCGCCACGCGCCGCATGTGGGACGGCCAGCATGCAGCCCTGAGTGATCGCTACCGGCTCATCACCTGGGATATGCGCGGACACGGCCAGACCGAAACCCCGGACGATCCGGCGCAGTACTCGACCGAGATGACCGTCGCCGACATCCGGGCGCTCCTGCAGGCCCTGGGAGTGAGCCGTGCTGTGGTCGGCGGCCTTTCGCTCGGCGGCTACATGTCCCTCGCCTTCTATCTGGCGCACCCCGAGATGGTCGAGGCGCTCGTCATCTGCGACTCCGGTCCTGGCTACCGAAACGCTGAGGCCCGCGCGGCGTGGAACGAGCGCGCCCATCAGCGCGCCGCAAACCTCGAGGCGCGCGGGCTTGACGCGTTCGGCGGCAGGAGTCGCGAGGTGCGCGAGGCCCTGGCGCATCACCGGAGCGCTCAGGGCTTGGCCCACGCTGCGCGGGGAATGCTGGCCCAGGCGAATTCGCGCGTCATCGACGGCCTGGCGTCGATTCGTGTGCCTACGCTCATCGTCGTGGGCGATCGGGATGAGCCGTTCCTGGCGCCCTGTCAGTACATGGCGAAGAAGATTCCGGGCGCGCGGCTGGAGATGATCGCGGGGGCCGGTCACTCGTCGAACCTCGACGAGCCCGCGGCCTTCGATCGGATCCTGCTCGACTTCCTCGACTCGCTTCCGCCCGGCCGGCCCTGAGTCCGACCGCGAATCGAGCCCGGCGGCCTAGCCTCGAGGCAACCCGAGGACGCGCTCGCCGATGATGTTGCGTTGGATCTCGCTCGTGCCGGCCGAGATCGTGTACTGCCTCGCCGCCAGCACGCGGTTGAACCATCGCGGCGCGTCCGGCACGGTGTCGGACGCCTGATTCACCAGGACGTGCATGCCCAGGAGCTCGCCGGCCACGTCCGCAATGCGCACGCCCAGCTCGGACCCGCTGAGCTTCAGGACCGAGCCCTCGGGTCCGGGCGGCTCCCCGCGTAGCTGGCGCGTGAGGGTCCGCAGCCGCGTGTACTTGAGCGCCTCCGAGTCGATGGCCAGCTGAGCCAGGCGCTGGCGGATCCCCGGATGGTCCCACGCGGGCCGTCCGTCGATCGGCAGCCGCCGCGCGAGCGCGATCAGCCGCGCGATCTGCGCCGCATGGCTCCGGCCGCCGGCCGAGTGACGCTCGTACATGAGCGTGGTCGTTGACACCTTCCAGCCCTGGTTGAGCGGTCCGAGCAGGTTCGCTTTGGGCACGACGACGTCGGTGAAGAACACCTCGTTGAAGTGATGGTGGCCCGTCATCAGGACCAGGGGCCGCACGGTGACGCCCGGCGTCGTCATGGGTACGAGGAGGCAGCTGATCCCCTGGTGCTTCGGCGCGTCGGGATTCGTGCGGACCAGCAGGATGATCCAGTGCGCGAAGTGCGCGCCTGACGTCCACACCTTCTGGCCGTTGACCACGAAGCGGTCACCGTGGTCGACGGCGCGCGTCCGGAGGCTCGCCAGGTCTGAGCCCGCCCCCGGCTCCGAGAACCCCTGACACCAGATCTCGTCGGCGTTGAGGATGGCGGGAAGGTGACGGCGCTTCTGCGCGTCAGTGCCCCAGTGGATAAGCGTGGGGCCCACGAGGTTCAGCCCCATGTTCCCGGGCAGTACGGGTGCGCGCGCCGCCGTGTACTCCTCGTCCCAGATGACGCGCTCGATGAGCCCGGCGTCGCGTCCCCCGTACTCCCGGGGCCACGTGATGCCCACCCATCCGGCCGCGTGCATCACTCGCTGCCAGGCGCGGCGGCGCTCGAACGTCTCTCGGTCCGAAGCGACGCGATCGTCGGAGGCATCATCCAGGCACAGGTCGGGCGGGAGGTTCGTCGCGAGCCAGTCGCGGAACTCTTTCCGGAACCCTTCGTGCTCGCCGGCAAATTCGAAGTCCATGGCGGAAGCCAATCCGAGGCTAGTTGGGCCGTGGCGCCGGTGTCAAGAGCATCAGCGGCGGCGCGCGCGAGGCCGACCGGAAAAAATTTTCACTGTCGACCGTGGTCGCGACGCGCGCGCGTCGAAAAAAGATCACTTCGCGCTTGAATGTTCACGAGCGGCCGTGTAGAGTCCGCTCGACACCGAATGAGAGTTCGCAGCGTGGAGAGCGTAGCGGCACCGTAATGCATCTCTTGCTCCTCCGTTCGCTGTTCCGCGAGATGGTCACAGACCTCGCTGGACGCGCGCCCACGGCGGACGAACCGACCCGAGGCGGCATGACGCGCTATCTGATCGTCGTCGCTCGAACGGAGCCTGCGGTTTACGAGCACCTTCGCAATCGCCATTCCGGAGATGCGAAAGTTCGCGTGATGCTGGACCGGCGCGGTGCCAGTGACGTGGACACGATGGAGCGCCCGCCGGCGGAGCGCCGGCGTCGCCGATCGTCGCTGATGGCGGGAGCCTCGCACGAGCTCGTCGCCATCGCTCCCGAGTACACACCGGAGCCCCGGGCTCCCCACCCGCAACCCCTCGAATCCCACGAGGAGGCACCACGCCAGATGAGTCAGATCGAGACGATCGACGACGCGCAGCGAACGACCCGCTGGCTAGCGGAAAGCCAGTATCAGCTCAGTCACGTGATCCCGTTGCTGGTCGACGAGCGTGATCGCCTGCGGCGCGCGCTCGAGGAGCGAGAGCAGGAATGCGAGCGCCTCGGGGGAGAGCTGGGCGAGCTTCGCCGGATCCACGGCGCCCTCCAGGGTGAGCTCGATGCCCTGCGCAGCGAGCGCTCGGCCATGGCCGAGGCGTTCGGCGGTGTCGTGGGTCTGCTGGGGCAGCTCCAGCGGCCGCTGTCCGACATCGCGCATCGTCTGCAGACCGCTCAGCCCATCGGTTTGGCGCGGGACTAGTCGCGCGCGCGGGCCACGCGCCCGAGGACGCGACGCGAACGCGGTTCGTCGTCGGTCCTGAACGCGGGCGCTGCCGGTGTCCCTGCCGACCTAGTCGGTCGCGCGTCTGTCCCGTATGATGCGGGGCATGGAACGAAAAAAGGCCAAGCGGCGCCCGCGCCGAGCGGCCGAGAAAGCGGCCGGGCCGGCGGTCGAGACGGTTGTTGTCGAGCCGCCGTCGGCGCCCGCCGGCGGCCCCCTCGTGGTAGTCCAGGCGCCGGAGCCCCTTTTCGCCGCCCGTGTTCCCCCGCCGGCGCCCGCCCGATCGCGCCCCACGACCCGCCACGCGATCTTCTTCGACGTCGAAAACACGAGCCATCCTGGCCACATCCAGCGCGTGATCGAGCGCATCGCGATCGATCACCTGGGCGAGAGCACCGAGTTCTACGCGGTCGGCAACTGGCGCGTGATCGGCCATGAGACCGCGCGCATGCTGGCGCGTCATGGCGCCCAGCTCGTGCACAGCGCGCCGTCGACCGGCGTACGCGACTGGAGCGATCTCCGCATCGCAGTCAGCGCCGGCGTGTGGCTCGCCGGCGCGCATCCGGGCGACGTGATCGAGATCGTCTCCGAGGACCGAGCCTTCGACGCGGTGGGCGACGTGGCGGCGGCGCTCGGCATCACCTTTCATCGGCTCACCGCGCGCACGCTCGGCGGCGCCGCGCCCGCCGAGCCCGCCCACGCCGCGCCGCCAGACCGGGGACGGCGTCGGGGAGGACGACGGCGCCGTCACAGCGACCCTGCGCCCGCGCCCATCATGGAGGTGCGGCGGCAGACCGATGGTGTGGAGCCGCCGCGCCACGACCAGCCGGCCGAGGCACACACGGCGCCCCACGACGAGCTCGTGGAGGTCGTCCGCGAGCTGGCCGAGCGCACCCCGAACGGCGCCGTCCTCATCGATAACGTGGCGCGCACGCTCAAGGCGCGCGGGTTCAGCCGCCCGCCGGGCTCGCCGCGGCT
>JBKPCO010000062.1:0-19047 GCA_046727415.1 Candidatus Methylomirabilota bacterium
GCTCAAGCCGATTGCGACGCTGCCTACACGGATCCCGGGAACCACCCCGCCCGCCCCCCGGGCCACCCTCGCCGGGATCGCGCTACGGCGCTGCTATAATTCATGCTGATGGACAAAGCGAACGGGCGTGATCAAGAGCCCCTCGAAGCCTCTCCGTCTGCGGAGGCTCAGGGCGGCGAGACAGTCGGGGAGCTGAGGAAGCAGGTCGAGGAGAAGCAGGATCGGCTGCTGCGGGCGCTGGCCGAGGCTGAGAACATCAGGCGGCGGAGTCAGCGGGATCGGGAGGAGTACGTCCGGTATGCCAACGAGTCGCTGCTCCGGGACCTCCTACCGGTCCTCGACAACCTCGACCGGGCCCTCGAGGCGGCACGCGCGACGAACGACGCCTCGGGCGTCGTTGGCGGCGTCGAGCTGATCCAGCGCGAACTGCTCAAGGTGCTGGAGCGCGCCGGCGTCACTCGCTATTCGGCGCTCGGCCAGCCTTTCGATCCGACACGACACGAGGCGATCGCCCGTGTCGTCAGCGCGAACGCCAAGCCGGGCGCCGTCGTCGGCGAGACGCTGCCGGGCTACATGCTGCACAACCGAGTGCTGCGCGCCGCGCTCGTGTCCGTCGCCGCCGCGCCGGACGAGGACGCCTGAGCCCGGTGCCGCGCGACTACTACGAGGTCCTCGGCGTCTCCCGGGACGCCGGAGAGGCCGAGATCAAGAAGGCCTACCGGCAGCTCGCCATGCAGTTCCATCCCGATCGCAACCGGAACAACAAGGAAGCCGAGGAGAAGTTCAAGGAAGTGAACGAGGCGTACGCCGTGCTGTCCGATCCCGACAAGCGCGCCCATTTCGACCGCTTCGGGACGGCCGGGCCGGGCGTCGGCCCCGGTTTCGGCGATACGGGCTTCGGCACCCTCTTCGAGGACATCTTCGAGAACTTCTTCACCGGGAGCGGCCGAGGCCGCGGCGGCTCGCGCGCGGCGCGCGGTGACGATCTCCAGTACGAGCTGAAGATCACCCTCGAGGACGCGGCCGCCGGGCTCGAGACGAAGATCCAGGTGCCGCGCCTCGAGCGGTGCGACGCGTGCACGGGCACGGGCGTGGAGCCCGGAAGCCGGCTGGAGACGTGCGACCTGTGTCGCGGCGCCGGCCAAGTCCGGCGAAATCACGGCTTTCTCACAGTGGCCCAGCCGTGCCCCAAGTGCCAGGGGGCGGGCCAGATCAATCGCTCGCCCTGCCGTCAGTGCCGGGGCCAGGGACGACAGCGCGCCGAGCACCTGCTCGGGGTGAAGATTCCAGCCGGAATCGACGACGGGATGCGCCTGCGCATGAGCGGCGAGGGCTCGAGCGGACTGAACGGAGGGCCGCCGGGCGATCTGTACGTGCTCGTCCGCATTCTCGAGCACGACCTGTTCGCACGGCAGGGCGCCGATCTGTACTGCGACCTTCCCGTCTCCTTCGCGAATCTGGCACTCGGTCACGAGGTCGAGGTGCCGATCCTCGGCGGCACGACCAGAGGCGGCACGACCAGACTGAAGGTCCCCGCCGGAACCCAGCCCAACGACGTCTTGCGGCTTCGCGGCAAGGGCATGCCACACCTGCGCCAGCGCGGGCACGGCGACACCTGCTATCGCATCGTGCTCGAGGTTCCCCAGAAGCTGAACGCGAAGCAGCGGGAGGCGCTCGCGGCGTTCGAGGCGGCCTCCCGAGAAGAACGCGGACCGCTGGCGTCGGCGTTCTTCGAACGGATGAAGAAGCTCCTCGGCTGAACCGATGTCATCCCTGGGCTTCTGGGAGCTTGACGTCGGCGTCTCCGCCGACCTCTCGGAAGGGCTGACCAACCTGGTATGGGAGCTCGGCGCCCTCGGTGTCGTCGAGGAGGAGCAGCCGGGCCTGGGCGCGCGGCTCCGCGCGTTTTTCCCGGGAACCTTCCTGGCCGGCGCGCTGGAAGCGAGCGTCCGAGCTTACCTCGAAGGCCTCCGCGAGCTGGGCTTCGAGCCTCCCACCGACGTGAGCGTGGTTCCGCTCGCCGATGAGAACTGGGCGAACGCTTGGCGCGCCCACTTCACCCCGCGGCTCGTCGGACGACGGCTCCTGATCGTTCCCCCGTGGGAAACGCCGGCGCAGAACGGCCGGATGGTGATCACGATCGATCCGGGGCGAGCCTTCGGCACGGGCCATCACGGCAGTACCCTCGGCTGCCTCGAGGCGCTCGAGGCGGTGATCGAGCGCGACGGCCCATCGCGGATGATCGACCTGGGGACCGGCTCGGGCATTCTCGCCATCGCGGCCGCGCGGCTCGGCGTGCGCGCCGTGCTCGCGGTGGACGACGACCCGGACGCGGTCGCCGCCGCGGTGGCCAACGTGGCCCGCAATCACGTCGCCGACCGCATCCGGTGCGTGCTCGCCGACGCGGCGCGATTCGATGAGGCGCCGGCGCCGCTGGTGGTCGCAAATTTATTGACCGCCGCGCATCGACGGCTCGGCGCCCAGTATGTGCGTGCGCTGCTGCCGGGCGGGGCGCTGCTGCTCGGCGGCATCCTCGACGGCGAGGGCCCCGACGTCGCCGCCGCGCTCGGTGACCACGGGCTCGTTCTCCGCAAGTCGCTGTCCGTCGAAGGCTGGACCACGCTGGAGCTCCGTGCGCCGCTTCACGATCACGCCTGAGCGCATCGCCGAGGGCCGCGTCGCGTTCGACCGGGGTGAGTCCCGTCACCTCTCGCGTGTGCTGCGGCTCCGCTCGGGCGACACGGTGCTGGCCGCCGATGGAACCGGCCGCGAATACACCGTCCGTCTCGAGACGGTCGGCGAGCAGGCGATCGGCACCGTGCTCGGGGTCGCGGCGCGCGCGAGCGAATCGCCGGTGAAGATCACCCTGGTGCAGTCCGTGCCCAAGGGCGACAAGATGGAGGCAATCGTGCGGGCGTCCACCGAGCTGGGCGTCGCGCACGTCGTCCCGGTGCTGACCACGCGGACCGTCGTCACGCTCGAGGCCGGGCGCTGGCGCGACCGCGCCCGTCGCTGGCAACGGGTCGCGTCGGAAGCCGCGAAGCAGTGCGGCCGCGCGGTCATTCCGAGTGTGAGCGCCCCCCGCCCGCTCGCCGACCTGCTGGCCCGCGACGAGCCCGCCGAGCTCCAGCTCTGCCTCTGGGAGGGCGCGGCGACTTCCGCGGCGCCGCGCACCGGGCCCGAGCGATCGCCCGGGCGGACGCTGGCCGCGAGCCTGCCGCCCAGCCTGCCGGCGGGCGCGCGCATCCGGCTCCTCGTCGGTCCCGAGGGCGGGCTCAGCCGTGACGAAGTCGAGAGCGCGCAGGCGCGCGGCTGGACGATCGTCGGCGTCGGGCCGCGCATCCTGAGAACCGAGACCGCCGGGCCGGCGATCATCGCGGTACTCCAGGCTCGCTTCGGCGATCTGGGCTCGGGCTGATGAGCGAGCACGGACGGGGCTGGGAGCATTTCGAGACCGAGGCCGATGTGGGTGTCGACGCGTGGGGCCCGACGCGCGCGGAGGCATTCGCGCAGGCGGCGCTGGGGGTCTTCGCGCTGATCGTGAAGCCCGAGGAGGTCGATGAGCGCGAGCGGCGCGAGGTCCGGGCGCAGGCGGACTCGCCGGAGCGACTGCTCGCGAGCTGGATCAACGAGTGTCTCTACGTGCACGAGATCGAGGGCTTCGTCGTTCGACGCGTCGAGGTGGACGCCTGCACGACCACGCTCGTCCACGGCCTGCTCCACGGTGAGGAGCTCGACCCCGGACGCCACCGGCTCGGGACCATCGTCAAGGCGGCCACCCTGCACGGGCTGGTCGTGGCCGAGCAGGAGGGCCGTCACCGGGTCCGTGTCATCGTCGACGTCTGATGTCTCGCATCGGAGACAGAGGGGTGTTTTGCCCGTGTCATCGACGCCACCCCTCGCCGTCGGCGCCGCGACGAGGCACCTGAAAAATCAATATCTTAGGAATAGGGTGCGTATGGCACCCCCGTTGCTATTTTCCGGCTACGGTCTATGCGACAGCACACGATTCGCAAGCCCGTCGGCATCGAAGGCATCGGCCTCCACTCGGGCAAGGTCGCGCGCGTCACTCTCTCTCCGGCGCCCGCCGATTCGGGCATCGTGTTCAGGGTTCGCGCCACGGGTGAGCGCATCCCGGCGCGGGCTGACAGCGTCGTCAACTCGCATTACGCAACCACCGTGGGCGTGAACAGTACGCGCATCCAGACGGTCGAGCACCTGATGGCGGCCGTCTCGGGTTTCGGCATCGACAACGTCGAGATCGAGGTGGACGGACCCGAGATCCCGGCGCTCGACGGAAGCGCCAAGCCGTTCGTGGTGCTGCTTTCGCTCGCCGGCCGCGTCCAGCAGTCGGCGCGGCTACGGCCGCTGACAATTCCGTGCGCGCTCCGGGTCGGCGGCCACGGCCGGTGGATGCAGATTGTTCCGTCGGACACGTTCCGCATCAGTTACACGCTCGACAACGAGCATCCGGCGATCGGGACGCAGGTGCTCTCGTGGACGCCGACCGAGCGGTCGTTCGTGGAGGACTTCGCGCCGGCCCGCACCTACGGCTTTCTGAAGGACCTCGGGCTCATGCGGAAGAACGGCCTGGCCCGCGGCGGCTCCCTCGACAACGCGATCGTGCTCGGCAACCAGGGTGCCCTGACCGGCCTGCGCTACCGCGACGAGTTCGTGCGGCATAAGATCCTCGACCTCCTCGGCGACCTCGCCCTCCTGGGCCGCCCGCTCGTGGGGCACGTCATCGCCAGAAACGGCGGCCACGCGCTCAACCTCGAGCTGGTGCAGACGATCCAGCGCGCCGCGGGGCTCGCGCGGCGGGCCGCGCTCGAGGTCGCCGCGGCCTCCGAGCACGGTGTGCGTCACGAGGGCTTCGTCCCCGCGCCCGGCCTCGCCACGATCTAAGCCAGCCGACCGGCTCGTACCGCCGCTATATAATGGGCCGTTCGCTGTATGCGTGGCTTGCGGCTCGTCTATCACCTCGGTGCGGCGGCGATGGTGCTGGCCGTTGCGGCTCCCGCCCGCGCCGAACTGCGTATCACCGACCTCGACGTCTACCTCAATGACCATGAGGTGACCGTCCACGTCGTGCTGCTGGGCGTGCTGCCCTCAGCCCTCGCCGAGGGCATCCAGAGCGGGATCCCCGCTCACATGCGCCTCGACATCGAGCTCTGGCAATATCAGCGCGTGCTCCCCGACCGGCTGCTCGTCACGAAGACCGTCGAGCGGACGCTCGCCTACAACGTGGTCACCCGAGAATTCAAGGTCGCGGCGCTCAGGGGGGAAACGCGGCCGATCCACACCACGCGCGACCTCCGGGACGCGCAGCGTGTCTTCTCCGACGTCCGCGGCGTCAAGGTCACGCCCGCCGCCGATCTCGATCCGAACGCCGTCATCTACGTGCGGGTCAACGCCACGACGGCGCTCAACGGCGAGAACACGTTCGTGGCGCGCATGAACGGCATGGCCGAGCAGACCACCCGGCAGTCCGACTACCGGACGATCCAGCGGATCCAGTAATGCCACTGCTGAGCGAGGAGAGTCGGCGCAAGCGTAACCTGATCATCGTCGCCGCGTTCCTCATCCTGGTGGGCGCGGCGAACTTCCTGGACGTCGGCGTCTACGCCTCCGATCTGCCGCTCGCGTCGAACATCGCCGTCTTCGCCCTGCTCAACCTGAACCTGATCGTGCTGCTGCTCCTGGTGCTGCTGCTCTTCCGCAACCTGGTCAAGCTGTGGTTCGAGCGGCGCCAGCAGGTGATCGGCGCCAAGTTCAAGGCGAAGCTGGTGACGGCGTTCCTCTCGCTGTCGCTCATCCCGTCGATGCTGATCTTTCTGATCGCGTCGAACTTCATCACCAAGTCGATCGAGGGGTGGTTCAAGCCCCAGGTGGAGCGTCCGCTGGACCAGGCGCTGGCGGTGGCCCAGACGTACTATGCCAACCTCGAGCGCACGGCGCTCCGCCACGCCCAGCACATCGGCCGTGTGATCGATCGCGACGGGCTCCTCGCCGAGCCGCGGCGGGAGGCGCTGGCCGCCTACCTCGTCGAGCAGCAGGATCGGCTCGGGATCAGCGCTATCACCGTCTTCGGGGCGCAGGGCCAGGAGCTGGTCCACGTGAAAGACCCGATCCTCGGCGACCTCGCGACGCGCGACGTCGACGAGAACCAGCTGCGGCAGGGCATCGCCGGGCAGGAGCTCACCACGGTGCGCGAGCTCGCCTCCGGCGACCTCGTCGAGGCGGTGGTGCCAATCCGGGTGACCAAGGCCGGCGACCGCAGCGTGGTCGGCGTGGTCGTCGTGGGGACGCACGTCACCGATCGCCTCGAGGCGCGCGTGCGCGCCATCTCGCAGTCATTCCGCGAGTTCAAGCAGCTCAAGCTCCTGAAGACGCCGATCAAAGGTATCTACATTCTGCTCTTCCTGCTCATGACGCTCATCGTCGTGTTCTCGTTCACGTGGTTCGGTCTCTACCTGGCGCGCGGGATCACCGGCCCCATCGAGCAGCTCGCCGAGGGCACGCGCGAGGTCGCTGCCGGCAACCTCGCCTACAAGGTGCCGACGCGCGGCGGCGACGACGAGATCGGGGTGCTCGTCGATTCGTTCAACCAGATGACCGACGACCTGGCCAAGTCGAAGCACCAGCTCGAGGAGGCCTTCCTCGACCTGTCGGACAAGCACACCGAGCTCGAGGATCGCCGCGTCTACATCGAGACCGTCCTCGAGGCCATTACCACCGGCGTGGTCTCGTTCGATCCGCTCGGGCGCCTGACGACCATCAACCGCGCCGCCGCCCGCATGCTGGGCGTCAACGAGTCGACGGCCGTAGGCCGCTTCCTCGAGGACGTCCTGGTGGGCCCCGAGCTGCGGGCCGTGGTCGCTCAGGTGCACCGGACGCGACGACCCCGGGCCGCCAGCACCGAGCTCGAGTTCCAGCTGCGCCGGGGCGGCGCCACGCTCTCGCTGCTCGCCTCCGCAACGGCGCTGCGCGGACCGGACGGCGAGTACACCGGGGCGGTCGTGGTTCTCGACGACCTGACGGAGCTCCTGAAGGCGCAGCGCGTGGCGGCGTGGCGCGAGGTGGCGCAGCGGATCGCCCACGAGATCAAGAACCCGCTCACGCCGATCCAGCTGTCGGCCCAGCGCCTGCGGCGGCGCCTGGCCCGCACGCCGGGCGAGGAGCGGCTGGTGCTGGAGTGCACCGAGACGATCATCCACGAGGTCGAGGGCCTCAAGCACCTGGTCGACGAGTTTTCGCGGTTCGCGCGCATGCCCGTGCTGACGCCGCGCCCCACCGACGTGCGCCAGCTCATCGACGGCGTCGCGACCCTCTACCGCGAGTCGCATCCGACGCTGTCGATCACGACGCGGCACGCCGACGACCTGCCGCTGCTCGAGGTCGACCCCGACCACATCAAGCGCGCCGTCCTGAACCTGGTCGACAACGCGGTCGAGGCGATCGGCGACAGCGGGGTCGTGCGCGTCGAGACAGTGCACCTCGCGCAGACCGGCCACGTCCGGATCATCGTGGCCGACAACGGTCCGGGTATCAGCCCCGAGGATCGCGAGCGGCTCTTTCTCCCCTATTTCTCTACCAAGGTCTCGGGGATGGGGCTGGGGCTACCGATCGTGCACGAGATCGTGACCGAGCACGGTGGGACGATCCGGGTCGAGGACAACGAGCCGACCGGGACGCGCTTCGTCATCGAGGTACCGGTGTCGCGCACCGCTGCCCCGGTCGAGGCGTCCTAGGCACCGCGAGGAGGGTGACGTGGCCGGTGAGCATATCCGCGCGCGCGTGAGCGCGCTTGTGCCTGGGGCACCGCGAGGAGGGTGACGTGGCCGGTGAGCATATCCTAATAGTCGACGACGAGCCGGCCATCCGGTCGACCCTGCGCGACGTCCTGGAGGACGAAGGCTATCGGGTCTCGGCGGTCGGCAGCGGCGCCGACGCCGTACGGTTCTTCGCCGACGAGAGCCCGGACCTGACCTTTCTCGACATCTGGATGGATCGCATGGACGGCCTCGAAACCCTCGCCGAGGTCAAGCGGGCGCGTCCGGAGGCGGTCATCGTGATGATCTCCGGGCACGGCACGATCGAGACGGCGGTCAAGGCGACCCGGCTGGGCGCGTACGACTTCGTCGAGAAGCCCCTCTCCCTCGAGAAGATCCTGGTCACGGTCAACCGCGCGCTGGAGCACGCTCGGCTCGAGCGCGAGAACGCGAGCCTGCGCGCGAGCCTCGATCAGCGCGCCGAGATCATCGGCGAGAGCGCCGCCATCCGGGCCCTCGTCGAACAGATCCAGACCGCCGCGCCGACCAACGGCCGCGTGCTGATCCACGGCGAGAACGGCAGCGGCAAGGAGCTGGTCGCGCGCACGATCCACCTCCGCTCGGCCCGTCACGGGCGCCCGTTCGTCGATGTCAACTGCGCCGCGATCCCCGAGGACCTGATCGAGTCCGAGCTGTTCGGCCACGAGAAGGGCGCGTTCACCGGGGCGCTCGCGCGGCGCCGGGGCAAGTTCGAGCTGGCCGACGGCGGCACGCTGTTCCTCGACGAGATCGGCGATATGAGCCTCAAGACCCAGGCGAAGGTCCTGCGCTCACTCGAGGAGCAGGCCTTCGAGCGGGTCGGCGGCAAGGACACCATCAAAGTTGACGTGCGCGTCATCGCCGCGTCCAACCGCGATCTCCCGGCGCTCATCCGCGAGGGCCGCTTCCGGGAGGACCTCTACTATCGCCTCAACGTCATCCCGATCGAGGTGCCGGCGCTCCGCACCCGCAAGGACGACATCCCGGCGCTCGTGGACCACTTCGTCAACCAGTTCTGCGCCGAGAACGGCAAGCACGCCAAGACGCTCTCCGGTGAGGCGATGGGCTACTTCCTCGCTTACGAGTGGCCGGGCAACGTGCGCGAGCTGCGCAACATGGTCGAGCGGCTCGTCATCATGGCCCCCGGCGACGTCATCACGGCCGACGACCTGCCGGCACCCTTGCGTCCCAAGGAGGCGGCGGCCCCGTCGGGCGAAACGCGCGACCGGTCGCTCAAGGACGCCCGGGACAACTTCGAGCGCTCTTTCATCCTCGCCGAGCTCAAGACCAACGACTGGAACATGACACGGACCGCGGACCGGCTGGGGATCGAGCGCAGTCACCTTTACCGCAAACTGAAGGCCTACAACATCAACCCGCCGAAGCGGGACACCTAGCGCGCCACGCTCGAGTACGGGCGGCCGTCCACGAACACGCGAGTGAGGAACGAACGGCCGCCTTCCGCCAGCGCGATCTCCGCCTCGATCTTCCCGCGCGGTAGGACGCCGCGCCCTTCCGGCACGTAGAGGCGCTCGATCCCGTAGACGACGTGCACCTCCGTCCCACGGCCCGACGAGTTGAGCGATTGCACGCGACCGACGATCACGCGCTGCCCCGGCCCAGGCATCACCGGCGTGCGGCTCGCGGCGGCAAGCGCGTAGACGTTATCTTGCAACCTCAGCGTCACCCAGACGCGATCGCCGTAATCGGGCCGGCCGCCGGCAATAGTCTCGAGCGGGATGTCGGCGATCACGTACTGGAGCCACACGTAGTCGCCGCGCAGCAGGTCACGCGGATCGCGCTGGACGACCTCGAGCCTGATTCGCGCGGCGCCGGCGAGCTCCCATTCGAGCCCTGCCGACCAGGCGACCAGCACCAGGGCCTGCAGAGAGAAGGCCGCGATGAACAGCCCGCGCCGCATCTACACACCCGCCCTTGGCACCGCGGCTCTGGCGGTGACCCGGCGCCGCAGGAGCTCGAGCGCCCCGCCGAGCGCGAGCACGAACACGCCGGTAGCGGCGAACAGGGCACTGGCCTGGAGCATCGTCCCGACCAGCTCGACGTAGCGCACGACTGCGTCGACGCCGATCCAGATGACCCCCCAGTTGATCCACGCGGAGCGATCCCAGCGCGCGCCGCACAGGATGAGCGCCAGCGCCACGACGAGAAGGATCGCCCAGTTCGTCCAGCCAAGCATTCGGAAGACACCCTCGGGCGCCTGCTGGACGAGCTCCGTCGTCACAGCGAGCAGATAGACGATCACGAGGAGGAGCGAGGCCGCGAGCGCCGCGCGGATGATGGGGCGATCCGGGGGTAGCCGGAGCCACGCGACGCCGACGGCCACCGCCGCCAGCCCCAGCAGGACCAGGACCGCCGCCGGCCAGCGCATGGTGGGTCCGGAGACCCCCCAGCTGCCGAATTGTTTGAGGAAGCCGAGCGGCACCAGCGCGACGAGAATCGTCAGCAGCCCGAGCTGCTCGATCAGTCGGCCTGCGCGGCGGAACTCGCCGTCGCCGTGGAGTGAGCCGAGGACCCACACCAGAACCCCGGCCGCGGCGAAGGCCACGGCGCCGAGCGTCGCGTTCGAGTAGACGTCGCGGCCGAGCCAGGTCGTGCGGTCGAGAACGAACATGCAGAACCACACCGAGGCGCCGCACCAGGCGAGCACGACGAGCGCGATCGACGGCAGCGCGTAAGCCGCCGGCATGAGCAGCGCCCACCACAAGAGGACCGCATCCGACTCGCGCCCGGCCAGGTTGTAGAGCTGGCCGATGAGCGCGATGCCGAGCAAGAAGAGCCCGCCGCCCAGGACGAAGAGCCCCTCGCCCACCAGCCCGTAGCCGCGGGCGCGAATGACGAGGCCGCCGGTGTACGCACCGAGGAGCAACGCCAGCAGACCGGCCAGCTTGGCCCAGCGCGGAATCTCCTGCCAGTTGTGAGCGATGACGAGGGCGACGGCCAAGATCACGAGCGCTCCGCCGAGTATCGAGAAGATCGCGATCGGTCGCTGGAACCAGTGGCCCGACTCCGGATAGCGCGCGAGGATCGCGTCGGCCTGCTGAGCGGTCACGACGCCGTCGCGGATCCAGCCCGGCGTCTCCTGCCGCAGGCGTCTCGTGAAGCTAGGCATGATTTCGGACGTACCCTCCGACCTGCCACTGTAGCGCCGGGCGACTTTCGCCGGAGAAGAAATCGGCGTACTGTCCCGGCGTGCTCGACCTCGTGCTCCGTAATTGCCGTTTACCCGAGCGCGGCGATCCGGTCGACCTGGCGATCGCCGACGGACGCATCGTCGCCGTCGGGTCTCCCGCCGGCCCGGCCCGAGAGACATTCGATCTCGACGGACGCCTCGTCACGCCCGGCCTCGTCGAGGCCCACATTCACCTGGACAAAGCGCTTCTGGCCGACCGGGTGTCCGGCTCGGCCGGCACGGCCGCCGAGGCGATCCGGCTGACCGGTCAGGCGAAGCGTGGCTTCACTGCCGCCGACATCGCCGCGCGAGCGCGGCGCGTGCTCGACATGGCCGTGGCGGCGGGGACGACGGCCATGCGGGCACACGTCGAGATCGATCCCATCATCGGCCTGGCTGGCATGGAGGCCATGCTCGCCCTCGAGCGGGAGTACGCGCCCGCCGTCGATATCCAGCTCTGCGCCTTCGCCCAGGAGGGAATCCTCCAGGCGCCGGGGACGGAGAGGCTGCTCCGGCGCGCGCTCGAGATGGGTGCCGACGTCGTGGGCGGCTGCCCCTACAACGACACCGACGCCGCGCGACACATCGAGATCGTGTTCGCGCTCGCGCGCGAGTTCGCAGTCGACGCGGACTTCCACGTCGATTTCTTCGACGAGCCCGAGCACCTTCACGTGCGGGAGATCGTGCGTCAGACCGAGCGCCTGGGCTGGCAGAAGCGGGTCGCGGTCGGACACCTCACCGAGCTGGCCGCGCTTCCCCCCGCTGAGCAGGCGGCGCTGACGGCGGACCTTGCCCGGGCCGGGATCGGCGTGATCAGTCTTCCGCTGACCGATCTCTATCTGATGGGACGGGCCGACGAGCGAAACGTGCGGCGCGGCCTTACGCCGATCCGCCGCCTGCTCGAGGCCGGCGTACCGGTCGCGCTCGCGTCCAACAATATCCGGAACCCGTTCACCCCGATCGGCACAGCCGACCCTGCTCATCTCACGTTCGTCGTCGCCGTCGCCGCCCACATGGGGACTCCCGAGCTCATGCGCGAGCTGGTGGGCACCGTCACGACGTATCCGGCGCGCATCCTGAATCTGCGCGATTACGGCTGCGCCGCCGGGTGCCGGGCCGATCTGGTCGCGTGGGACTGCCAGCGGCCGGAGGAGATCGTGACCTCACTCCCGGCGCGCCGTCTCGTGGTGAAGGGCGGGCGCGTCAGCGTCGAGCACGAGTGCCGCGTCGTCGAGCGCTGGCGTTCCGGAAATGCGCGGGAGGCTCTGCGCGGTTGACACCACCGGAGTACGCCATGTAGAGTGACAGAGGCTAATGACGCGCTTTCCTTTAAGCGGGCCCCGCGAGGCTCGCAAGGAGAGAAGAACTTGAGCAGCCCCGCACCACGCCACCGCGAGAAGGCGCAGGTTCTCGACGAGGTTGCCCTCGACCGAGCTCTCACCCGCATCGCCCACGAGATTCTCGAGCGGAACGGCGGCGCCAAGGATCTGGCCTTCGTCGGACTGCGCACGCGCGGCGTGAGCCTGGCGCACCGGCTCTCGCACAAGATCGCGCAGATCGACGGCACGACGCTCCCCGTTGGCACGCTCGACATCACCCTCTACCGTGACGACCTCGGTATGCGCGGCACGCCGGTCATCCGCGGCACTGACATCCCGTTCTCGATCAAGGCCAAGACGGTGATCCTCGTCGACGATGTCCTCTTCACCGGCCGCACGATCCGCGCGGCGCTCGACGCGATCATCGATCTCGGGCGGCCCACGGCCATCCAGCTCGCGTGCCTGATCGACCGCGGGCACCGCGAGCTGCCGATCCGCCCGGACTACGTCGGCAAGAACCTGCCGACGTCGCGGCGGGAGAGCGTAGCGGTGCGGCTCAGAGAGCACGACGGCGAGGATCGCGTGGTCATCGAAGAACCCGAGGAGGCCTAGCATGGGCTGGACCCGCAAGGATCTGCTCACGATGCGCGACCTCGAGGCGAGCGAGATCGTCTTGCTGGTGGACACCGCCGCGTCGCTCCAGGAGATCGCCGGACGCGAGATCAAGAAGGTCCCGGCGCTGCGCGGCAAGACGGTCGTGAATCTCTTCTACGAGTCGTCCACGCGCACGCGCACCTCGTTCGAGATCGCCGGGAAATGGCTCTCGGCCGACGTCATCAACTTCTCGGCCAGCGGCTCGAGTTTGAGCAAGGGCGAAAGCTTCGTCGACACCGCGAAGAACATCGCCGCGATGAGCCCCGACGTGGTCGTCGTCCGCCACTCCTCGGCCGGGGCCGCCGAGCTCCTAGCCCGCGAGCTGCCGTGCTCCATCGTGAATGCGGGGGACGGCGCGCACGAGCACCCCACGCAGGCGCTCCTTGATCTCTTGACGATCCGCGAGAAGAAGGGACACTTCGAGGGCCTCCACGTGGCGATCGTCGGCGACATCGCCCACAGCCGGGTGGCGCGCTCGAACATCCACGGCATGCGCAAGCTCGGCATGACCGTGACCGTGGCCGGGCCGCCGACGCTCATCCCGCCCTACGTGCAGGAGCTGGGCGCGAAGGTGAGCTATCGCCTGGAAGACGCGATCGGCGACGTGGACGTGATCATGATGCTCCGCCTGCAGCAGGAGCGCATGACGGCGGGCCTGATCCCATCCCTCCGCGAGTACTCGCGCTACTGGGGGCTCACCCTCGACCGGCTGGCGAAGCACGCGCGGCCCGACGTGCTGATCATGCATCCCGGTCCGGTGAACCGCGGCGTCGAGCTGTCACCCGAGGTCGCGGACGGCCCGTACTCAGTCATCCTCGACCAGGTGTCGCGGGGCGTGGCTGTGCGCATGGGCGTGCTGCTCCTCCTCGCCGGTCGGAAGGGCGGCGACGGCGCATGAGCCTCCTGCTCCGGGGCGGCCGCGTCATCGATCCGGCGAACAACCTCGACGCTGTTCAGGACGTCCTGATCGCCGAGCGTAAGATCGAACGGATCGGCCGGAGCCTCGAGGCGCCGGCCGGGGCCGAGATCGTCGACGCGAGCGGCAAGATCGTCTGCCCGGGCTTCATCGACATCCACGTGCACCTGCGCGAGCCGGGCTACGAATACAAGGAGACCGTGGCGACCGGTACGCGGGCCGCCGCCGCAGGCGGGTTCACCGCCGTGTGCTGCATGGCGAACACGAACCCCGTGAACGACAACGGCGCGGTCACCGACTACATCCTCGCCAAGGCGAAGGTCGAGGGCGTGGTGCGCGTCTACCCTATCGGCGCCGTCACGCGCGGCCTGCGCGGCGAGGAGCTGGCCGAGCTGGCGGAGCTCGCCGAATCGGGCTGCGTCGCCTTCTCCGACGACGGCCGCTGCGTCATGAACGCGGGCCTGTACCGGCGCGCCATGGAGTACACGCTGCCGTTCGGCGCGCCGCTCATCAGCCACGCCGAGGACGCTTCGCTGAGTCGGGGCGCGTCGATGAATGAGGGCGTCGTCTCCACCGAGACGGGGCTGCCCGGCCAGCCGGCCGCCGCCGAGGACGTGATGGTGGCCCGCGACATCCTGCTCGCGGAGCTCACGGGCGCGCGCGTGCACATCGCCCATGTCTCGACGGCCGGCGCAGTCCGTCTCATCCGTGACGCCAAGGCCCGGGGGCTCCAGGTATCGGCCGAAGTAACGCCCCATCATCTGGTCCTGACCGAGGACGCCGTGAGAACCTGGGATCCGAACACCAAGATGGCACCCCCACTCCGGACCAAGCGCGACGTGGAGGCCCTGCTCGAGGCGCTCGCCGACGGCACGATCGATTGCATCGCGACCGATCACGCGCCGCACGCCCTTTCCGAGAAAGAAGGCGAGTTCGACCGCGCGGCCTTCGGCATCGTGGGACTCGAGACGGCGGTGGCCGTGCTGCTCGACCGGCTGGTGCGGCCGGGGCTCCTGCCGCTCTCGACGCTGATCGCGCGGCTGAGCCGCGATCCGGCGCGGCTGCTCAACCTGCCCGGCGGAAAACTCGCCGCCGGCGCGCCGGCGGACGTCACGATCCTCGATCCCGACGCGGAAACGGTCGTCGATCCCCTGCGGTTTCGCTCGCGGAGTCGGAACACCCCGTTCGGTGGCTGGACCCTGCGGGGGGCGCCGTGGATGACGCTCGTGGGTGGCAGCGTCGTGCGGGCATGAACGGGCGCGCCTGGCTCGTGCTCCGTGACGGCCGCACGTTCAGGGGCCGGCCGCTCGGCGCCATCGGCGAGGCCGAGGGTGAGGTCATCTTCAATACCGCGATGTCGGGGTACCAGGAGATCCTCACCGATCCGTCCTATCGGGGACAGATCGTCGCGATGACCTATCCGATGATCGGCAACTACGGCATCAACTCCGAGGACATCGAATCGCGCCGGCCCTGGGCCAACGGGTTCATCGTGAAAGAAGCCTCGTCGGTCGCGTCGAACTTCCGCTCCAACACCGGCCTCGATGAGTATCTGCGGCACCACGGGATCGTCGGCATCCAGGACATCGACACGCGCGCGCTGACGCGTCACCTGCGCGATCACGGCGCGCAGGACGGCATCGTCTCCTCCGCCGAGGCGGAGCCGGCGCGCCTGCTCGAGCGCGCCCGTGCCCTACCCGGGCTCGTCGGCCGCGATCTGGTCGCCGAGGTGACCGCCGCCGCGCCATACACCTGGTCCGAGGGGACCTGGGAGCTCTCCCGCGGCTACACGGCGCCGCCGCCGCCGCGGTTCACGGTGGTCGCGTACGACTGCGGGATCAAGCTCAACATCCTGCGACAGCTTCGCGCGGCGGCGTGCGACGTGACGGTCGTGCCGGCGGCGACGCCGGCGGCCGACGTCCTCGCGCGGAAGCCCGACGGCGTCTTTCTCTCGAACGGCCCGGGCGATCCGGAGGGGGTTCCGTACCTGATCGACTCGGTGCGCGGCCTCCTCGGCCGCGTGCCGATCTTTGGCATCTGCCTGGGTCACCAGATTCTCGGGCTCGCCGCCGGCGGGCGCACGTACAAGCTGCCCTTCGGTCATCACGGCGCGAACCATCCGGTCAAGGACACGACGACCGGGAAGGTCGAGATCACCTCCCAGAACCACGGCTTCGCGGTCGACCCGGCGTCAGTCTCCTCGCTCGGCTGGGAGCCGACACATCTCAACCTCAACGATGGCACCTGCGAGGGGCTCCGGCATCGCGAGTGGCCGGTCTTCTCGGTGCAGTACCACCCGGAAGCCTCACCCGGGCCGCACGACGCCAACTACCTCTTTGACCGCTTCACGGACCTTATGACCAAGAACGGAGGCTGAGCGCGTCATGCCCAAATACTTGATCTCGTACCGGAAGACCGAGGGAGGCGGCCAGAAGCCCGAGTGGACCTCGTTCACCACGCAGAACGAGACCGCGCTCGAGTCGCACGCGATCCGCGAGCGGGTCGACCGGCGCATGAGCGTGCTCGGCGAGCAGCTCTGGGGTAGCGGCGAGGTCGCGTGGATCGGCAGCGGTCGCCTCGACGACGTGCTCTATCGCCGGGAAGAAGCGGCGCCGGAGACGTCGATCGTGTACGGCCTGGTGGAGGAATAGCCGCGGCCCACGGCGCGGAAGCACGATGCCCAAGCGAACCGACCTCAAGCGCATCCTGATCATCGGCTCCGGGCCGATCGTCATCGGTCAGGCGTGCGAGTTCGACTACTCGGGCACCCAGGGCTGCCGCGCGCTGCGCGAGGAAGGCTTCGAGGTCGTCCTGGTGAACTCGAACCCGGCGACCATCATGACCGACCCCGACCTAGCAGACCGGACTTACATCGAGCCGCTGACGCCGGAATCGGTCGCCAAGATCATCGAGCGCGAGCGGCCGCAGGCGCTGCTGCCCACGTTGGGCGGCCAGACCGGGCTCAACATCGCAGTCGCGCTTGCGGAGGACGGCACGCTCGCCCGGCTGGGCGTCGAGCTCATCGGCGCCAAGCTCGAGGCGATCAAGAAGGCCGAGGACCGCGCGCTCTTCAAGCAGGCGATGGAGCGCATCGGCCTGGCGCTACCCCGTTCCGGCTACGCGCGGAACCTCGACGAGGCGCGGGCCGTCGTGGCGCAGGTCGGCTTCCCGGCGATCATCCGTCCCTCGTTCACCCTCGGCGGCACCGGCGGCTCCATCGCGTACTCGGCCGAGGAGCTCGACAGCGCGATCCGGTGGGGGCTGCAGATGTCCCCGGTCGGCACGGTCCTGGTCGAGGAGTCCGTGATCGGCTGGAAAGAATTCGAGCTCGAGGTCATGCGTGACCTCGCCGACAACGTCGTCATCATCTGCTCGATCGAGAACGTCGACGCGATGGGCGTTCACACCGGCGACTCGGTGACGGTGGCGCCGGCGCAGACGCTCACCGACAAGGAATATCAGCTCATGCGCGACGCCGCCATCGCGATCATCCGCGAGATCGGCGTCGAGACCGGTGGCTCCAACATCCAGTTCGCGGTGAACCCCGCCGACGGCCGGCTGGTCGTGATCGAGATGAACCCGCGCGTGTCGCGCTCCTCGGCGCTGGCGTCGAAGGCGACCGGCTTCCCGATCGCGAAGATCGCCGCCAAGCTGGCGGTCGGGCTCACGCTCGACGAGATCCGCAACGACATCACGCGCGAGACGCCGGCGTCGTTCGAACCCGCGATCGACTACTGCGTGGTCAAGTTCCCGCGCTGGGCGTTCGAGAAGTTTCCGGAGGCCGATCGCACCCTGACGACCCAGATGAAATCGGTCGGCGAGGTGATGGCGATCGGGCGCACGTTCAAGGAAGCGCTGCAGAAGTCGATTCGCTCGCTCGAGCAGGACCGCTGGGGCCTCACCCTCGGGCGGAAGCTCGACGACGACGCGGAGCTCTCGCGCCTGCTCCAGATCCCGAACCCCGACCGGATCTTCGCGATCGGCGACGCCTACCGGGCCGGGTTTACCACCGAGTCGATCCACGCGCTGACGCGCATCGACCCCTGGTTCCTCGAGAACATGCGGGAGATCGTCGCCTTCGAGCCGCGCATCGCCCAGGCGGCTCTGGCCGACGCGGACGTGCTGCGGCGGGCCAAACAGCTCGGGTTCGCCGACCGGCGCATCGCCGAGCTCGCCGGCACCTCGGAGACGACCGTCCGGGCTCGCCGGCGCGAGGCCGGGATCCGCGCCACCTTCAAGACGGTCGACACGTGCGCGGCCGAGTTCGTCGCGCACACACCGTATCTCTACTCGACCTACGAGGAAGAGGACGAGGCGCCGCCGACGACCCGGCGCAAGGTCATCATCCTCGGCTCCGGGCCCAACCGCATTGGTCAGGGTGTCGAGTTCGATTACTGCTGCGTCCACGCCGCGTTCGCCCTGCGCGACCTCGGCGTGGAGGCGATCATGGTCAACTGCAACCCCGAGACCGTCTCGACGGACTACGACACGTCGGACCGGCTCTACTTCGAACCGTTGACGCTCGAGGACGTCCTCAACATCGTGGAGCGCGAGCACCCGCTGGGCGTCGTCGTGCAGTTCGGCGGCCAGACGCCGCTGAAGCTCGCGGTGCCGCTGCGCGACGCGGGCGTACCGATCCTCGGCACCTCGCCCGATGCGATCGACCGCGCCGAGGACCGGCAGCGCTTCAACGACCTCATCACCGAGCTCGGGCTCCGTCAGGCCGCCGGCGCCACCGCGCGCTCGCTGGCCGAGGCTCGCACTATCGCGACGCAGATCGGCTATCCGGTCCTCGTGCGCCCCTCGTACGTCCTCGGCGGGCGCGCCATGCGCATCGTCCACGACGATCAGGACCTCGGCGAGTTCATGCACGAGGCGGTGCAGGTGTCGCCCGAGCATCCGGTCCTCATCGACAAGTTCCTGGACGACGCGATCGAGATCGATGTAGACGCGGTGGCCGACGGCACGCGGGTGCTGGTGGGTGGCGTCATGGAGCACATCGAGAAGGCCGGGATCCACTCGGGCGACGCCGCGTGCGCGCTCCCGCCTTACTCCCTGTCGGAGGACGAGATCCAGACGCTCCGTAACCAGACGCGCGCGCTCGCGCTGTCGCTCGGGGTCGTCGGGCTCATCAACGTGCAGTTCGCCATCCAGAGC
>JBKPCO010000063.1:0-7682 GCA_046727415.1 Candidatus Methylomirabilota bacterium
CGCGACCGCGTCGGGCCAGGGCGCAAGTCGCCACCATACACGCGATAGCGTGGCGATCTCGTCCGCCGTGAGTCCGGCAACGCCATGAGCGAGGAGGAGCTCCTCCAGGCGCTGCCGGTAGATCGCGTCGACGGTGATCCATGGGCTCTCGCCTTGGTTCACCTTGTCCATGGCCGGGCGATAGACAGCCCTCCACTCCTCCAGAAACCGAACGCAGTCGAGTGAGGGCGCGTGCCGCTCGGCAAGCGTACGAAGCTCGCCGAGGACAGAGCTCCGCCAGTCGACGACCGTGCCGTAGGTATCGAAGGTGAGGGCCCGAATCATCGCCGCGCCGGAGCTCGCAATGTCCGCGAGACCGAGGCTAGTGCGACCGTCTGCGGGCTCCGCGGCCGACCGGCCCGTAGTCGAGTCCGTCCTCGCCCGGGAGGCATCGCTGATCGCCCACACCGACGTAGACCCGGAAGGGCTCTTGGAGCGGATCGGACCGGGGAGGCGCCGGCCGGTCCTTGATGTCATCGCGCGTGTTCGATTCGATGGAAATCGATTGCGACGGTCGGCTGAGCTCGAAAAGCAGGTTGGGTCGCGGCGGGTCTTGGGCCCTGGCGGGCGCAGCGAAGACCGCGCCCATGAGCAGCACCGCGATACCCGTGGCCAATCTCACTGCGTCCACCCGATTCCCCTACCCAGGTCGAGTCTACCGCCGGCGAGCCCCCGCCGTCACCTACTCCCGCGGACGCCCGCGAAGCTCACGGTCGGCGTTCGATGGAATTACACCAGGCAAGGAATAGCAGCCTACACGAGCGGGAAAGCCGCGTTGAGCAGTCCTACTGACTGGCCGCTTCTAAGACTGTGGCCCGGAGCTCGTCGCCGTCGACAGGATTCATCAAGAAGCCGACGAAGCCGGCCGACCGTTCCCGAGCTCGCCGCGTCCCGTTCGGGACCAGAGCGATTGCCGGCACCGACCGCCCCAGGCGGACGTGGAGAGACCGAAGCTGAGACAGGAATTCGCTCCCGGCCCTTTCGGCCGACTCGAGGTCGCACACGATGACGTCGGCGATGAGTGCCACTCGAATCGCCGCGGCCGCAGCCGCCGCGGTGACGATCGCGCCGGAGGTCTCGAGCACCGACCGAAGATAGTGTCGCGCCGACTGATCGTCATGGATCACGAGCACGTGAATTCCGAGGAGCTTCGCCGCTCGGTCACTGTTGACATCTAGAGGGTTCCGCTGCATGGAGGCGTAAGTATGGCCTATCGGCATTATTCGCGCAACGGGATATATGGAATAGACATATCCGATACTTAAACCCCGGTTCGGCGAAGCCCCCTTCCACCCATGGACGTTGCTCGTCACCGTTTGCCCCGCACCGTCTTGTCGTCGTTTGGTGCGGGCCCTCTACGTCCTTTTCGCGTCAATCGTGGCTGCGCAGCCGCGGCACGCCGCGCGGTCAGAGTCGGCCGTGCTGGCAGCGCATCTTCCCGCGGTAGGCCAACCGAACGTGCAGCTGTTCTCGTGTGTGTTCCGTCGGTCGGTGCCGCCTCGGCGGTGACCTCGAGGAACACTTTGCCGGTCTGCGCAGCCGCCTGGATTTTCGGGAAAAGCACGTCGAATGCCGCTCGGCTCTTGCCAATGAAGTCTGTCGCCTTCGTCTGACCTACGAGAATGCAGCCCTCGGTGTCGGCGTCTGTGTTCCCGGGGTGGATGCGCACGCCGGTGAAGTTGGGAACATCCTGCAGCTCGGGCAGTAGCCGCTGAAATCGAGCCGAGAAGCTGACAATAACGCAGTAGGTGCGCTCAGGGATCGCAGTCATGCCTGGAATCTTGACGGGCCGGACTACGTCCTCCAAGGTGAAGCACTCGAACGTGTCGTCGACATAGAGTTCCCCGATGGTGCTGCGGCTAGTGAACTCCGTCCGTACGACTTTCAGTTGCATGATATGTCACCACGCTGCCCCGACCCATCTCCGCTACCCCGAGTGGGGATGATCCAGTTTCGAACATGTCCAGGGCGGCGAGGTCGCGCCTTCTTCGCAGAACATCCCAGAGGAAAGATGCTCGTGGCTGCCTGCTTCACCATTTTCTCCATACTCGTGGCTCCGGGACGTTCTTCTCCGCGTTCTCGCGCTCCTTGCGAAGCCGTTCTGTCTCGGCTGCAAGTGCCTTCTTCGGCGTCAACCAGCACTGGGCTTCGACCTGGCCCGATCGGACATCGGCTGGGCCAGCGCTGGGTGCACCTGATCGCCTGCCCGTCCGAAGTGCTAGGACCTGTCGAAAACCGAGGCCGCGGCTTGAATCTGGCCTAGCACGCGGTCGATCTCAGCAGCATCTCCGGCACTCGACTCAAGCGCCTCGGCGACGCTCACACATCGCTCGGCGGCGCCGCGATCGCCGAGCATGGCGAAGGCCTCGGCTGTACGCAGCACGCCGGTGAGTGACCGCTGTTGGCGTGCTCGAAAGAACGCGATCCAGTAGGTCTCCCGGGCCTGCGCTGCGGCGCTTCGCGCGAGGCTCGGCAACGTGCCGACCCGGAGCGAGGCGGTGGCGACAATGAAGAGCCCGAGCCAGCTAGGATGGCTGAGCGCGGCCGAATAGGCCCGCCGCCACGCTTGGATGGACTCGCCCGCATCGTTCGACGCAAGCGCCTTGTCCATTGTCTCGATGTGAGCTGTCCAGGGGCCCAGCATCTCGATGTCCTCGACATCCATCGTCGAATCCTCCTCCATTTCCACCGCATTGGAACTGAGAGCGTGAGGCGCAGAAGGGCGACCTCCGAGCGCGATGCGGATGCACGGCCCGACGGCCGGCGCTCACGGAGTGCCGCGAATTCCTAGGGCGCCCGCAACACATCGAACTCGTCTGCGAACCATTGATGCCATCGGCACCATTGGTTTCCGACACGTCGGGAGTGACGAACTCCGGGAGCCGACCAAGCGGAGCCACCGTTGGCTGAACCCTGGTCGCTGCCGCCGACAGGGCAAAGAACGCGAACCCGACAAGCACAAGCCAAAGCACCATGGCGGCCAGTACGTCGCGGTAGACCCCCCACACGAGGCTGTCCACGCGCTTTTGAACCGCCGGCTTCGAGTTGGCCGGGAGATCGACCGAGGCGTCATCGAATCTCGCTGAAACGCCCCGTGCAGCCCCTGTGTCGCGCCGTAAAGTAGCGTCCATACTCGCCTGCCTCGGCGAGTTCTCAGAGCAAGACTGAGACCAGGCGAAGCGCCGGGAATCTGCGAGTATCTCGGAAGGCGCTTGGCAAGACTTGGTGATCACTCACCGGCTGGTGGCCATTGACCTCTTGAACAGGACGCCGGCCAAGTCCGCCAGACACGGCATCAGGCCGGGATCTCGGTGTCTACAATCGCCCTGAACTTCGGCTGGAGAGACGGCCGCCGACGCGGGCCACGCGGCGGTTTGGTACTGCGGCGACGTGGTCAACTGGTGGTCAATTGACCGGTCAATCGACGGCTATCGCCAGCTCGACGACGTGATCGGAGAGGATCCGATCGCCCGCATGCCATCGAGGATATGCTGTAGAATCCCGGCCCCGGAGGGAGTTTGAACCAGCCTGACGCGGCCGACGCTCGTGCGACCCTGGAGCGCCTGATCGACCTGCTCAGGGGACTCGTCTCGACCGGCCTGGCCGCCGACCCAGAACGCGGGCGTCTCGACGGGAACGTCGGCCGAGCCGACGCACGACTCGACGGGGCGCAGGTCGTGAGCCAAGTGATCCTCGTGTGCGCGGCGAGCGGCTTCCGGTACTGGGCGCGCACGGCGGAGATCTGGAGCCAGGCGGTACCGCTGATCGTCGCCGCCCTCGCCGACGGAGACAGCCGGCCGGGCGGCGATCAGGCCACGAGCGGCGCGCGCGTCGACGAGCTGCGGAGAGCGCTGCGTGAGCTCGCTGACGTTCCAGCCGACGAGGCGCGGCGCCTGCAGCAGGCCCTGGAGCACCTGCTCTTTCGCCTCGGACCCGCCACCGCGACTGGCGCGCCGGACGCGGAAACTTACTGGCGACGTTGGGACGCGAAGCCCTGAGGACCGGATCGTCCGTGTCCGGTAACGTCGTCTCGGAGCTCGGGTTCGAGTCCGAGATCCGACAGCTCAACCTCGAGATCGCCGGGTGGATCGAGCGCGCGGACGGCGAGATCCGCCACCTCTTGCAGTGGCAGTTCGAGGGCGGCTCGAAGTACTTCCGCCCCCTGACCATCTGGAGCTGCTATCGCGCGATCTTCCGCGGATCCATCCCGCCCGCCCTGATCCGCTCGGCGTGCGTGCTCGAGATGCTCCACAACGTCTCCCTGATCATCGATGACATCCTCGACCGATCGCGCTACCGGCGCGGCGTGCTGACCCTGCACGCGCGATTCGGCCTCTTGCCCGCGCTCATGGCGTCCGGCTACATCGTGGCCGACGGCTACGGGATGGTGCGGGACGACGCGCACGACATCAGGCTCTACACCGAGCTCCTGAAGCGGCTCGGCGTGGCCGAGTGCATGCAGTGGAGGCTGCGGCGGCAGCCCCTCGGGGTCGAGGACTGGCGGGGCATCGCGAGCGAGGACACCGGGAGCATGTTCGAGGTGTGCGCGTGTCTCGGGACCCGCACGGAGGAGCTGCGCCGCTTCGGGCACCTGCTCGGCGTGCTCTACCACGCCTGCGACGACGTGGGCGACGTGCGCGGGGCCACGGCCCTGGGCGGCGGCGGCGAAGAAGACATGCGCGACGGCATCTTGACGCTACCCGCGGCGCTCGCGATCCGCGACCCGGACGTCGCCGCCGTCTTCATGAAGCCGGAGCCGAGCGAGGACGACCTTCGCGCGCTCGCCGTCGCCATCCGCGCCCCGCTCGGAGAGGCCGAACGCTACCTCGACACAATCGCCGGCGAGGCGTGCGCGGAAGCGCGGGCGAGCGCGTCCAATCCCACGCCGCTCATCGCGCTCGTCGAGCGCACCAGGCAGCTCTCGAGCCGGTAGGCCGGGTCACGACGCGGGCCGATCCCGCGCCAGCACGGCGCGCAGGACGGCGAAGAGCGCGTCCTCACCGAGGTCGGCATCGCCGCCCGCCGGCCGCGGGGCCGCGGCCGCGCCGCGGCGGACCAGGTCCGCGCACTTCTCGGCGATCATGATGCACGCCGCGTTGATGTTGCCGGTGATCGGGGTTGGCATGATCGACGCGTCCGCGATGCGCAGGCCCGTCACGCCGTGAACACGCAGCTCGGGATCGACGACCGCCTGGGGATCACGTCCCATCTTGCACGTGCCCGCCGGGTGCCACGTGGTGGTGAGGGTCTCTGCAATGAAGGGACGGACGCTCCCGCGCAGGGGCAGCGCGACGCGATATCCAGGCCGCGCCACGAACGGCGGCGTTCGCGGGCGGAACGCACGGATACTCGGCATCGCCACGAGCGCGTGCATGAGCTCGATCCCGTGCTCGAGGACGCGCCAGTCGGCCTCGTGCTGGAGGTAGCTCGCGCGCACGAGCGGGAGGGCCATCGGCTGCCCGGGACGGAGCGTGATCCGGCCACGGCTTTCCGGCTGAGAGACCGTCGGGCAGAGCGTGAAGTACTGCCCGGGCAGCACACGCCGGATCGGCTCCAGCACGTCGGGCACGTCGGGCATCTTGCCGAGCGCGTGGTACTGCAGGTCAGGGCTCCGTGTCTCGGAGCGCCCCCGCGTGTCGAGGAAAAGGCCGGCCTCGGCGGTGAACGTCGATTGCCCGGTATCCTTCGCGGTCTCGTACGCGATCACCACCATCGGGTGGTCGTGCAGGTTCTCTCCGACCCCGGGCAGGTCGACCACGCAGGGGATCGCCGCGTTGCGAAGCGCGGCGGCGGGTCCCAGGCCCGAGAGCATCAGGAGCTTCGGGGACTCGAAGGCCCCGGCGCACAGGATCACCTCGCCGTCGACGTTCGCGCGCATGCGCCGGCCGCCCGCGACGTACTCGACGCCCACGGCGCGGGCGCGCTCGAGCAGCACCCGGCTGACGACCGCGTCGAGCACGACGCGCAAGCGCGGGCGCGTGGCGGCGTCCGCCAAAAACGCGCGTGCCGTGCTCACGCGCTTTCGATCGGCCGTCACCGTCACCTGGAAGAGCCCGGCGCCGTTCTCCTGCTGGCGGCCGTTGAAATCCCAGTGCGGGGTGCCGCCACCGTGGCCGAGGTCGCGGGCGGCGTCGATGAACGCGGCCGTGAACAAAGTAGGGTCCGGGACCGGTCGCACGTGCATCGGCCCCGTGGTGCCGTGATACGCCAGGTCCTCGGCCGCGTAGGTCAGCGGACTGCCGTCGAACTCCTCCGATCGCTTGAAGTACGGCAGCACCTCGTCGAAGCTCCACCCGTCGTTGCCGAGCCTGGACCACCCGTCGAAGTCTCGCCGGTGGCCACGGACGTAGATCATTCCGTTCACCGTGTGACAACCCCCGAAGACCACGCCGCGATTGACGATCACGCGGCGCCCGTCGAGGCTCCGTTCGGGCTCGGTCTCTACCGGCACGCTGATGACGCGATTCCAGGCCGCTCGGATGATGCCGCCGGGATCGCTGACCAGCGCGTCGACGTCCACGCCCTTCCGGATCCCGGTGTCCGGCCCGCCCCTCTCGAGCAGGAGCACGCTGGCCGACTGACTCAGCCGGCTCGCGACGACGCAGCCCGCCGAGCCGGCGCCGACGACAATGTAGTCGAAGACCTGTGGCTGACTCATGCCGATCGTGACCGCCATTGCCTCCCCTCGAGGCCGTACTCTATGATGCGCCGCGCTCGATCGCGGCTGCCAGGGAGATGGAGCGACTCGCAGAGCATGGGATCATCAGGCAGCCGGTGAAGATCCTCAAACTCGAGACCCTGGCGAGTCTCGTCTGAAGTAGCCCGGCCCGTCGCCGCGGCGACGCCGGGTCACGCGCCGCCGGCCGCGGACGGCCGGAGCTCGTCGAGTAGCGTGCGCGCGCTCCGGATGTTCGCGATCTCGAGGCCCTCGGTGAACCACGCGTACACCGGCTGGAGGAGATTGCGCGCCTCCTCGTCTCTGCCCTGCTCGTGCAGGAGCCGCGCGAGCCGGCCAGCGATGGCGAGCTCCCACCCCCTGGCCCGCTGCGCCCGGGCGATGTCAAGCCCCAGCCGGAAGCGGGTCTCGGCCATCATGTGCGCGTCGGTGCCGCCGGCCAGGAGGGTGAGCTCGCCCTGGAGGCAGCGAAGCTCCGCCTCGTCGAAGCGCTCCCCCGTCTTGTCGACGTGGGCGAGGGCGTCGTCGAGCACGCGCAGCCCCTCGAGGGGCTGGCCGGCGGCGAGCGCCTGCGCGAGGAGCCCTAGGAGCCACGAGATCCCGAGCATCGTGCCCGTTCGTCGGTAGCGCTCGAGGCTCTCGCGGAACTCCGCGATCCGTTTCTCCTGCTCCCCCTCCGCCGCCGTCATCGCCTCGACCCACTTCAGCAGGAGGCCGTTCCGTACGAGCCAGTAGGTGAAGGTGACGCCGCGCTCCCGCGCCTGCTCGAGCGCCACCTTCGTGGCCTCGCGCATTTCGGCAAGCTCGCCACGGAGCTGGCGCACGCTCGTGAGCATCGACAGCGCGACCGTCACGTCGAAGGCGCTGCCGCGCGCCCGCGCCTCCTCGACCGCCTCCTCGTTGCGGGCGAGCGCCTGGTCGGGATAGCCGAGACTCCACAGGGCGCGTCCCAGATAGGCGAGACAGC
>JBKPCO010000064.1:0-24629 GCA_046727415.1 Candidatus Methylomirabilota bacterium
CGCCGCCGGCTCGGCGGAGCCGCCGGACCGTGCGGGCCCCCGTCGGTCGACGACGGAGCTACGCCGTCGGCCACCCAGGCGCCGGTCGCCGCGCCGTGCAGGTCCACGGCCCGATCACGGCGTGTCGGAGCCGCCGAGCACCGTCCTCATCTCGTCGCGAAGCTGGTTGAGGCGCTGGCGGTTCTGGGCCGCCTTCGCGAGCTGCTCGGGCTTCAGGATCCCGCGGATCTCCATGACGACCTGCGTCCATTCCTGGGCCAGGTTGCTGCGGGCCTGGTTGACCTGCTGGGTGAGCGGCGCCAGGTCCGCGCCGGTCACTGGGGTCGCCGCGACGAGCTTGTCGCCCAGCTGGGTCTCGGCCGTCCGGAGCTGCTCGCGCAGCGCCCGGAGCTGCGTCCGGTGATTGCCGATGATCTGCCGGACCTGCGCCTGCTGGGTCTCGTTCAGCCCCGCGCTGTGGATGAGCAGCGGCAGCGTGTCGAAGCCGTCGCGGCCCATGCCCCCGCGCCACGGGCCCTGAGCGAACGCGCTCGCGGCTGTGAGGCTCAGCGTGATCGCCAAGACAATCGAAACCAATCCCCGCCCGCTCATAAGCGTCCTCCTCCGCCGGCAATCGGCTCGTCCTCGTAGCTTTCCTGCGAAGCCATCTCGGCGATCACGGTCGCCGGGTCGGACACCAGCACCGACGCGGCGGTGACCCCGGGCGACGAAAGCAGCAGCGTGACTTCCTCGAGCAGCGACAGCGCCTCGGCCGTGGTCTCCGGGCGCGGATCGACCAGCGCCTTCGATTCGCGCCACAGGATCGCTTCGCCTCCGGCCAGGAGGCCGAACCCGGCCACGATGGCGGCGGCGGTGATCCAGCGGCGCCGCCCGCGGCGCGCGGGGCGTCGGATCGGGTTCGGATGATCGCGAAGCGCGCGCGTGATCTCACCCAGATCGTCGTCGATGTGCCGGTAGCGCGCGGTACAGTCCAGGCAACCCTCGAGGTGCGCCGTATCCTGCTCGCGCGCCGCGCCCTCGTGAATCAGCCACAGCGTGCGTTCACTGAGACAGCGCTTCATCGATGCCCCCCCTCGCTGCCGAGCTCTCCGAGCGCGCCGCGCAGGTACTTCACGGCGCGAAACAGATGTCGCTTGACGCTTCCTTCGCTGAGATCGAGCGTGCCGGCTACCTCGTGCGTCGACATGCCCTCGATGTAGCGGAGCGCGAACACCTCGCGCTGCCGCGCCGACAGCCGCTGAAACGCGGCGGCGATGCGCGCGCCGGACTCGGCCCCGGCGGCCGCCTGCTCGGGTGTGGCGCCCCGGTCGACCAGCTCGAGCAGCTCGGGCGCTCGGCGCCGCCAACTCCAGGCCCACCAGCCCGCCCGGCGGCGGTCACGGCAGGCGTTGATCGTGACCCGGGTGAGCCATGCCGCCCAGTCGATCGGCACCACCGGGGCGTCGTAGGCCCGGATCAGCTTGAGGAACACTTCCTGGGCGACCTCTTCGGCCTCCTGCCGGTCGCCGAGGACCAGGCGCCCCAGGCGCACCAGGCGGGTCGCGTGTTGGCGGTAGAGGGCTTCACAATGGGCCTGCCACCGCGGTGCTGCCTGGCCTTTCATGGAGTCACGTCCTGCCTTCTCGTCATGTAGACGAACGAGCCGGCGTAACGGTTGACCGGGAGGCAGCGGAAGCCTCAAATTGATGCTGTCAACCAATCGGCCGTAGAGTTCGTTTAGGTCAGGGGAGGTCTGACCAAGCCATGAACCCGTCCAGGACATTCATCCTCCGGCCAGTAGCGACGTCGCTACTGACCGCGGCGGTGCTCCTGGCGGGCTTTGCGGCCTACAGCCAGCTTCCCATCTCCGCATTGCCGCAGGTCGATTACCCCACCATCCAGATCCTGACCTACTACCCAGGGGCCAGCCCCGAGGTCACGGCGTCTTCGGTCACGGCCCCCCTCGAGCGGCAGTTCGGGCAATTGCCGGGCCTCAACCAGATGAGCTCCACCAGCTCCTTCGGGGCCTCTCTGATCACGCTCCAGTTCACCCTCGAGCATGCGATCGACGTCGCCGAGCAGGAGGTGCAGGCGGCCATCAACGCTGCGGCCACCTACCTGCCGCGCGACCTGCCGAACCCGCCCATTTACAGCAAGGTGAACCCGGCCGACACGCCCATCCTGACGCTCGGCCTCACCTCCGACACGCTTCCGCTCTCGAAGGTGCAAGACCTGGCCGACACGAACCTGGCGCAGAAGATCTCCCAGCTCCCGGGCGTCGGGCTGGTCTCGATCAGTGGCGGCCAGCGCCCCGCGGTGCGCGTGCGCGCCGATCCCAACGCGCTCGCCTCGTACGGCCTGGGGCTCGAAGACCTGCGCACGGTCCTGGCGCAGGCCAACGTCGACCAGGCCAAGGGCAACCTGGAAGGGCCGCGGCAGTCGTTCACCATCGGCGCGAACGATCAGCTCTTGTCGAGCGACGAATACAAGTCGATCGTCGTCGCCTACAAGAACGGGGCGCCGGTGAGGCTCTCCGATGTCGCGGACGTCATCGACGGCGTCGAGAACGTCAAGCAGGCAGCGTGGATGAACGACAAGCCCGCCATCATCGTCAACATCCAGCGCCAGCCCGGCGCCAACATCATCGGGGTCGTCGACCGCATCCAGCGTCTCCTGCCGCAGCTCAAGGCTTCGCTGCCGTCCTCGATCGAGATCACGACCCTCACCGACCGCACCACCACCATCAGGGCCTCGGTCCGCGACGTGGAGTTCACGCTGGTGCTCACGGTGGCCCTGGTCGTCATGGTCATGTTCCTCTTCCTCAGAAGCCTTTCGGCCACCATCATCCCGAGCGTCGCGGTGCCTATCTCGATCGTGGGGACGTTCGGGTTCATGTACCTGCTCGGCTATAGCCTCGACAACCTCTCGCTGATGGCGCTCACGATCTCGACCGGGTTCGTCGTCGACGACGCGATCGTCATGATCGAGAACATCGCCCGCTATATCGAGGAGGGCCAGTCGCCGCTGCAGGCCGCGCTCAACGGCTCGGCGCAGATCGGCTTCACGATCGTCTCGCTAACCGTGTCGCTGATCGCCGTGCTGATCCCGCTCCTGTTCATGGGCGACATCGTGGGCCGGCTCTTCCGCGAGTTCGCGATCACGCTCGCCGTGACGATTCTGGTCTCCGCCGTCGTATCGCTCACCCTCACGCCGATGATGTGTTCCCGGCTCCTGCGCGCCCAGCATGAGAGCCGGCCCGGCCGCTTCTATCAGCTGAGCGAGCGCGGGTTCGACTGGGTTATCGAGCGCTACGGCACGACGCTCCGGTGGGTGCTGAAGCACCAGACCGCGACGCTCGTCGTCACCGTCGCCGCCCTGGTGCTGACGATCGTGCTCTACGTGGTGGTGCCCAAGGGCTTCTTCCCGATCCAGGACACCGGCGTCATCATCGGCATCTCGCAGGCGCCCGAGGACGTGTCCTTCACCGCCATGGCCGAGCGCCAGCGGGCGCTGGCGCGCATCATCCTGAAGGACCCGGACGTCGCCAGCCTCTCGTCGTTCATCGGCGTCGACGGGGTGAACATGACCCCGAACAGCGGCCGCATTCAGATCAACCTGAAACCCCGCGACGAGCGCGCCGCCGACGCCATGCAGATCATCCAGCGGCTGCAGCCGGCGCTCGAGCCCGTCGAGGGCATCACGCTCTACATGCAGCCCGTGCAGGACCTGACGGTCGAGGACCGGGTGAGCCGGACGCAATACCAGTACACGCTCGAGGACGCGGACGCGCGCGAGCTGGCCGAGTGGGCGCCGCGCCTGGTGGAGAAGCTGAAGACACTGCCCGAGCTCCGCGACGTCGCCAGCGACCAGCAGACCGGCGGCCTCCAGACGATGGTCGTCATCGACCGGGACACGGCCTCACGTCTGGGTGTGCTGCCGCAGGCGATCGACGACACGCTCTACGACGCCTTCGGCCAGCGGCAGGTGTCGACCATCTTCACCCAGCTCAACCAGTACCACGTCGTCCTCGAGGTGCACCCGCGCTTCCAGGAGAGCCCGGAGGCGGTCGCGGCTCTCTACGTGCGCGCCTCGAACGGCACGCAGGTGCCGCTCGGCGCGTTCACGCGCCTGGCGCGCGGCACGACGCCGCTCGCCATCAACCACCAGGGGCAATTCCCCTCGGTCACGCTCTCGTTCAATCTGGCGCCGGACGCGGCGCTGGGCCACGCGGTCACCGCGATCCGGGCTGCCGAGCGCGAGATCGGGCTGCCTTTGTCGGTACGCGCGAGCTTCAAGGGCACCGCGCAGGCCTTCCAGGCGGCGCTCGCGAACGAGCCCATCCTGATTCTCGCGGCCCTCATCACCGTCTACATCGTGCTGGGCGTGCTCTACGAAAGCTACATCCACCCGATCACGATTCTCTCCACGCTGCCCTCGGCCGGCGTCGGCGCGATCCTGGCGCTCCAGCTCTGCCGCGCGCCGCTCGACATCATCGGGCTCATCGGGATCATCCTGCTGATTGGTATCGTGAAGAAGAACGCGATCATGATGATCGACTTTGCCCTCGACGCTCAGCGCAACGAGGGCCGTCCGGCCGAGGCGGCCATCTACCAGGCGTGCTTGCTCCGCTTTAGGCCGATCATGATGACGACGATGGCGGCGCTCCTTGGCGGCTTGCCCCTGGCCCTCGGTACCGGCACCGGCGCCGAGCTGCGCCGCCCGCTCGGCATCACGATCGTGGGCGGCCTGCTCCTCTCGCAGCTCCTGACGCTCTATACGACGCCGGTCGTCTACCTGGCCTTCGACCGGCTGGCGCTGCGGATGCGCGGCGCCACGGCGCCCGACGCGCTGCCGCAGCCGTCCGGGGCCGACTGAGCGCGAGCGGCCGTCATGAACATCGCCGAGCCCTTCATCAAGCGGCCGATCGCCACGACGCTCCTGAGCGTGGCGCTGCTCCTGGCCGGCATCGTCGCCTATCGCACGCTGCCGGTGTCGTCCCTGCCGCAGGTCGAGTTCCCGGTGATCCAGGTGCTGGCCGTCTTGCCGGGCGCGAGCCCCGAGACGATGGCTTCGTCGGTCGCGACGCCGCTCGAGCGCCAGTTCGGCCGGATCGCCGGCGTGTCGGAGATGACGTCGACCAGCCTGCTCGGCGCCAGCCAGATCGTGCTCCAGTTCGATCTGAACCGCAGCATCGACGCCGCCGCGCGCGATGTGCAGGCGGCGATCAACGCGGCGCGGGGCCAGCTGCCGCAGGGGATGCCCAACAACCCGACCTACCGCAAGGTGAACCCGGCCGACGCGCCCATCATGATCCTGTCGCTCACGTCGGACGTGCTGCAGGTCGGTCGCCTCTACGACGCGGCCGATTCGATCCTGGCGCAGAAGCTCTCGCAGGTGGAGGGGGTCGGGCAGGTCGTCGTGGGCGGCGGCGCCAAGCCGGCGGTTCGGGTGCGGGTCGACCCGCTGCGTCTGAGCCAGCTCGGCATCGGGCTGAACGACGTGAGCGCCGCCCTGCGCGACGTGAACGCCAACTCGCCGAAGGGCGAGGTGGCCGACGCGACGCGCGCCTGGTCGATCGCGGCTACCGACCAGCTGTTCGACGCCGAGCACTATCGGCCGGTGATCGTGGCCTACGCGAAAGGCGCGCCCGTCCGCCTCGGCGACATCGCCGACATCGAAAGCTCGGTCGAGGACCTTCGCACCGGCGGGCTCGCGAATGGCCGGCGCGCCGTCCTGCTCGTCATATACCGGCAGCCGGGCGCCAACATCATCGAGACGGTCGACCGGGTCATTGCGCTCCTGCCGGAGCTGCGCGCCTCGATCCCGCCGACCATCGCGGTCAGCGTGGTGCTCGACCGCACGACGACCATTCGCGCGTCCTTCCGCGACGTGCAGCTCACCCTGGTGTTCTCGGTCCTGCTGGTCGTGCTGGTCGTGTTCGTCTTCCTGCGCAGCGTTCGCGCCACCATCATTCCGAGCGTGGCCGTGCCGCTCTCCCTGTTCGGGACGTTCGGCGGGATGTACCTCTGCGGCTACAGCCTCGACAACCTTTCGCTGATGGCGCTCACCATCTCGACCGGGTTCGTGGTCGACGACGCCATCGTCGTGCTCGAGAACATCACGCGCTACATCGAGGCCGGCGAGTCGCGGCTGGCCGCGGCCTTCCGGGGCGCGCGGGAGATCGGATTCACCGTCTTGTCCATGAGCACGTCGCTAATCGCCGTCTTCATTCCCATCTTGTTGATGGGCGGGCTCGTCGGCCGGCTCTTCCGCGAGTTCGCGGTGACCTTGACCCTGGCCATCACGGTCTCGCTCCTGGTGTCACTGAGCACGACGCCGATGATGTGCGCGCAGCTCTTGAAATCCGGCCACGAGGTCCGCCACGGCCGGCTCTACCGCATCAGCGAGGCCGCCTTCGACGGCGTCCTGGCCTTCTACCGGCGCTCGCTCGGCTGGGTCCTGCGGCACCAGTTCCTGATCCTGCTGGTCACGCTCGGCACGATCGCCCTCAACATCTACCTGTTCGTCGTGGTGCCGAAAGGATTTTTCCCGCAGCAAGACACGGGCCGGCTGAACGGGAGCATCCAGGCCGAGCAGGACATCTCGTTCCCGGCAATGCGCGACAAGATGAGCGAGTTCGTCAACGTGGTGATGGCCGATCCAGCCGTCGCCAACGTCGTGGCCTTCACGGGCGGCGGCGGCCAGGGCGGCAGCACCACCAACACCGGCAGGATGTTCGTGGCCCTCAAGCCGCTCGCCGAGCGCGGCCACCTCTCGTCCGATCGCGTGCTGGATCGGCTTCGCGGCAAGCTCTCCCACGTGCCGGGCGCCACGCTATTCTTACAATCCGTGCAGGATCTCCGGATCGGCGGGCGCGCCAGCAACGCGCAGTTCCAGTACACGCTACAGAGCACGAACCTCGCCGAGCTCAACGCCTTCGCCCCGCAGATGCTGGCGAAGCTGCGCACCTTGCCCGGGCTGCGCGACGTGGCCACCGACCAGCAGAACCGGGGGCTCCAGGCCGCGCTCGTGATCGATCGCGACGCCGCGTCGAGGCTCGGCATCACCGCGCAGGCGATCGACGACGTGCTCTACAACTCGTTCGGCCAGCGCCAGGTCTCGACGATCTTCACGCAGCTCAACCAGTACCACGTCGTCCTGGAAGTCGCGCCGCAGTTCCAGCAGAATCCCGACGCGCTCCGGACGATCTACGTGAAGTCGTCGACGGGCGCTCAGGTGCCGCTCTCCGCCATCACGCGCTTCGGTCCGAGCACGACGCCCCTGGCCGTGAATCATCAGGGCTTCTTTCCGTCGGTGACGCTCTCGTTCAATCTCGCCCCGGGGGTGGCCCTCGGCGACGCCGTCGCCGCCGTGCAGGACGCCGAGCGACAGATCGGCGCGCCGGCCTCGATCCGCGCGAGCTTCCAGGGCACCGCGCAGGCCTTCCAGGCCTCGCTCCGGACGCAGCCCCTCCTGATCCTCGCCGCGCTGCTCGCCGTCTACATCGTGCTCGGCGTGCTCTACGAGAGCTACGTGCACCCGCTGACCATCCTCTCGACGCTGCCCTCGGCGGGCGTGGGCGCGATCCTGGCGCTCCTGCTCGTCGGAAACGACCTCGACATCATCGGGCTCATCGGGATCGTGCTGCTGATCGGGCTCGTGAAGAAGAACGCCATCATGATGATCGACTTCGCGCTCGACACGCAGCGCCGCGAGAACAAGCCGCCGGCCGAGGCCATCTACCAGGCGTGCCTGCTCCGGTTCCGCCCGATTATGATGACTACCATGGCGGCCATGCTCGGCGGTCTGCCCCTGGCTCTCGGCACCGGCACCGGTGCCGAGCTTCGCCGCCCGCTCGGGATCACCATCGTGGGCGGGCTCATCGTCTCGCAGCTCCTGACGCTCTACACCACGCCCGTCGTCTATCTCTATCTCGAGCGCGTGCGCTCGGTGCTCAGCCGTCGGCGCGCCGGGGCTCTCTCGACGCGTTCCGCGGAGGCGCGCGGATGAGGCATCGTCTCGGTCTGATCCTGGTCGTCGCGCTGGTCGCGCCGATGGCCGCGTGCTCCGAGGGCAAGGTGGAGTCGAAGACGCCGCCGCGCCGGGCCGCCATTCCGGTGGCGGTGGCTACGGTCGAGCAGAAGGCGGTCCCGCTGCTCGTGCAGGCCATCGGCTCTGTCGAGGCGTACTCGGTGGTCTCCGTCCGGGCCCAGGTGGGCGGCGAGCTGATGCGGGTACACATCAAGGAAGGCCAGGACGTGAAGAAAGGCGATCTCCTCTTCACGATCGATCCGCGGATCTACGAGGCCGCGCTGGCCCAGGCGCAGGCGACGCTCGCGCGCGATCGCGGCAACGTCCAGCAGGCGCGAGCGGTGCTCGAGCGCGACCGGGCGCGCGTCAGCCAGGCCAAGGCGGCCCTCGAGCGCGACCGGGCCCAGGCCAAGAACGCCGAGGCGCAGGAGCGCCGCTATCGCGATCTCCTCGGAAAGGAGCTGATCGCGCGCGAGCAGTACGACCAGATCAAGGCGACGTTCGACTCGCTCAACGCCACGCTGAGCGCCGACGAGGCCGATGTGGTCGGCGCCGAGGAGACCGTGCGCGTCGACGACGCCGCGATCAAGAGCGCCGAACAGGTGGTGCGGGCCGACGAGGCGGCCGTGGAGAACGCGCGCCTGCAGCTGAGCTACACGGTGATCCGCTCGGCCGTCGACGGCCGGACGGGGAGCCTCATGCTACACGAGGGCAACCTGGTGCGCGCGGGCGGAACCAACGACTCTACGCTGCTCGTGATCAACCAGGTCCAGCCCATCTACGCCTCGTTCACGGTGCCCCAGCAGCAATTGCCGGCCATCAAGCGCTACATGGCCCAGGGCGCCTTGACCGTCGAGGCCGTGCCGACCGGCGAGACCCGTCCGGTCTCGGGCACCGTGACCTTCATCGACAACGCGGTCGACCCGACCACGGGCACCATTCGCCTCAAAGCGCAGTTCGCCAACGAGGAGCGGCGCCTCTGGCCCGGCCAGTTCGTGAACGTCGCCATGACGCTGGCCGTCGAGCCGGACACGATCGTCGCGCCCGCGGCGGCGGTGCAGACCGGGCAGCAGGGCGCCTACGTCTTCGTCGTCAAGCCCGACTCGACGGTGGAGACGCGCCCGGTCGTCGTCGCGAGAAACCAGGGCAACGACGCGATCATCTCCAAGGGGCTCAAGGCGGGCGAGAAGGTCGTCACGGACGGCCAGCCCCGCCTCGTCCCGGGCGCGGCGGTCGAGGTGCGCCAGCCGCCCGCGCGCGGCCGCTAGCGCCGGCCGGTCACGTAGCGGCCGATCAGTCCAAGCACCACGCCTCCGGTGACGATCACGACCGGAGCGCTCAACAGAGCTAGCGCGAACCGCGTAAGGTCTTCCATCACGCTCGCCTCCACAGGGCAGACTCTCTCGGTCACGACGGTATTCCCCGGCGATGAGAGGACGATGAAATGCCCATGAGAAGCGAGGGCGGGATACGCCTTTCACGGCAAGCTTGACTCAGGCCGCCGGCGCTGGGAGTCTGGCCGGGCCATGGACTTTCACGCGTTCATGTACGTGACGATCGGCCGGCGGCACGAGCTGGAGCGGGGGATGGCCGGCAAGGACCCGGTGCTCTACCAGCGGATGCTCGACGAGATCGCGGAGTACGCGCGCACGTGCGATCAAACCGGCTGGGCAGGCATCGGCATTCCGGAGCACCACTTGCAGGTCGAGGGCTTCGAGCTGGGCCAGGACCCCGGCCTGATGGCGATGTTCCTCGGCCAGCACGGGCCGCGCCTGCGTATCAACCAGTTCGGCTACGTCCTGCCCACCCACAATCCCCTGCGCGTGGCCGAGCACGCCGCGACGCTCGACCATCTGCTCGGCGGCCGGCTCAACGTCGCGTTCGTGCGCGGCTACCAGGCGCGCTGGTTCGAGAACTACGCCGCTGTCGCCGGGGCGAAGGCAACCGGCCCGTGGAACCGCCGGAGCGACGAGGATACGCGGAACCGCGAGCTGTTCGAGGAATGCGTCACGATCATCAAGACAGCCTGGACGCAGGACACCTTCTCGTTCCGGGGCAAGTACTGGTCATTTCCCCCTGAGGGCCAGCGGCAGCCGCACGAGCACCCGGTCTACCTGAAGTACGGACGCGGCGTCGGCGCCGACGGCGCCATCAGCGAGGTCGGCATCGCGCCGCGCCCGCTGCAGAACCCGATCCCGGTCTACTCCGGATTCACCCACAGTCTGCAGACCTCGCTCTACTGGGCGAGGGAAGGCGGCAAGCCGATCGTGATGGCGAACGAGATGGGCTTCTGCGAGATGCTCTGGCGGCGCTATCGCGAGGTGGCCGAGGAGCACGGGCGCCGGGTGACCCCGGGCGAGGAGGCGGCCTGGGGCGGCTATCTCGTGCTCGCCGACACGAAGAGCGAGGCCGAAGCATGGGCCGAGGACTGCCTCTGGATGTGGGACTCGTGGTCGGTGCCCTTCGGCCAGGACCGCCCGCCGCTGCTCATCGGCGACGCCGACACGATCAGCCGGATGATCGAGAACGCAGCGCGCCACGTGCCGTTCCGCGAGATCTTCCTGCTCTTCGGCCAGGGAATCCTCGACCGCGACCGCTGCCGGAAGACACTCGAGCTGTGCGCAGAGAAGGTGATCCCGCGCTTCCGGTAGGCTAAATCCCGTAGCTCCGGCGCGCCACATGAGCGACCGTCGCGATCAATGGCGCCTTGTGCCACAATCTCGAGGACAGCGGCCCGATCGACAGAGACAGGAGGAACCACCGTGACTCGCATCACCGGAGTGCTCTCGCCCGTCGTCACCCCGTTCGGCGCCGATTTGGCGCCCGACGCGCAGCGGCTCGCGCGTCACTGCCGCTGGCTCCTGTCTCAGAACGTGGGTCTCGCGGTCTTCGGCACGAACTCGGAGGCGAACTCGCTTTCCGTCGAGGAGAAGATCGAGCTGCTGGACGGGCTGGTGGCGGCCGGGCTCGATCCCGCGCGCATGATGCCGGGGACCGGCTGCTGCGCCCTGCCGGATTCCGTGCGGCTCACCGCGCACGCGATGAAGCTGGGCTGCGGCGGCGTGCTGATGCTGCCGCCCTTCTACTACAAGGGCGTGAGCGACGACGGGCTCTTCCGGAGCTTTGCGGAGGTGATCGAGCGGGTCGGCGAGGCGCGGCTGCGCGTGTACCTCTATCACATCCCACCGGTGGCGCAGGTGCCCATCACCCTCGGACTGGTCGAGCGGTTGCTCAAGGCCTATCCGACCCAGATCGCGGGTATGAAGGACAGCGGCGGCGAGTGGACCAACACGAAGGCGTTTCTGGATGCGTTCGCGAAGTCGGGCTTCGACGTCTTCGCCGGATCGGAGACCTTCCTGCTCCAGAACATGCGCAACGGCGGCGCCGGCTGCATCAGCGCGACCGCCAACGTCCATCCCGGACCGATCGCGCGCCTTTTCGACACGTGGCGGGCGGCCGATGCCGACGCCCAGCAGGCGCGGCTGGACGTGATCCGCGGCGCGTTCCAGAAATTCCCAATGATCCCGGCGCTCAAGTCGGCGATCGCCCACCACGGTGGCGACCCGGGCTGGGCTCCGGTGCGCCCGCCGCTGGTGGCCCTCACTGGGGCTCAGGCGGCGGCACTGGCCTCCGAGCTCGAGTTGCAGCGCTTCACGATGCCAGGTCTGGCCGCGCGTTAGACGTGCCATGACGCTCCGCGAGCGCATCGGCGTCGATCTCGGCGGTCGGCGCCGCCTCGAGGACGGCCTCGCCTGGGCAGCCGCCCACGGCGTTCACTACGTCGACATGTGCCTGGAGGGCGCGCCCGATCATCCCAACGCTCCCGCCGCGTGGACGCCGGACCGTGTGGCGGCGATGCGCGCCGTCTGCGAGCGCCACCGCATCCATCTGGGCCTGCATTCGGCCTCCGCGGTGAACGTCGCGGAGACGTCGCCGCTCCTGGCCGAGGCCGCCGAGCAATATCTCCGCACCTACATCGACCTGGCCGGCCGCCTCGGAGCCGAGTGGATCGTCGTCCACGGCGGCTACCACTTCACCGGCGACTACGCGGCGCGGCGCGCGGCGAGCATCGAGCGCCTGCAGCGCGCGGCCGCTCACTCTGAGCGCGCGGGCGCGCGCCTCTTGCTGGAGAACCTCAACCGCGAGCCCGAACACGCCGAGATCCGCTACCTGGCCCACAACCTCGAGGAGTGCCGTGAGTACTTCGGGCGCATCCAGTCGCCGAGCCTCGGCTGGGCGTTCACGGTCAACCACGCTCATCTCGTCCCCGAGGGCATCGATGGTTTCCTCGATGCGATGGACGTCGGCCGGTGTGGCGAGGTGCGCCTGGCCGACAGCCACGGGCGCTACGAGGAACACCTGCGCCCGGGCGAAGGCTCGATCGACTTCGCGCGGATGTTCAGGCGAATCGAGGGCGGCGGCTACCGCGGCCACTACATGATGGCGTTCGGCGCCCTCGACGACATGCTGAAGGGCCGCGAGACGCTCGTGCGCGCCGCCGGAGGCTGATCACCGGTCTTCCTCCCGCGAGGCGGCCCAGGCCGTCAGCCAGCCGCCGACGAACAGTCCGATCACGCCGGCCCACTCCCAGAACACGAACGACCGGATGAACCACTGGTCGCCCTTGGCCGTCTGGAGCGATGCCCACCCGAGCGCACCGAGGATCCGGGCGACGTGGGAGAGCCCGGCGCCGACCCCCGGAACCAGCAACACCGCGCAGGCCAGCGTCGCCGGCAGCAGGGATGTCCGTGCGGTCCACGCTCGGCGCCACGCGAGCAGGCTGAACGCGAGGAAGCCCGGTGTGATCCCGATGAATGCGAGCGTCGTGAAGAGCTGGTGCGTGAAGCGTGTCCGGCCTGGGTTGGGAAAGATCGTCGTCTCGACGCCGAGGAAGAACAGGCCGATGATGCCGAACCAGAGCAGGAGGAATCCCGCGCGCCTCATACGAGACGCAGGGAACCGCCCGGACAGGTAACCGGGAAGCGGGACGAGCATCAGCGGGACAGCCAGGAAGACGACGCCGAGATACGCGTACCCGGCCGGGTTGTAGCGCACCGACGCCAGCGACGACACCCAGGTGCGGCGGACGTCGTAGAGGGTTGGCAGATGAGTGACGGCCAGCCAGGCGCCCACCGCGAAGCTTCCGTTCGTGAGCGGCCCGATCACGCCGAGAATGAACTGTCGCGAGAGCGCCCCGCTGACGTACGCCGACAGCCACGTCGCGATCGCGTGCGAGCTACGGCTCGACAGCGGCGGGGCAGACCGGGACGCGTCGCGTGTCACGATCACGTCGAAGGTTAGCACAGCCGCGTGGACGTGGTGGGCGCCGCGGGCTAGACTGGGGTGCCGACGGAGGGAGCCCGCGATGACGACGACCGCCCAGGAAACAAAGACCGTGTTCGCTGTCGAGCACGATGTCCCGATTCCGTATATGCAGCGCACGCGCGACTACTACCAGGCGCTCGGCTTCAGCCCCTACCGTTGGGCCCACTACATCGACGCGCCGTTCACGCCACTGCGGACACCGCTCGCGCGGGCTCGCGTAGCGCTCATCACGACCGCGGCGCCGTTCCAGCCGGAGCTCGGCGAGCAGGGCCCGGGCGCGCCCTACAACGCCGCCGCGAAGTTCTACAAGGTGTACTCGCTCCCGTCCGAGAGCGTGCCCGATCTTCGGATCTCGCACGTCGGCTACGATCGCCTGCACACCACGGCGGCGGACGTGAACACGTACCTACCGCTGGCGCGCCTGAAAGAGGCGATGGCGGCGGGGCGAATCGGCGTGCTCGGCCCGCGCGTGCACGGGACGCCCACGAACCGCAGCCAGCGAGTCACGATCGAGACCGATAGCCCCGAGCTCCTGCGCCGCTGCCGCGAGGACGACGTCGACGCTGCCGTGCTCGTGCCCAGCTGACCCGTCTGTCACCAGACCGTGAGTCTGGCGGCGCGGCACCTCGAGGCCAACGGGATCTCGACCGTGATCATGGGCTGCGCGAAGGACATCGTGGAGCACTGCGGCGCGCCGCGCTTCCTGTTCAGCGACTTTCCGCTCGGCAATTCGGCCGGGCGCCCCTTCGACACCGCCTCGCAGGCCGAGACGCTCGAGCTCGCGCTGCAGCTCCTCGAGCGCGCGCCCGCCGCCCGGACCACCATGCAGTCGCCGCTCCGGTGGAGCGCGGACGCCGCCTGGAAGCTCGACTACCTCGATCTGGCGAAGCTGACCCCCGAGAAGCTCGCCGAGCGCCGCAAGGAGTTCGACGGGGTAAAGGCCGTCGCCAAAGCCAAGCGCGAGGCGTCGTGAGCAAGCCGTTCGCGGGCATCCGCATCCTCGACTTCACCCGTTTTCTGGCGGGGCCGTACGGGACCTATCAGCTGGCGCTGCTCGGCGCCGACGTGGTGAAGATCGAGTCGCACGAGGGCGACGACACGCGCGGCCAGCTCGCCGACCCGATGTGGGCTGAACGAAAGATGGCGCCGTCCTTCCTGGCGGTGAACGGCAACAAGCGCAGCATGACCCTCGACCTCCGGCGGCCGGAAGCAGTCGCGATCGTCAAGCGGCTGGTGGTCGGCGCCGACGTCGTGTGGGAGAACTTTCGCGGCGGTGTCATGGACCGGCTGGGTCTCGGCTACGAGGCGCTCTCGGCCGTGAATCCCCGGCTCATCTACTGCGCGGTTTCGGGCTTCGGCCAGACCGGGCCGGAGCGGACGACGGCTGCCTTCGACGGCAAGCTACAGGCGATGTCGGGGATCATGTCGATCACCGGCGAGCCCGCCCATGGGCCCACGCGCGCGGGATTCGCCATCTGCGACACGATCGGCGGGCTCACGGCGGCGCTGGCCGTGGCGAGTGCGTTGTTCCAGCGCATGCACACCGGCCGCGGCCAGCTCGTTGACGTCGCCATGCTCGACGCGGCGCTCGCCTTCCTGCCGGGGCCCGTCTCCGAGTACACCGTCGCGGGCATCCCGCCCAAGCAGCTCGGCAACGGCTCCGTGAGCCGCAAGCCGACGGCGGCCCGGTTTCGCGCGCGCGACGGTTACATCGTCCTGGCGGCGCTCACCGAGAAGCAGTTCCAGAGCCTCATGAAGACGCTCGGGCGCGCCGACGCGCTCGCCGATCCGCGGTTCAAGGACTGGGCCGCGCGCACCGCGAACGAGCCGGCGCTTCGCGAGATCATCGAGGGCGCCCTGGCGGCCGACACGCCGAGGAGCTGGGAGACGCGGCTGACCGCCGCCGATGTGCCGTGCGGCTCGATCTGGCGGCTCGACGAGATCGTCCACCATCCGCAGCTCGAGCATCGCGAGGTGCTCCAGACGATCGATTCGCGCTACGGGCCGATGCGGCTCGTCGGCGCCGGGTTCCGCCTGGCGCACGGAAGTCCCGGGCTCGACCGCGAGCCGCCGATGCTCGGCGAGCACACCGACGAGGTGCTGCGCGAGGCGGGCTACGCGCCGGACGAGATCGAGCGCCTGCGTCGCGACGGAGTGATCTGAGACCTCGCGCCGCGCTGCTCGATCACCCGGACTTCCTCAGATCGACGATTTCGTAGGCGGGAACCGGGCGGTGGAACCCCTTGAGCTGGAGCGGACCGACTTCCTTGACGTTCACCAGATCGGCCACCGCGGCGTGGATGCGCTGGCTGATGAGGATCTGGTCGCCCCCGGCCTCGGTGCACAAGCGGAAGGCCAGGTTGGTGACGCTCCCGATCGCCGCGTAGTCCTGCCGCCCCTCGAACCCGATGGCGCCGATCGTCGCGTAGCCCTTGGCGATGCCCATGGCGAGATCGAGGTCGTAGCCCCGCCGCCGCCACTCTCCGGCGAGCACGCGGACGCGCGCGCGCATCGCCTCGGCCATCCGGACCGCGCGCTCCTCCGCGTTCGGGACCGGCACCGGGTCGTTGAAGAAGATCATCATGCCGTCACCGGTGAAGCGCTCGAGCGTGCCCTCGTGGGCCTGGATGATGCGCCCGACCTCCCCGTGGTAGGCCGCGAGCACCTCGGAGACCTCCTCGGGCTCCGACATCTCGGCGAAGGCGGTGAAGCCGCGCAGATCGAGGAAGACCACGCTGATCTCGCGCCGGTGCGGGCGGAGCGGATCGGCGGCGCCGCCGGCCAGGATCGCGTCGGCGAGGGGCGGGGAGAAGAACCGCTTCAGCCGGCCCATCTGCTCGAGCTGGTCCACCTGCTCGGCCACCCGGCGCTCGAGCGTCGCGTTCCAGCGGGCGATCTCGTGAGCCTGCGTGGTGACCGTGTCGTGCAGCGCCTTGATCCGCAGCATCGAGCGGACGCGGGCCGATAGCGCAGCGTGGTCCACCGGCTTGGTGAGGTATTCGTCCGCCCCCGCCTCGAGCCCGGCGACGATGTCCTTCGCCTCGGTCATAGCGGTCACCAGGATGATCGGCGTGAACGAGGCGGTCTGCGCCTGCTTCAGCCGACGACAGACCGTGATGCCGTCGACCTTCGGCATCATCACGTCGAGCAGAATCAGATCGGGCTGAGCCTCGCCGGCGACCGCCAGCGCCTCCTCGCCGTCGCGGGCGGTGACGACGTCGTAGCCGTCGGCGGCCAGGCGCATGCTCAGGATGCGGACGTTCGCCGGATTGTCGTCGGCGATCAGGACCCGCGCCGGATTCCTCACCCTGACCCCTAGCGCGTGACGGTGATCTTCTTCGAGCTCTCCCAGCCCGCCGAATGCGTGGGCTCGGCGATCGCCCGCAGCGTGCCGCCCTCGTCGAGGGCGATGGTGAAGACCGCCTTGGGATACGAGAAGACCGGGTGCAGATAGACGCGCGCGATCTCCGCGCTGTCCTTGTAGAGGGCGATGTAGCGCACGAAGTGCTCGGCGAGCGACGGATGGACGCCGCCGGCGCCGATCGTGACGGTGACCTCGAACCACTGCCCGCGCTTGACCTGGTCCGGCGCCTCGATCTTCGGCGTGTGCTTCTCGTCGTATGTGCGGCGGACCTCCCGGAACTCCGGCGTGAACTGCTCGGCCTGACCCTGGGCGCCCACCCGGGCGGTGCCGGAGACGAGGACGAGGGCGACCACGGCGAGGACGGCCGGCGTCTTGGCGTAGCTCATGAAGCGTCTCCTCAGTTCTCGGGGAGAAACCGGTGGATCAGCGCCATCAGGTCGCGCGGACTGTACGGCTTGGCCAGGTACGCCGAGGCGCCCGCGTCGATCGCCTTGCGGTCGTCGCCGCTCAGGGCGAAGGACGTCACCACCACCAGCGGGATGTTGGCGGTGCGCGGATCGGCGCGGAGCAGGCGGGTCGCGTCGAGTCCCGACAGCTTGGGCAGCTGGACGTCCATCAGGATGAGATCGGGTAGCTCGCGCTTCGCCACCGCGAGCCCCTCCTCGCCGTCGGCCGCCTCCAGCAGGCGGTAGGTCGTCCGGCTCAAGAGCTGTCTCACGATCTTCCGATTGTATTCGTTGTCCTCGATGTGGAGCACCGTCCGGTCGTTCATGCGGGTCCTCCGTCCGCGTGCAGCGGCACCGTGAAGAAGAACGTCGAGCCACGGCCGAGCTCGCTCTCCACGCCGATGCGTCCGCCGTGCATCTCGACGAGCCGCTTCGTGATGCTGAGTCCGAGCCCCGTCCCACCGTACTCCCGGGTGATGGTCGTGTCGACCTGGCGGAACTCGGCGAAGATGTTCTCGACCTCGTCCTTGGAGATGCCGATGCCGGTGTCGGCCACCTTGAACGTGAGCCATCCGTCGGCCAGGCTCACGTCGATGTCGACCCGCCCCTGGCGCGTGAACTTGAGCGCGTTCCCGGCGAGGTTCAGCAGGCACTGGGTGAGGCGCCGGCCGTCGCCCCAGGCCGCGGGGATCCCCGGGGCCACCCGCACGCTGAACGCCAGCCCCTTCTCGATGGCCAGGGACCTCAGCGACGCGTGCACGACGTCGACGATCTCCTGCACCGAGTACTCGCCGAGGCCCAGCTCGAGGCGGCCGGCCTCGATCTTCGACAGGTCGAGCACGTCGTTGATGAGCCGCAGCAGGTGACGGCCGTTGGTCTGGATGTCGACGAGCGGCTCGCGCAGGTTGGCCGGCACCTCGCCGTACAGCTCGTCGAGCATGATCTCGGTGAACCCGAGGATCGCGTTGAGCGGGGTGCGCAGCTCGTGGCTCATGTTCGCCAAGAATTCCGACTTGGCGCGGCTGGCCAGCGCCAGGCGGTCGTTCAGGCTCCGCAGCGTGGCCGCCGCCACCCGCTGCTCGTCGTCGAGCCGGTGCAGCTCGCGGCTCATCCACGTCATGTGCTCGGCGAGCGCGCCGAACTCGTCGCGGTTCGGCACGACCACGGTGCCTCCGAACCGGCCGGCCGCCACGTCGCTCAGGAAGCCGTGGGCCGCGCGCACGGGCAGGATGAACGACCACGAGATGACGAAGCCGCCGATCAGCGCCAGCATGACCGAGGCGACGGCGAAGCCGCCCATCCAGCGCCGGGACTGACGCTGGGCCTCCGCGATGCTGGTCCGGAGCGCCGCCATCCGGCTCTCCTCGGCGGCGACCAGGGAGGCCACCAGCGTCTCGATCTTCTGGTATATCGGCTCCTGCCGCGTTCTCAGCGCCATCAAGGCCTCGCCCAGCTTCTGGTCCCGGACGGCGTTGGCGATGTCGGCGACCGTCGCCATCGCGTCGTCCTGCGACCCGCGAATCGCCTGGATGAGCGCGCGCTCCTCGGCCGGCGCGGCGGTCTCGAGCCGGGCGAGGGTGTCGTTGAAGCGGTTGTTCTCGCGCAGGATCAGGCTGACCGGCTCGGCGCCCTGGGACAGGAGCGCCATCGAGGTGAAGTGCATCTGCATCGCGAGCGCGTGCTCGATCTGCCGCGACCAGCCGACGCGCTCGTGGGCCTCGTCGAGGAGGGTCGTCTGGCGCGCGGTCTCGTTGACGGCTCGCAGGCTTACGGCGGCCATCGCGATGAAGAGCAGCGTAAAGAGCAGGAAGCCGGCGAGGAGCTTGACGTGGACCGACGCGCGGATCTTCGCGACCCAGCGCACCGGGGCGCCCAGCGGAGAATTGAGCAGCGCCATGACGGGCGGCGGCGTTCGCTCGGAAGCCGGCGCTCGGCTCATGGTCCCCTCCCGCGCGGCTAGCGGGCGGGCATCTCCAGGGTGACGGGGGTCGGGTCCTGGTCGCCCACGACGACCTCCTTCGAGACCGTGCCGAGCCGCTCCTGCCAGACCTTCAGGGTGTAGCGCCCGGGCGCGAGGCCCTTGAACTCGAACTCTCCGGCGCCGCCGGTGAGGGCGTAATAGGGATGCTCGGCCACCACGACCCAGCCGCGCATCCAGGAGTGCAGGTCGCACGTCACGCGAATGATCTCGGGCTTCTCGAACGCGATGGTAATCGTGCGGCCCTTCGGCTGCGTCCGGTTGAAGGGCGGATTGGCGCTCGGCGTGCTGTGCAGATTGTGCAGGAGCCGGTCGCTGTTCAGGAAGTCGATCTTCCCGCCCGCGGGCACGACGACGACGCGCGGGGCGAACACGCAATCCTTCTGGTCCAGCGTCGCCGTGGACGCCAGCGCCGCTGCGGGCGCCCCGGCCGGCGGCTTTTCAAGCCAGACGACCGCGCTCCGGATGCCGCCTTGCGGCGAAAGGACGAGCTCTTCCGGGTTCTTCTCCTTGCCGCACACGTACTGGTCGATCGTCACGGCGAGCTTCTTCATCTCCGGGGCCGCTCCCTTCAGCGTGACAGTCCCCTTGATCGCTCCGCCTGCGGCGTCGCCGGGAGTCGCCAGACCGGTCACTATGGTGATGGCCAGAGCCCACAGCAGGGTCGACGATGTGCGCGCTGCAGGCCGTCGCGGGGCTGGGGCCCCGCCGGCCGAGGCGCGCTTATGGATCGAGAACGTCACCGCCGCCTCCTTCCGGGCCTCAGTGTATGCCATAATCGCCGCACCCAACGATCACGTCCCGAGCGAGGGCTCTATGGTAAGCCGACGAGTCGTCAGATCCTACCAGGCGCGATACAGCATGGGCGCCAACAAGGCGGCCATGTACGACCTCACAGACGCGATCGACGTCCATGCCCATGCGCGCGGTCACGACGAGGAAGAGCCACTGCATGCCGCGCAGGAGGCAAGCCGGGCCGGCATGACGGCGATCCTCTTCAAGAGCATCTCGCCCGGCCGTCCCTGGGAAGTCGCCCGGCAGGTCCAGGAAGATGTCGACCGCTGGGCCGAGCGGGAGAATCTCAGGCCCGTGAAGTGTCTGTCAGCCTGGGTGATCGGCATCCCGTTGAAGCCTGTCGATTTCACCGAGATCAAGGCCGCGGTCGAGGGCGGCATTCTCGGCATGTGGATGCCGCCCGTCACCTCGGCCTGGAGCATCTACCGTCTCGGCGGCCGTGGCGTCTGGTTCGACAAAGCGCGGCGCTACGACGATCCGGTAGCGCCGGTGGCCTGGGAGCAGGCGCTCAAGACGGGAATGTACGTACTCGACGACCACGGCCGGCTCCTGCCGGCCATCCGCGACACCGTGCGGCTCTGCGCCGACCACGGCGTCGCGCTGTCGTTCGGGCATCTCTCACCGCAGGAGATGGACGCACTGGCCGAGGAGACCGGCGCCATCGGCTACACGCGGGCGTTCATCGACCATCCCTTCAGCGAGGTGTTCGAGTTCGACGTGCCGAAAATGAAGCGGTGGGCCGACGCCGGCGTGCGCTTCGCGCTCACGTGGGACGAGCTCTCGCCGCTACTCGGCGTCGACACGCAGGACATGGTGGCGGCCATCCGCGCGATCGGGCCCGAGCACTTCATGCTGTCGAGCGACGCGGGGATCCCGCTCCTGCCGCAGACGGTCGAGGCCTACCGGCTCCTGGCGGCGATGCTGCGGGCGTACGGGATGACGGAGGCCGAGATGCGCCAGCTCATGAGCGGCAGCGCCAAGGAGCTCCTGACCCTCTCCTGACGCGTCAGGCCAGCGCGGCGAGGCGCGCCAGCAGCGCCTGAAGGCCGGGGTCGTCGGCGCCCTTGGGCTTGATGCGCGTGAACTCCTCGCGCTCTTTCTTGCGCCAGAGCGGCGGCTTGGTGGCGTCGATGGCCATCTTGCCGCCGACCCGCATCACCGTCACCTCGGAGCGATCGACGTTGGGTGCCGAGATGTCGAGCGGATGAATGCGCTCGTGCGGGATCACGATGACGTCGCGCTCAGGGTTGAGGCGCGTCGAGATCGCCCAGAACACCTCGCGCGGATCGTAGATATTCACGTCCTCGTCCACGGCGATGGCGATCTTCGGGTGCAGGTACGGGCTCGACAAGACACCCAGCAGCACGTCGCGCGCCTGGCCGTCCCAGCGCGGCGTCATCTGCACGATGACCGTGAACATGGTCACCCACGGCGGGATGTAGACGTCGTGGATCTCGGTGCGGCCGTGGATCTCGCTGAGCCGCCGGTAGAGGCTCGCCTCCATCGGCACCGACACGAGCGGCTGATGGTCGGTGAAGACGGTCGCCTGCATGTGGCGATAGATCGCGTCGCGGCGCCGGGTGACCGCCGTCACCTCGAAGACCGGCGCGGGTCCCTCGGCGCCCTTGCTATAGCCGGTGAACTCGCCGAACGGTCCCTCGGGCTCGCGCACGCCGGGCGGCACGAAGCCCTCGATGACGATCTCCGCCTGTGCCGGCACCTCGAGGTCGACTGTCTCGCACTTCACCAGCTCGAGCGCCTCGCCGAGGACGCCGGCGCCCATCTCGAGCTCGTCGTATCCCTCGTGCCGCCCGCTGAAGTTGGCGAGGATCTCGTAGCCGGGATGAAGCCCGATCGCGAACGCCATCGGCGCCCGGAGCCCGCGCTCCTGGTACTTCATGAGGTGAGCCCAGTTGTGGCGGGCCGCCATCCAGAAGCCCATCTTGCGCGGCCCCCGGACCAGCGCGCGGATGATCGCCTCGTTGCGGACGCCGGTGTCCGGATCCTTGGTGATGGTGACGCCTGAGCCGAGGTAGCGGCCGGCGTCGCCCTCGGAGTGGATCGGAATCGGCAGCTTCGTGATGTCGGCGTCGGCGCCGAGCAGCTTCATTTCCTTGCACGGCCCGTCGGAGACGAGCTTGGAGCCGCCGGGCACGCGCGTGAACATGCGGTCGGCGAGCTCGCGCACGACGCTCTGCGGCGAGGTGCCGAGCGCCTTCGCCTGCCGCGCGCGATCCTTCACCAGGATGTCGCAGAGCTTCCAGCCCGGGAAGCCCTTCAGTCGGTTCATGATGATCGGGCGCGGGCTGGCCGAGCAGACCGCGCCGGCCTGCGTGATCGGATCGACCTCGTCGTCGATACGGATCAGGTCGTCGCCGAGCGCGGCCAGGAAGTCTCTCAGGTTCAACGCCATCGTCGTCTCCTCGGGCGGGGTGCTCCCCGCCCCTCGAGCGCCGTGTCGCTTCAATCGCGTTGTAACAACCGACTTCACTGAAGTCAAACCGTCGCGCCGGCGTCCGTTGGGCCAAAAATGGCGGGCCACGATTGGTGGTATCGTCCAGAACCATGAGCGCCGCGCACGACACGAGCGCCGTTCTTGCCGATCTGGTGGCCTGCCTCGCCGCCATCGGGCGCTCCGTGCAGGAAGCCTTCGATCCGCAGAAGTTCCTCGCCGACTTCTCGGCCAAGCTCCAGCGGCTCATTCCCCACGACCGGCTGGTCGTCGCCTGCCTCGACGACGACCGGCGCACGTTCACCGTCTTCGCCGAGCACGTCGAGAACGGGCCGGTGCTGCACGCGACCCACTATACGACCGGCTTCTCGCCGGAGGGACGCTACCCCGTCGGCACCGGCGCCCTCGCGGCGATGTTCGCCGGCGACGTGGTGCGGCTCGACGAGCTGCGCGATGATTACCGCTTCGCGATCGAGGGCTCGGTGGAGCACGCCGTGCGCTCGGCCGGGTTCCGGTCGGCCTTGCTGCTGCCGCTGCACAGCGGAGGGCGCGTCATCGGCGGCCTCGCCGCCACCAGCCTGAGCCCCGGCGCCTATGGCGCCGACCACGTCGCGAGGGGACCGCAGATAGCCGACCTCATCGCGCCCTTCATCCAGAACGTCGTGCAGCTCCAGCGCGAGCAACGCCGCCTGCGCCGCCTGCAGGGCCTCGATGCGCTCGGTCCGGCGCTGGCGACGAGCCTCGACGTCAAGGACGTGTTCGACCGGCTCGCTGACGCGGTGAGGCCGGCGATCGACTTCGACGTCATGGGCATCTGCCTCTTCTCCTCGAGCGGGCGCGAGCTCGAGCGGCTGGCCGAGGTGGACAGCGCACCTGCGGCCACGCCGGCGCCCTGGCGGATGGACCTGGACAGCTTCTCGTTCGCCGACCAGATCCGGGCCGGCGAGACCATCCTGGTCAGCGACGCCGTCGCCGAGCTCGATCCGCGCCTGTCCGGCGATCGCCTCATGCTCGATGGTGGCGGGCGCGCCGCCCTCGGCGTGCCGCTGCTCCGGGGCGGTATGGTCGGTGGCGCGCTCTACTTCGGCAAGCGCCGCCCGTACTGGTTCGACGCCTCCGATGTGGAGATCGCCCGGTACGTCGCGGCCGGCGTCGTCGTGGCGCTCCAGCATCAGCGGCTGGCCGACGAGCAGCGGCGGCTGGCCCTCGCCGAGCAGCGCGCGCAGCGTCTCGAGGAGCGCCTGGCGTCGCTGCGCGAGTCGATGGGCGAGCGATACAGCTTCGATCGGATCATCGGCCGCTCGCGGGCGCTGCGCGAGGCTCTGTCACTCGCCGCCAAGGTGGCCCCGACGGAGACCACCGTGCTGATCACCGGCGAAAGCGGCACCGGCAAGGAGGTCGTCGCGCGCGCGATTCACGCCGCGAGCGGCCGGGCCGACGGTCCCTTCCTGGCCGTCAACTGCGCCGCGCTGCCCGAGGCGTTGCTGGAGTCGGAGCTCTTCGGCCACGAGCGCGGTGCGTTCACCGGCGCCGACCGCCAGAAGCCGGGGCGCTTCGAGCTGGCGGCGGCCGGCACGCTGTTCCTCGACGAGGTCGGCGAGCTGACGCTGGCCGTGCAGGCCAAGCTCCTGCGCGTCCTGCAGGAGCGCGAGTTCCAGCGCGTGGGCGGCACGGCGACCTTGCGCAGCGACGTGCGCCTCATCGCGGCGACCAATCGAGACCTCAAGCACGCGGTTGCGACTGGTCGCGTCCGCGAGGACCTGTTCTACCGGCTCAACGTCTTCACCGTGCATCTGCCGCCGCTCCGCGAGCGCGGCGACGATGTGCTGCTGCTGGCCGATCACTTCGTCCGGACGCTCGGCATGCGCATGGGCAAGAACGAGTCCGGTCTCAGCCGCGATGCTCGCGAGGCGCTCTCGCAGCACGCATGGCCGGGAAACATCCGCGAGCTGCAGAACGCGGTAGAGCGCGCGCTCATCGTCTCGGACGGCGGCCTGATCACCGTCTCGCAGCTCGGCATCACGCCGCGGCCGGAGCCCCGGTTCGCCGGCGATTCGCCCGCGCCACCCGGCCCGCTGGAGTCGAGCCCGCCCGATGGGGCCTCGCTCGCCGATTGGGAGCGCCGGATCGTCGCCGCGGCCCTCGCCAGGGCGCGCGGCAACAAGTCGCGGGCGGCCAAGGCCCTCGGGCTCAGCCGGGCCCAGCTCTATACGCGCTTGAGACGCCTCGGTCTGGAATCCTGAGCCTGTAGATTTTCCG
>JBKPCO010000065.1:0-45370 GCA_046727415.1 Candidatus Methylomirabilota bacterium
AGAATGGCGAGCGTAAACGACGTGATCGTGAAGACGATCGCGATGCCGGTGGTGATCTTGCCGAGGAGCGTGGGCGTCCCCATCGACCCGAACACGGCCTGGCTGCCGGCGCCGCCGAACGCCGAGCCGATATCGGCGCCCTTGCCGGACTGCAAGAGCACGATGCCGATGATGCCGAAGCACGCCAGCACGTGAATGATTGTCAGGCCGATGTACATTCCGTCACTCCTTGGCCGCGGTGCTGATGCGCGCCGCCTTGCGCACGATCCCGATGAAGCTCTGCGCGTTGAGGCTCGCACCGCCGACCAGCGCGCCATCGACCTCCGGTTCGGCCAGGAGCACCTCGGCGTTCTCGGCCTTGACGCTGCCGCCGTACAGGATGCGCACGGTCTGCGCGATCTCCTTCGACGCCAGCTCGGAGAGCAGGCCGCGCAGATACCCCTGCACCTCGGCGGCTTGCGTCGGCGAGGCGTTGACGCCCGTGCCGATCGCCCACACCGGCTCGTAGGCAAGCACGGTCTTCGCGATCTGGTCGGCGCCGACGCCGGCAAGGCCGGCGCGCAGCTGGCCCTCGACGGTCGTGAAGGTCAGTCCCTGGCGTCGCTCCTCGGCGGTCTCGCCCACGCAGAGGACGGGTGTGATCCCCTGGGCCAGGAGCGCACGCAGCTTCAGGTTGATCAGTTGGTCCGACTCGCCGATCTCCTTGCGCCGCTCGGAATGCCCGACGAGTGTCCAGCGGCAGCCGATCTCGGCCAGCATCGGGATCGATATCTCGCCCGTGTGCGCGCCGGCGGCCTCGTGGTGACAAGTCTGCGCGCCGAGCTGGATGGGGCTGCCGGCCAGGATCTCCGCGACGGTAGCGAGCGCCGTGAACGGCGGGCACACGACCACCTGGACGCCGCGCGGGCGCTTGAGCCCGTCACGGATGGCGCCGGTGAGCGCGCGCGCCTCGACGAGCGTGCCGTGCATCTTCCAGTTGCCGATGACGAGTGGGGTACGCATCAGCCGTCCGTCAATGCCTCGACACCGGGTAGCTTGCGGCCCTCGAGGAACTCGAGGAACGCGCCGCCCGCCGTCGAGATGTAGCCGATCCGCTCGGCGACACCCGCCTGCGTGACCGCGGCGACCGTGTCGCCACCGCCCACGACGGAGAACACCGGCGCGTCGGCGACGGCGCGGGCGAGCGCGATCGTTCCCGCCGCGAACGGCGGTTTCTCGAACACGCCCATCGGACCGTTCCACACGACGGTGCGCGCCGTCTTGAGAGTACTGGCGAACCGCTCGGTTGTGCGGGGGCCGATGTCGAGCCCCATCTGCCCATCGGGAATCTCGCGCACGCCCACCGTGCGCCCGGCGGCGCTGTCGATACCGTCCGCCACCACGGCGTCGACGGGCAAGACTAGCGCGACGCTCTGGCGCCTCGCGGCCTCCAGCGTGCGCCGCGCGGTATCGACCTGGGCGGTCTCGACCAGGGAGCGGCCGACCGTGTGACCGATCGCTCTCAGGAACGTGAAAGCCATGCCGCCACCGATGAGCAGCGCATCGACCCGGGTGAGCAGATGCTCGACCAGCGCCAGCTTGTCGGACACCTTGGCGCCGCCGAGGATCGCCACCAGCGGCCGCTCGGGCTTCTCGAGGATGCGGCCCAGCGCCGCGAGCTCCCGCTGGAGCAAGAGACCGGCGGCGGCCGGCTGCAAATGCTTCGTGATCGCAGCGATCGAGGCGTGCGCGCGGTGCGCCGCCGCGAACGCGTCGTTCACGTAGCAGTCAGCCAGCTCGGCGAGGGACCGCGCGAAGCCGTCGTCGTTGGCCTCTTCTTCTGCGTGGAATCTCAGGTTTTCCAGAAGCAGGATTTCTCCGGGCTGGAGCGCGCGGGCCCGCTCCAGCGTCGCAGCGCCCACGCAGTCGGGAGCCAGCTCGACCTTCTGGCCGAGAAGCTCCTCGAGCCGCGCGGCGACGAGGCGGAGTGAGAACTGCGGCGCAACCTTGCCCTGCGGCCGCCCGAGATGCGAGGCGAGGACGACGGCGGCGCCGGCCTTGAGCGCGTGTTGGATCGTCGGCACGACGGCGCGGATGCGCGTGTCGTCCGTGACCACGCCGTGGTCGAGCGGCACGTTGAGGTCGGCGCGGATGAATACGCGCCGACGTGTCAGATCCAGTTGCGCGATCGTCAGCTTCGCCAACTGAGCGGCTAGAGCGTCTTGGCGACGAACTTGATCAGATCACGCACCCGCGAGGAGTAGCCCCATTCGTTGTCGTACCAGGCCAGCACCTTGATGAGGTTCCCCTCGATCGCGGCCGTCGACGGCAGGTCGACGATCGACGAGTGCGGGTTGCCGTTGAAGTCGGAGGAGACCAGCTCCTCTTCGGTCGCGTCCAGGATGCCGCGAAGCTTTCCGGACGCCGCCTCGCGGAACGCGTCGTTGACGGCGGCCACCGAGGCCGGCCTCTCGAGCTCAGCGACGAGGTCGACCACCGACACGTTGATCGTCGGCACCCGGATGGCGATACCGTCGAGCTTGCCCTTGAGCTTCGGCAGTACCAGCCCGACTGCCGTCGCCGCGCCGGTCGTCGTCGGGATCATGCTCACCGCGGCGGCGCGCGCGCGGCGCAGGTCCTTGTGCGGGAAATCGTGGACCGGCTGGTCGTTCGTGTACGAGTGAACCGTCGAGGCGAAGCCGCGCTTGATCCCGAACTTGTCGTCCAGCACCTTGGCGGTCGTCGCGAGACAGTTCGTGGTGCACGACGCGTTGGAGATGATGCGGTGCCGAGTCGGCTCGTAGGTCTGCTCGTTCACGCCGAGCACGATCGTGGCGTCCGGATCCTTCGCGGGCGCCGTGATGATCACCTTCTTGGCGCCGGCCTGCAAGTGCTTCGAAGCGGTGGCGGTGTCGCGAAAGATGCCGGTGGACTCGACGACCACGTCGACGCCGAGGTCGCGCCAGGGCAACGTCGCCGGATCCTTGAGCGCACAGACCCGGATCTCGCGTCCGTCCACGAAGAGCGACTCGCCCTTGGCGGTCACGTCCGCACGGAGCGTACCGTGGACGGAATCGTGCTTCAGCAGGTGGCCCAGGGTTTTGGCGTCCGCCAGGTCGTTGACGCCAACCACCTCGATATCCTTCGACTCGAGCGCGGTGCGGAAAAAGACCCGCCCGATCCGACCGAATCCATTGACGCCGACGCGAATACCCATGGGCGAGCTCCTATAGTGTGGGAACTTGAGACGATCGACTTCGCCGGATTATACGGCCGGGTGCGGGACGCGGGCAACTGTTAGGACCCCCACGCGCCGGGCCCCGCCGTCGCGCAGCGCCCGTGCGCATTCGCCCAGCGTTGCGCCGGTGGTGAGGACATCGTCCACCACCAGGACGTGGCGCCCGGACACCTCCGGCGCGGCCCGGAAGGCGCCGCGCACGTTCGCGCGGCGCTCCGCCGCGACCAGATCGCTCTGCGGCCGAGTTGCCCGCACGCGCGCCAGCCAGCGCGGCCGGGTGGGAACGCCGAGCTGCCGCGCCACTCGTTGCGCGAGCAGCTCGGCCTGATTGAAGCCGCGCTCGCGTTCCCGCTCCCGGGCCAGGGGCACCGGCACGACCGCCTCGACCGCTTCCGCTAGCGTCGCCGCGCAGTGCTCCGCGGCGAGGTCGCCGAGCGGCCGGGCCAGCGCCCGCTTGCCGGAAAACTTGAACGCGTGCAGCGCTTCGCGCAGCGCGCCCTCGAAGAGCGCCGCCGACCGCGCGTAGTCGTACGGCGGCGGGTCGGCCTCGCACGCCGCGCACGGCCGCGCGGGCAGGGCCGGCTCGCTCGCGTCGTCGACCGTCGCTGCCAGTGGCGGCGCCGCGCCGCAGACGTGGCATCGCGGGCGTCCGAGACGCGTGATCGCGTGCCAGCAGGGCCCGCAGAGCGGGTCGCGCCGATCGCCGCCGAGGGTGGCCAGGCAGACAGGGCAGAGCGCGGGAAAGACGAGATCGAGTGCGGCCTGGGTGATGCTCACGAGCATGGAAGCTGAGTCTAGGCGCGAACGGGGTGCAGCGTGTTCCAGCGCTGGCACCGAACGCAGCGGTCTTGCCACATCGGTCCCATCTCGCCGCACGCTGAGCAGCGGTGCGGCCAGTCGAAGGCGTGCCCGAGCTGCAGCGCCCGGCGATATTCCTCGAACGCCTCGCGGGTCTCCCCACGCCGCTCGAAGACGGCGCCCAGCAGCGCGTGCACCACCGGCGAGCCGGGTATACGCACCTCGACCTTCTCGAACTGGTCGGCGGCCTCGTCCAGCATCTCCAGCTCGAAGAAGACGCGGCCGAGCGCCACCGCGAGGGCGAGGTCGTCCGGCGCCCGCTCCACCGCGGCCCGATAGAGCGCGATGATCCGGCTCGGCCGGCCCTCTTGTCGGTAGGCGCGCTCGAGGCGCGCGAGCAGCGCAAGCGCGGGCAGGTGCTCGGCGGCCCGCTCCCAGGTGCGGACGGCCTCGCGGTGATCGCCGGTCAGCTCGTACGCGTCGCCAAGGGCGAGGGCCGCCGGCAGAAAGAACCGGTCGGCGCGCGCGGCGCTCTTGAAGTGTCCGAGCGCCTCGCCCGCGTTGGCGCGGGCGAGGTCGGCCCGCCCGAGCTCGTAGTAGATGATGGCGAGCCACTCGCTCTCCGGCGACCGCTCGGTCGAGCCGATGGCGCCGAAGATGCGGTGCTGGAGGTCGAGCGCCTCCCGCCACCGGCCCCCCGCGACCGCGAGCTCGCGCAGGCCTCGGAGCGCGACCAGATGGCCGCGGTGCGACTGGAGGATCTGGTGATACACCGCCGCCGCATCGTCGGCGCGACCGAGCCTTCGCGCATCCTGGGCGCGCTGAAGGAGCTCGGTCGTCGCGGCGTCGTCCGCCACGGTCTTCGGCGCCGCGCCGAAGCTCAGGAGACCCCGGAGCGTGATGCCGAGACCCAGGACCGAACGGAGGGAGACGGGCAACTTCACGGACGCGATGACTCGCGTGGCGCGCAGTGTGGGAGCTCGACGGAACCGGGCACGGCTAGCCCGTGGCCATCCGCTCCTCTTCCTCGATGACCCGCTGGCAATCGATGCAGTGGCGCGCGAACGGCAGGGCCTCGAGCCGCTTTTCGGAGATCGGCTCGCTGCACCGCTCGCACGCGCCGAACCCGCCGTCGTCCAGCTTCTGCAGGGCCGTGACGACGTCGCGCAGAAGCCGACGGTCGCCGTTGCCCAACTCGAAGAAGAATTCTCTCGTGTACGCGGTGTTCGCCTGGTCGCCGAGGTCCTTGATGGAATCGTCTTCCTGGTCTTTGCCGTAGAGGGCGGTTCGCCCGACCTCTTCGGTCAGCTGGCGTTGCTTCTCGATGAGCCGCTTTTTGAAGTATGCGAGCCGGTCCTTGCGCATCTGGACCTCCTTCCCCACGACCAAGGCCGCGCGCTCAAGGAGTAGACGCTAGCACGCGACCCGGGAGCGCGCAACATCTTCACACTCCGCGCGCGTCTCCGCGTGCGTCGGCGTCACACTCCGTCGAGCGGCAGGGCCGGCGCGTCGCCCCAGAGCCGCTCGAGCGCGTAGTACGCGCGAGTGTCCTCGAGAAAAACATGCATGAGAACGTCGCCGTAGTCGAGAAGGACCCAGCCGCTCTCCGCCACGCCCTCGGCGTGGCGCGGCTGCACGCCCTCGCCCTTGAGCTCGAGGCGGATCGCGTCGGTGATGGTCTGCAGATGCGTGCGCGACTGGCCGCTGCAGATGAGGAAATAGTCCGTGACGCTCGACACGCGCTGGACGTCGAGCACGACCAGGCCTCCGGCCTTCTTCTCGAGGGCCACCCGGGCGGCGCGGCGCGCTTTCCATTCCGCCGACGGCATCGTCACGCGCCCTCGTCTCGATAGAGCCGCTTGGTCCGGATGTATGCGGCGATGGCGTCGGGCACCCGGTAGGCGATCGAGCGGCCCTCGCGCACGCGGCGCCGGATGTCCGACGCGGAGATAGGCAAAGAAGTCGCGCGGACGATCAGGGGTGCCTCGCCGATCTCGTGCACGACCTTCTGCATCGCCGCGCTGTCCGGATCGAACGCGCTGCCAGCCCGTGGCACCACGACGATCTGCGCGAGCTCGGCGACGCGTCGCGGCGCCCGCCAGGTGAGGAGATCGAGAAACGTCTCCGACCCGACGATCAGGAACGCCTCGGCGCGCGGAATGCCGAGCGCGGCGAGCGTGTCCACGGTGTACGAGGGGCCGGCGCGGGAGAGCTCGACGTCGGAGGCGGCGAACTTCGGATGGCCGGCGATCGCTAGCTCCACCATCGCGTGCCGGTCGGCCGCCGGCGCCAGCTGCGCGTTCGACTTGTGCGGCGGCGCGGGCGCGGTGACGAACAGCACACGGTCGAGCCCGAGCGCGTCGAGCACCTCGTCGGCGAGCAGCAGGTGCCCGTAGTGGATCGGATTGAAGGACCCGCCAAAGAGGCCCGTGCGGAAGGGCACCTAGTCCCGTACCTGCCCGTCGCCCTGCACGACGAACTTGGCCGTCGTCAATTCCCGCACCCCGACCGGGCCGCGGGCATGAACCCGGGAGGTCGAGATCCCCATCTCGGCGCCCATGCCGAACTGATTGCCGTCGACCAGACGGGTCGACGCGTTCACGAGGACGGCGGCCGCGTCGACCTCGCGGGTGAACCGGCGCGCGTGGGCGAGGTCGCTCGTCACGATCGCCTCCGCCAGGCCCGTGCCGTGCCGCCCGATGTGGCGGATCGCTTCGTCGAGATCGTCGACCACACGGATCGCGAGGATCAGGTCGAGATACTCCTCGTCCCAATCGGCCTCGGTCGCCGGCGTCGTGCCCGGCACCAGCGCGACCGTTCGCGGGCAGCCGCGAAGCGCGACGCCCGCCTCGCGCAGGCGGCCGGCGAGCCCCGGCAGGAGACCCGGCGCGATGTCGCGGTGGACCAAGAGCGTCTCGAGCGCGTTGCACACGCTCGGCCGCTGCGCCTTGGCGTTGACGACAATCGTTGTGGCCATCGCATGGTCGGCGCCGGCGTCCACGTAGACGTGCACGAGCCCCTTGTCGTGCTTGAGTACGGGCACGCGCGAGTGCTCGCTCACCCACCGCACGAACTCCTCGCCCCCGCGCGGGATGACCAGGTCCATGAGCCCGTCGGCCTCGAGCAGCGCGGCCACCGCCGCGCGGTCGGTGGTGTCGACGAACTGGATCGCGTCGGGCGGGGCGCCCACCTTCTCCAGGGCCTTGGCGAGCACCGCCGCAATCGCGGTGTTCGACTCGATGGCCTCGCTCCCGCCGCGCAGCACCACCGCATTGCCGGACTTCACGCAGAGGCCGCCCGCGTCGGCCGTCACGTTCGGTCTCGACTCGTAGATGAAGCCGATCACGCCCAGGGGGACGCGCACGCGCGAGATCTCGATCCCGTTCGGCCGGCGCCACGACTCGACGACGGTGCCGACCGGGTCCGGAAGCGCGGCGATCTCACGCAGCCCCTGGGCCATCTCCTCGATGCGCGCCTCGGAGAGCGTCAGGCGGTCGAGAAACGCCTTGGTGACCCGGCCGCGCGCGCGGTCGAGGTCGGCCCGGTTGGCCTCGAGAAGCGCCGCCGACTTTTCGACGAGCCCCCGGGCCATCTGGGCGAGCGCCTCGTTCTTCGTCCTGGTCGGGCAGAGCGCCAGGGCCCGAGCCGCGGCGCGCGCGGCCCGGACGCGCGTTTCGACGAGAGTCCGGGCGTCCATAGTCCTCCCCTAGAGGATCACCAGATTGTCACGATGGATCACTTCATCAAAGCTCTTGTACCCGAGCCGTTGCTCGATCTCCTGCGTCTTCGCCCCCCGGATCTTTCGGAGCTCAGCCGCGTCGAAGTTGACGACCCCGCGCGCGAACTCCGCGCCGCCAGTGCCCCCGCGGAGGGCCACCACCTCCCCCGACGCGAAGTCACCCTTGACCTCGACTATGCCTGAAGGCAGGAGGCTCTTGCCACGCTGCGTGAGGGCGTCGAGCGCGCCCGCGTCGACGGTGAGCCATCCCTGCGGGGGGACGGCGAACGCGATCCAGCGCTTGCGAGCCCCCAGGCGCGCTGCCTTCGGCGCGAAGTACGTGCCCACGGGCTCGCCGTCGACGATACGCCGTAGCACACCGGGCTCCCGGCCACTGGCAATGATCATCGGCACGCCGGCGGCCGCTGCCTTGCGCGCCGCCTGGAGCTTCGTGGCCATGCCGCCGACCGAGACGCGATCGGCGCGGTCGCGCGCGAGGCGCGCGATGTCCTCGGTGACCGCCTCCACCGTGTCGAGCTTCCGGGCGCGCGCGTTCACGGCCGGGTCGTCGGTATAGAGGCCGTCGACGTCGGTGAGAAGCACGAGCAGGTCGGCGTCGATCAGCGAGGCGACCAGCGCGCTCAGATTGTCGTTGTCGCCGACCTTGATTTCCTCGACGGCGACCGTGTCGTTCTCGTTGACGATCGGCAGGACGTCGAATTTCAGCAGCGCCAAGAGCGTGTTCTTGGCGTTGAGGTAGCGCGCGCGGTCAGAGATGTCCTGTGCGGTCAGGAGCACCTGGCCGACCTGGACGCGGTGACGCCCGAACGCCGCCTCGTACTGCCACATCAGCGTGGACTGGCCCACCGCCGCCGCCGCCTGCTTTTCCGGAATCGAGCGCGGCCGTTCCGGCAGCTTGAGCCGCGCCATGCCGCTCGCGACCGCGCCCGAGCTCACCAGCACGATCCGACGCCCATCGCGAATCGCCGCGATGTCGGCGGCCAGCGACTCGATGCGGTCGGCCGACGCGCCCGCGCGCGGTGTGGTCACGAGACCGCTGCCGACCTTCACCACGATCCGCCGCACGCGCCCGAGCCGGCGCGTCGTGGTCATGATGGGCGCGCCGTCGATTTCGGCACCGAGGCCGACGCCGAGATGGAATCGAGTCGCCGCGCGACCTCCCGCACCACGTCAGTGAGACCGGCGCCGGTGACGGCCGAGATGACGAACAGGGTCAGGCCCTTCGAGGCGCAGTGCTGCTCGACCCGCTCGCGGTTCGGCGCCGCATCCGGTAGGTCCGCCTTGTTGCCGAGGACGATCTGGGGCCGCGCCGCCAGATCGGCCGAGTAGGCGGTGAGCTCCTGGTTGATCGTCTTCAAGTCTTCGATCGGATCGCGGCCCGCCTGGGGATCGAGATCGAGCATGTGCAGCAGGAGGCGCGTGCGCTCAGTGTGACGGAGGAACTGGTGGCCGAGGCCCTTGCCCTCGGCGGCGCCGGGAATCAACCCGGGTAGATCGGCGATCACGAACGTCTGATCACCGTCGGCCCGCACGATGCCGAGCGTAGGCTGGAGCGTCGTGAACGGGTAGTCGGCGATCTTCGGGCGCGCCGCTGACAGGCGCGAGACGAGCGTGGACTTGCCGGCGTTCGGGAAGCCGATGACGCCGACGTCGGCCAGGAGCTTCAGTTCCAGATGGAGCCAGCGCTCGGGCCCAGTACGCCCGAGGTCGGCGCGGCGGGGCGCCTGGTTGGTGGACGTGGCGAAGCGCGCGTTGCCCCGCCCGCCGATCGCGCCGCGGATCGCCATCACGCGCTGGCCCTTGGTCGTCAGGTCGCCGAGATGCTCGCCGGTGTCGCGATCGGCGACGACGGTGCCGAGCGGCACTCTCAGGATCGTGTCGCGGCCGCTGGCGCCGTGACGGTTCGAGCCCTGCCCGTGGGTGCCGCGCTCGGCGTGGTAGTGGCGCTTGTAGTGGTAATCGAGCAGCGTGGTCAGCGCGGGATCGGCTTCGAGCCAGATACTACCGCCGTCCCCACCGTCGCCACCGTCGGGACCGCCGTAGGGGACGAACTTCTCGCGGCGGAAGCTCACGCAGCCGGCGCCCCCGTCGCCGCCCTTGACGAACACATCGATCTCGTCGACGAACATGCCGTACACCGCGGGCCGGGGGGCCCGCCGGAGGGTTACGCCGAGTTGGAGCCGACGCTCACGTAGCGCGAATCTCCGCGTCGCTCGAACTTCACATAGCCGTCGATCTTCGCGAAGAGCGTGTCGTCGGAGCCGAGCCCCACGTTCAGGCCGGGCTTGAATCGGGTGCCCCGCTGCCGGACCAGGATGGAGCCGCCTGTCACGAACTGGCCGGCGAAGCGCTTCACGCCGAGCATCTGGGGATTGGAGTCTCGGCCGTTCCTGGAGCTACCGACGCCTTTCTTGTGTGCCATCGTTCCTAGACCTCGATCGAGGTGATGCGGACCGTCGTCGCCGCCTGGCGGTGGCCGCGGTTCCGGCGATAGTTCTTCCGGCGCTTGAATTTCACGACGACCACCTTCCGGCGGCGGCCCTGCGCCACGACCTCGCCGGACACCTTCGCGCGGCTGAGCGCCTTCTCGCCGGCGATGACCTCGCCGTCGCGCGTGACGAGGAGGACGGAGCGAAACTCGACGGCCGCTCCCTTCTCGCCCGGCACCTTCTCGATAGAGACGAGCTGGCCCGGCGCCACGCGGTACTGCTTACCCCCGGTCGCGATCACTGCTTCCATGTCAGACCTTTCTTCGTGTCTCGGCTTCGGCGAGCCCTCATCAGAGCACAGGCCGACGCCTTGCGTCAACAACCGGTAGGCGCGCCTCGGCCGGCGGGGCCCCAGCCCCGCGACGGCCTGCAGCGCGCACATCCTGAATCCACAGGCGCGCCTCGGCCGGCGGGGCCCCAGCCCCGCGACGGCCTGCAGCGCGCACATCCTTGGGCCGCCGGGGACCGGGCGCCGCTACGCCGTCTTCATGTACTCGGCGAGCTGCTTGCGCACGAAGAGGCGCGAGCGATGCACGCGAGACTTCACGGCGGGCAGGCTGATACCGAGCGCCTCGGCAATGTCGGGGTTCGACAGGCCCTCGACGTCGTGCATGACCAGCGCCGTGCGATAGTCGGCTGGCAGCTCGTCGATGGCGGCGCCGAGTACCCGGCGCAGCTCGCCCTGCAGCGCCTGCTCGTCCACCCGCTCCGACCAGTCGGCCATCGGCTCGAAGTGGCGGCCGGCCTCGTCGAACGCCGGGAGCACGTCGTCCATCGCGATCTCGTGCGCCTTCGCCTTGCGCGCGCGCAGCTTCTGGTACGCCGCGTTGGCGGCGATGCGGTAGAGCCAGCTGCCGAAGGCGGCCTCGCCCTTGAACGTCGAGATCTTGCGCGCGGCCGTCCACAGGGCGTCCTGCGCGACCTCCTCGGCGTCCTCGTTCGATCCCGTGATGCGCAGGGCGAGCCGGTACACGCGATCGCCGTAGGTTTCCACCAGGAGCTCCGGGGCTTCGGGATCCTCGCGGCGCAGCGCCTCGACGAGGGCCGCGTCGCCGTCGACTTTCGTGCTGTCCATGACAGTCATACCCTCGGCTCGAACAGCGTCAGATAGCGCTTCATCTCCGCCACGCACTGCTCCATGACGACGATGTCCTTCGTGAGCTTGGTCAGGAGAATCGCGCCTTCCAGCGACGCGACGAGAAAGTCAGCCACCGCGTCGGGCCGGCACGCGTCGTCGACTCCGCCCCTCGCCTGCTCGGCGCGCAGCGCCAGCGTGAGCCGGTCGCGCCACGCCGCGAACACCGAGGCCAGGCGCGCCCGGAACCCCTCGTGCACGTCGGACAGCTCGGCGGCAAGATTGCCGAGCGGGCAGCCGCCGACGCAGTTGCTCTCGCGCTGCGCCACGAGCACGCGGTCGACGAAGCAATGGATCTGCGCGAGCGTGTCGCCCTCGGGGTCGGCGAAGCAGGGCTCGAGCGTCCGCTCGAGGAATGAGGCGATGATCTGATCCAGGATGGCGTAGCCGAGCTCTTCCTTGCTCTTGAAGTGGTAGTAGAAGTTGCCCTTGCCGACGCCGCTCTCCCGCAGTACGTCGTCGAGCGACGTGTGGTTGTAGCCGTGCACGTGAATCAGCCGGCTCGCCGCCTCGAGGATCGCCTCGCGCGTCGACCGTCCGTCTCGGACCCGCCCGCTGCTTCCGCTTTCCGCTGTCTTGGTCGTCATGTGTACTGACCAGTTGGTACACAAAGTATCTGCTGTTACGCTCCGCGTCAAGACATTCAGAGAATGAGGCTATTTTTCAGCTACTTGTGAAGTTCTGGACCCAGGGGCGACTAGAAGAGCGGCGCGGCGACCCGGAGGGCGGCCATGACGATAGGCTTCGGATAGAGCCCGAGACCGACCACGGCGAGGGCGCAGAGAATCAACGCCAGCGCCAGGGTGCGGGGCAGGCGAAGCGGCCCCGCGGCCGCGTCCGGCGGCTCGATGTACATCCGCTTGGCGACGAGCAGGTAGTAGAAGAGCGCGACCACCGTCAGGAGCGCGCCGAGTAGCACGAGCCAGTAGAGGCCGGCGGCCGCGGCGGCCCAGAATACGTACAGCTTGGCCCAGAAGCCCGCCACGAACGGGATGCCGCCCAGCGAAAGCAGGAACAGCAGCATCGCCAGGGCCAGGAGCGGCGAGCGCTGAGCCAGGCCGCGCAGCGCCGCGGTCGCTTCCGAGCGCTCCGATCGCGCAACCGCCTCGACGACGAGGAAGGCTCCCATGTTCCCGAAGACGTAGGCGACGAGATAGAAGAGGACCATCGCCGTTCCGGAGACGGACGCCGCCGCGAACCCCACGAGCATGTAGCCGATGTGGGCGATCCCCGAGTACGCCAGCAGGCGCTTCGTGTTCTGCTGCGGTAGCGCCATCAGGTTGCCGGCGACGATCGTGATGGCCGCGAGGCCCGCGGCGATCGGAATCCACGTTGCCGCGCGGTCACCCATGCCCTCGAGGTACACGCGAAACAGCGCCACGAAGGCGGCGGCCTTCGGCGCGACGGACAGCCACGCGACGAACGGCGTCGAGGCCGCCTCGTAGGTATCGGGCACCCACATATGGAACGGAAACGCGGCGATCTTGAACGCGAAGCCGGCAAACGCGGCCAGCAAGCCAAGCAGCACGAGCGGCTGGTTCGGCGTGAACGCCTGCGCGACACCCCCGAGATCGGTCGTGCGCGCGGCGCCGTACACGAACGAGAGCCCGTACGCCATTACCGCGGACGACACGCTGCCGACCAGGAAGAACTTCAGGGCCGCCTCGACCGCCTCGTCCTGCCGCTTGAGGAAGCCCGCCAGGACGTAGAGCGGAATCGACATCAGCTCGAAGGCTACGAAGAGAAGGATCAGATCACGGGCGGACGCGAGCACCAGCATCCCGAAGAGCGAGGACAGGACGAGCAGGTGATACTCGCCGGCGCGGCGGCCGCACGCGACGGCGCCGGGAGAGATGCCGGCGAGGAGGCCAATGAACGTCGCGACCAGGAAGAGCCGCTTCGCGAAGATAGCCAGCCCGTCCTGGACGAACATCCCGAAGAGCGCCGGCGACGTCGGCTTCACGAAGGCGCTGACGATGCCCAGCGCCAGGACACCGGCGGTCGCCAGCCAGGCGATCCAGCGGCGATCGCCCCCGCGGGCAGCGAGGCTCGCGCCGAACACCAGGAGCAGGAGAACGGCCAGACCGAGCTCCAGCGTGAAGGCCATCATGGGCTCACGATCCGGGCCAGGAGCGGGACCGTCGCGGTGCCGACCGGCGCGATCGCCAGCCCCGGCACCATCCCGAAGAGAACGAGCACGAACACCAGGACGACCAGCGCGACCCACTCGGCCCCGCGGGCGTCCTCGAGATGGTGGAACTCGTGCGCCGGCGGGCCCCAGAAGATCTGCTTCGCGACGCGCAGCACGTAGACCGCCGTCAGGAAGGTGCCCGCGACGGCCGCGAAGAGCCACCAGCGGTGGGCCGAGCGCCAGGCGCCGAGGAACGTCAGGAGCTCGGCGACGAAGCCGGCCGTGGCCGGCAGCCCCAGGGACGAGAGGCCGCCCACCGTGAACGCGGTGGCGATGCCCGGCATCGGCTTACCGAACCCGCTCATCTTCCCGATCTCGCGCGAGTGGGCCTTCTCGTAGACGAGCCCTACCAGCGCGAAGAAGAGCCCGGTCATCACGCCGTGGGCGAACATCTGGAACACCGAGCCGTTGAGCCCCGCCTCGGTCAGGGTCGCCGCCCCGAGCATGACGAGTCCCATGTGGGAGACCGACGAGTAGGCGATGACGTACTTGAGATCGGTCTGCGCCATCGACGAGAGCGCGCCGTAGACGATGTTCACGCACGCGATCGTCCCGACCAGCCATGCGAGGTCGGCCGCGCCCTCGGGCAGGAGCCCCATGCCCACACGGACGACGCCGTAGGCCCCGAGTTTCATCAGCACGCCGGCGTGAAGCATCGAGACTGCCGTCGGCGCTGAGGCGTGGCCGTCGGGCGACCACGTGTGCAGCGGCCAGATTCCGGCGAGGATGCCGAAGCCGACGTAGAAGGCCAGGAAGACCCAGCGCTGGAGACCGCGGGGAAATGCCGAGGCCTCGAAATCGAGGAACGAGAACGAGGTGGCGCCGGCGTTGACGTAGAGGGCGAGAATCCCAACGAGGATGAACGCCGACCCGAACAGGAGGTAGAGTGTCAGCTTCATCGCCGCGTACTCTTTCGTCCCGACGCCCGTCTCCCGGAACGCCCAGGCGAACACGCCGCGGGGACGCACCTCGCCCGTCGATCCCCAGATACCGATCAGCAGGTACATCGGTAGCACGGCCAGCTCGTAGAACAGGAACAGCACGAAGAGGTCGAGCGACACGAACACGCCGTACACGCCAGTGACCAGCGCCAGCAGCAGCGCGTAGAATTCCTGGCTCCGCACCTGGACGGTCCAGGACGCGAACACGCCGGCCACGATGATGATCGACGTCAGCAGGAGCATCAGCAGGCTGATCCCGTCGGCGCCGAGCTCGTACGAGATGCCGAGCGGCGGCACCAGCGGGAGCTTCTCGTAGAACTGGAAGCCGGCCGTCTCGTAGTCGTACGCGACGTAGATACGGATCGACAGCACGGCCGAGAGGCCGGTGGTCACCGCGGCGATCCACCGGACCGCCCGCGGCCGGTGGCGCGCGGTGAACATGATGAGCAGCGCACCGACGAACGGCGACCACGTGATGATCGACAGCTCCGGGATCAACGGGCGCATCACGTCTCTAGCGCCATAGCTGGGCCCAGACGATGAGGAGCAGCACGCCGAACGCGACTCCGTAGACGTAGTCCTGCGCCTGGCCGCTCTGGATGCCCCGCAGCCGGGCGCCACCCCGCAGCGTCAGGGCGCTCAGGACGTTGACGAGCCCGTCGACTAGATAGCGGTCGATCCAGCCGATCAGCCGCGAGAACCCGAGCATGATGCCGCGGTAGAGCCCGGCGTAGAGCGCGTCGAGCCCGTAGCGACGGCGCGCCATGAAGTCGAGCGGTCCGAGGACGGCGGCGACCCGCGCCGGCGCGATCGCGCCGCGCTGGTACATTGCCCAGGCGAGCAGGAACCCGACGAGAGCCAGCCCGACTGAGAGCGGAGCCAGCCATCCCGGCGCTTCTTCGTGCCCTTCGACGCCGCTGGCCGCCAGGCGAAGTCCGACCAGGATGGTGAGCAAGGCCAGGATCCAAAGGGGGGCGCGCATCAGCCAGGGCGCCTCGTGCGGGTGGCCGGCCGCGTGCGCCCGGCCGAAGAACGTGATGAAGACGACCCTGAACATGTAGAACGCCGTCAGCAGCGCCGTAAGCGCGAGCATCAAGAACGGACCGGAAAGATGAGCCTCCCATACGCCGCCGAGCACGGCCTCCTTCGAGAAGAACCCCGCGAGCGGCGGCACGCCGGCGAGGGCCAGCGTCCCCACGATGAAGACGATGGCCGTATGCGGCATTGCTCGGAAGAGGCCGCCCATCCGGAAGATGTCGTTGGTGCCGACGGCATGGATGACGGCGCCGGCGGCGAGGAAGAGGAGCGCCTTGAACAGGCCGTGCGTGAGCAGGTGCAAGAAGCCCGCCTGCGCCGCACCGGCGCCCGCTGCCGCCATCATGTAGCCGAGCTGCGAGACGGTCGAGTACGCCAGCACGCGTTTGATGTCGCCCTCGACGCACGCCATCGTCGCCGCGAGCAGCGCCGTGAACGCGCCGACCCACGCGATGAGCGTCAGGACCTCAGGAACCAGCGCGAACAGCGGCTCGGCCCGGGTCACCATGAAGACGCCGGCGGTGACCATCGTCGCCGCATGGATGAGAGCCGAGACCGGCGTCGGGCCCTCCATCGCGTCGGGCAGCCACACGTGCAGGGGGAACTGCGCCGACTTGCCCACGGCGCCGAGGTAGATGAGGAACATGATCAGCGGCAGCCCGGAGACGGCTTGCGCCTTCTCGAAGAGCTCGGTGAACTCGAAGGTCCCGGTGGCCGACCACAGGAGCACGATGCCGATGATGAAGCCGACGTCGCCGAGCTTCGTGATCCAGAACGCCTTGACCGCGGCTCGCGCCGCCGCCGGGCGCTCGTACCAGTAGCCGATGAGCAGGTACGAGCAGAGCCCGACCAGCTCCCAGAACATGAACATCTGGAGAAAGCCGGGCGCCAGCACCAGGCCCAGCATGGAGAAGGCGAAGAGCGACTGGTAGGTGTAGTACCGGCCGAGCGAGGCCGGCGGCTCGTCGTGGAGATAGGCGAGCGAGTAGATCTGTACGAGCAAGGACACCAGCGTGACCAGGACCAGCATCGCCTGGGTGAGCGAGTCGACCAGGAGTCCGACGGAGGCGATCGGCCCACCGTCGGCCGGCAGCCACGTCCACGTCGCCTCGACGACCAGGCCGCGCGCCCAGACGATCAGGGCGGCTGCGAACGCAAGCCCCACCGCGAGGATCGATACGAGCCCGGCGAGCCGACCGGCGCGTCGCAGCGGCGCCACCACCGCCAGCAGGACGAACGCGACGAACGGCAGCGCCAGGACGGCGAGCGGCAGCCCGACGCTCGGGGCCATCGGGCTAGCCACGGAGCAGGTCGAGGCGGTCCGCCTCGACCGTCCGGCGAACGCGGAAGATCGCGATGACGATGGCCAGGCCGACGGCGACCTCGGCGACCGTGATGGCGATCGTGAAGAGCGTGAAGACCAGCCCGGTGACGTTGCCGCTGAAGCGCGCGAACGCAACCAGGTTGATGTTGACGGCGTTGAGCATCAGCTCGATGCCGAGCAGGATGCCGACCGCGTTCCGGCGCGTCAGGACGCCGAACAGGCCGATGGAGAAGACCAGGGCGGCCAGCGTGAGGTACGCCGGGAGGCCGATCATTCCTCGCTCCGCGCGAAGTGGAGCGCGCCGAGCAGGGCCACCACCAGCAGCACGCCCAGGAGCTCGAACGTGATCGCGAAGGGGCCGAAGAGGGCGCGGCCGATCGCCGCCGTCACGTCCGCGCTCTGGGCCGGACGCGCCACGTCGAGCCGGGCCCGGATCAGGAAGCCGGCGATGCCCACGAAGACCGCCGCCGAGACGATCGCGCCGTTCACGAGGTGGCGACTGGTCTGGACCAGCCGGTCACCCACCAGCCGCTCGGTGAGCATGATCGCGAACACGACGATCGTGACCACGCCGCCCGCGTAGAGGAGTAGCTGAACGGCGAAGAGAAACGGCTGGTCGAGCAGGAGGAAGACGACACCGGTGGCGACGAGCGCCGCCGCGAGGTAGAGCACGGCGTGGAAGAGATTGGGGGTGAGCACGACGGCGAGGCTCGAGGCGAGTAGCACGACCGCTACCACCCAAAAGCCAACCGTTTCGAACGTCACTCGGCCGGCTCCTTCGCTTCTCCCCTGGCCTCCCCGTGAGCCGCGGCCCGGACCGGCTTGGGGGGCGCCTGCATGTCGCGCAATCGGTTGCCGGTGGCCCAGGAAGGCTCGAACGTCAGGCCCAGCGCGTGCAACCGGTCCTTGTCGAGCAAGAGGTCGCGGCGATCGGCCGCGGCCAGATCGAACGACTTCATCATGATGATCGCGTCGGTCGGACACACCTGCACGCACAGCTCGCAGAACTCGCACGAGTACAGCTCGAGCGTGAAGGTCTTGGCGTAGTTCCGCTTCTCGCCCTTCAGCATCTCGACCTTGATGACCTGCGGCGGGCAGATGTACTCGCAGAGCCGGCAGCCGATGCAGGCTTCCTCACCGGTGTCCTTCTCGTAGGCCAGGGCAAGGATGCCTCGGAACCGGTCGGGGTACGGGCGCTGCACGTCCGGATAGTGGACGGTGACCGGCTTGCGGAACAGGTTGCGCAGCGTGACGCTCATCGCCCGCGCGACGGCCCGGACGAGCTGGCCCGTCTCGCGCCAGAATCCCGGCCCTCCGCCGTTATGCGCCACCGGGCCCTCGCAGGGCGACCACGAACCCGGTCGCCATCAAGAGAATCAGCGTCGCCGGCAGCAGGAGCTTCCAGGAAATTGCCAGAATCTGGTCCACACGGATGCGCACGAAGGACCAGCGCACCCAGGTGACGATGAGAAAGATCAGCACCGCCTTCACGAGGAACCAGAGGGGCCCGAGCCAGGCGGGCCCCGGCCCGAGCCAGCCGCCCAGGAAGAGCAGCGCGCCGAGGAAGCTCGTGCCCAGCATGTGCGCGTACTCGCCGAGCTGGATGAGCGCGAACTTCATGCCGCTGTACTCGACGCGGAAGCCCGCCACCAGCTCGGACTCGGCCTCGAGGATGTCGAACGGCACGCGGTTCTCCGCCGCGAGCGTGGCCACCAGGAACGCGACGAAGGCGAGCTGGCCGATGACCGGGTACGCGACGAACCACCACCCCTGCTGGGCGGTCACGATCGCCGACATCTGCATCGAGCCGGTTAACAATACTGGCACGAGCGCGGCGAAGATGAACGGCAGGTCGTACGAGATGATCTGGTTGACCGCGCGCATCGCGGAAAGGAGGGCGTACTTGTTGTTCGAGCCCCAGCCGCCCATGAACAGGCCGACGATCTCGAGCGACGAGACGGCCAGGAAGAACAGCACGCCGATGTTCAGGTCGGCCACGCCCAGCTCGGGGGCGAACGGGATGGTCGCGAAGATGAGGAGGCACGGCACCAGGAACACGAGCGGCGCCAGGTTGTAGACCCAGCGGTCGCTAGCGGTCGGGATGATGTCCTCCTTCATCATGAGCTTGAGCGCGTCGGCGATGGGCTGGAGCCACCCGTGGGGACGGCCCACGTAGTACGGGCCGATCCGCGACTGCATTCGCGCGGCGAATTTCCGCTCGAGCAGCGTCACGTAGGCGACCAGCACCAGGAGCGCGTTCAGTACGATGAACGCGGTGATCGCGTGCCCGAGCGGGGGCGGCAGCGTCATCCTAGCGGTCCACCTCGCCGAATACGGGATCGACCGAGCCCATGATCGCCACCACGTCCGCGACCTTGTGCCCGGGGACGATGTGGGGCAGGACGGCCAGGTTCGAAAAGGACGCCCCCCGCCACTTCATGCGATACGCCTTCGGCCCGCCGTCGCTCACGATGTAGCAGCCGACCTCGCCCCGCGCGCCCTCGACCCGCGCGTAGCCCTCGCCCTTCGGCACCCGGACCTGCCCGACCGACTTCACGCCCGGCCGCGACGAGATCGGCCCCTCCGGGAGCCCGTCGAGCGCCTGGCGCACGATCCGGATCGACTGCCGGAACTCGACCATCCGCACGCGGTAGCGCGCGTAGCAGTCGCCGGCGGTCTCGACCGGAACTTCGAAGTTGAAGTCCGTGTACGACGAGTAGGGCTCGGCCCGTCGCACGTCGTAACCCACCCCCGAGCCCCGGATGAGCGGGCCCGAGACGCCGACCGCCTGGGCGAGCTCCCGCGAGATCACACCGACGCCCTGCGTGCGCACGCGGAAGAAGGTATTTTCCTCCAGCATGGCCTCGTATTCGTCGAGCCGCGCCTCGATGAAGTCGACCGTCTCGCGCACCTTCTTGTCCCAGCCGGGCGGCAGGTCGTAGCGGGTCCCGCCGATCTGGTGGAAGCCGTACAGGAGCCGCGCGCCGGTCAGCTCCTCGAAGCGGTCGAGGACCATCTCGCGCTCGCGGATGCAGTAGAGGAACACCGTCGCGCCGCCGCCGAGAGCGCCGCCCATATCCAGGCACCACGTGCCGAGCCAGAGGCAGTGCGAGGCGATCCGCTGCAGCTCGGCCGCGATCACGCGCAGGTATTGCGCGCGCCGGGGCACCTCGAACTTCGCGATCTTCTCCACGGCCGAGACGTACGCCAGCTCGGACGTCATGGCCGCGACGTAGTCGGTCTTCGACGCGATGGACGGGTACTGGACGTACGTGAGCGTTTCGCCCAGCTTCTCGTGGCAGCGATGGAGATAGCCGATGACGGCGTCGACGCCGACGACCGTCTCGCCCTCGAGCGTGAGGATCATCCGGAACACGCCGTGAGACGAAGGGTGCTGAGGCCCCATGTTCATCATGAGGCGCTCGTTGCCCCCGTAGCCCAGCTCCACGACCTGCTTGTCGGGCATTGGTTTTGTGGTGTGCCCTATTTTATATTTCGCTCGCCTCGGCCGGCGGGGCCCCAGCCCCGCGACGGCCTGCGGCTCGCACTCTTTCTCTTCCGCTCGCCTCGGACGGCGGGGCCCCAGCCCCGCGACGGCCTGCGGCTCGCACTACCGCATAGGCGACGAGGGAGCCGGGATGAGCACGATCGAGCGCATCTCGAGGAGCAGCGGCGCCGACTTGCCGAGGAAGGCCTGCCACTCCGAATCTTGAAGAACTTTGCCGCGCGTGGCTGCCCGGTCGTTGAGATCGCGGTACGCCCAGAGGTGCACGACCTCGTTGAGCTGGGCGACCTCGGTCTGCCAGGCGCCGACATTCTTCGAGTACTTCTCGCGCACCGGCATGATCGCCTTGAAGTAGCTGAGCCACTCTCCCGCCTTGCCCACCTGGCTCCGGTACGTCCTGAGCTCGTAGATGTGCCCGCCGTCGGCCGGCGGTTTCAGCGGCAGCTGGGGCGACAGGATCTTGTTCTCCTGGGCGAGCAGCAGCGGCCGGATCTTGGGGAGGTAGTCCCGGCTCCACGCCTCGTTCTTCGCCAGCTCGGCCCGCAAACGCTCGCGCTCGACGAGATCCGCGTACGACCAGAGGTGCACGTACTGGTTCAGCGTGCCGAACTCGGTCGTCCACGAGCCCTCGAGCTTGCCGAACTTGTCGCCGCGAATCGGGCGCCCGATGTCGGAATTGTACTTGAGGTACTCGCCCTGCTTGCCGGGCTGGAGCGTATAGGTGCGCAGCTCGTAGATCATCGCGAGAATCTCCTCTCCTGTGTGATCACCGGTAGGGCGCGAACGCGGTGTCCACGGCGTAGTCCTTCCGGAGCGGGTAGCCGACCCAGTCGTCGGTCAGGAGGATTCGCCGGAGATCCGGATGGCCCTCGAAGACCACGCCGAACATGTCGTAGCACTCGCGCTCCATCCAGTCGGCGCCTTGGTACAGGTTGGTGAGCGTGGGGCAGGCCGTCTGACCCGCCGCCAGCCGCGTGCGCATGATGACGACCAGGGCCGCCTCGAGATTCTCGACGCGGCACACGACCTCGAGTCCCTGATCCTTCCAGTCGACGGCTGAGAGCCAGTTGAAGTAGCGGCAGCCGAGATCGTCCCGGACGAAGCGACCGAAGTCTTGCCATCGTTCGCGCGGAACACTGACGGTGAGTCCTGCGTCGGCAACCGCGTCCAGCCCGAACCGCTCCTGGATGAGTGCGCGTGCGTCGGCGGGCGTCATGCTCCCCTGGGGTCGGACGAGGCAGAGCGCTTGCCGGTCTGCTGAAACTCGTTGACCTGATCCTGGAGCTTGAGCAGGCCGTACATGAGCGAGTCCGGCGTGGGCGGGCACCCGGGCACGTACACGTCGACGGGCACGACGCGATCGACGCCCTTGACCACGTGGTAGCCGTGACGGAAGGGACCACCCGAGTTCGCGCACGAGCCCATCGAAACCACCCACTTGGGGTCGGGCATCTGGTCGTAGATGCGCTTGAGCATCGGGGCCATCTTGATCGTCACGGTCCCGGAAACGATCATCAGATCGGAGTGGCGCGGCGAGGCCCACGGCACCATGCCGAAGCGCTCGACGTCGAAGCGGGACGCGAACGTGGCCATCATCTCGATCGCGCAGCAGGCGAGGCCGAACGTGACCGGCCAGATCGACGACTTGCGCGCCCAGTTGAAGATCTTCTCGGTGGACGTCGTGACGATCCAGCCGCCCGGCATGTGGTGGATCGCGTCCGCGATCGAGGCGAGCGCGTTCGAGGTCTTGTCGTCCTCGGCCCGCGACTGGTGGTACTTCTCCCACTCCTGCAGATCCTTGAATTCGGTCCAGACGGGCGCTGGAATCTGGGGAGTGGGCCGCTTCACTTCCATTCGAGCACGCCTTCCCGGTACGCGTAGAGCCAGCCGAGCCCGAGGATGGCCACGAATACCGCCATGACCCAGAAGGCGCTCAGGCCCACCGCCCGCAGTACCAGCGCCCACGGGAACAGGAACACCGCGAGCGCGTCGAAGACGATGAACACCAGCGCCACCAGATAGAAGCCGACGGGAAACTGCACCCACGCCGATCCGATCGGCTCGGCGCCGCACTCGTAGTTCATCAGCTTGACGGCGTCGGGGCGGCCGGGCCTGAGCACGCGCGCGATGGCGAGCGACACGACACCGAAGGCGACGATGAATGCGGCGAAGATGAGCACGGGCAGGTAGCCCGACAAGATTTGCCTCCTTCAGATCGACCCGGGCCGTCAGTATAGCACGCGCCCCGCGGGGCCGAGCGCCCCGGCGTGGGCTTTCGCGGGCTCCGAACGAGTGTCGATCGGGGCAGCGCTGGCCGGCGCGCCCTACCGCCGGGCGAGCGCCTCGGCGGCGAGCGCCGCCGCCTCCGCTTCCGAGTCGGGTCCTTGCAGGACGAGCGCGCGATAGCGCGACGCCAGGCTCCGCAGCTCCTCGAAGCCGCCTCCGCTCGCCGCGCGCCGCTCGGCCACGCGCGTCACGGCTTCGAGGAGACGGTCGAAGTGGCCGATCATACGGCGACGAATGTCGCCGTATCCCTTGACGAGCTGCGCCGACCGCGCGATCTCGCGCGCCAGCTCGGCGTCCAGCGCGGCGCACTGCTCGACCGCGGCGAGCCATCGCGCGATGCGCCCGTGCTCCTCGTGGGCGCGATAGGAGATCGGGCGCAGCGGGCGTAGCAGCGTGAGCAGCCAGACGCGCAGATAGCCGCTCACGGTCGTCGTCTTCACGTGCTGGCCCAGGGCCGGGCGGCCGTGGGGCCAGCGGCGCTCGGCCCAGCGCGCGAACGGCGCGACGAGCCGGTAGGGCAGGACGCCGTAGATCTCGTCAAGGTCCGGCTTGAGAAAATCCGTCACGACGATCTCGCCGCCGTCGGCACCCTTCTCCTGCGCGATCCGCTCGAAGCGGCTCGCTCGCGTCTTGAGCTGCGCCACGCGGACCGCGTCCTCGTAGCTCATCCACACCGCGAGGTTGCGGGCGACGATTCGAGCGAGCTCGAGGTCGCCCCGCTGGACGAACGGACGCAGCTGCTGCAGGTATCGCTCGGCGTAGGCGCGGCCCTGGTAGTCGATGAGACGGGTGAGCGCCGGATGGAGGATCGGGTGCAGCGCGGCGGGGAAGCTCTCCGCCATTCGCGCTACGTCTGGGCTCGGCGTGGCGGCCGTGGGAGCCGGGGCCGCCGGCGCCGCCCCGCGCGCGGCCGCTGCGAGCCCAGCTTCGAATCCACGAATGTTCGCGTCCACCTGAACGCCCTTGGCGCGGATCGCCTGGCGGTACGCGTCGCCGCTGATCGGCAAGGCACTCGAGCCCGCGAGGGCGCCGAGGAGCACCGCGTTGGCCTCGGTGCGGTGCTCGCGGGCGAGCGCCAAGGCGTCGAAGGCGACGAGCGAGCGCGAGAAGGCGCGCGCCGCTTCCTGGAGACGCTCGATCGGATAGATCCCGCGCCCGGTCACGATCTTTTCGTGGATCGAGTAGAGCCGGTGTGTGCTGGCGATGATCGTCGTCCGCGACGGCGATGGAAACCCGAGCTCGATCGAGCGAGCGACCTCGAGGAATTCGGGGGCCAGGAGCACGTCGAGCGCGCCCGGCACCGGGTAGAGCGAGAAGATCGGCAGGGCATCGTCGTCGCCGCCGCGCTCGATGGCGAGCTCGATGTAATAGCTCGTCGAGCCGGTCCGCTGCGCGACACCCGGGATCGACGTGCCGTGCACGGGATAGCCGTCGACGGTGGCAGCGTCGACGATCCATTCCAGGAGCACGCCGCCCCCCTGCCCGCCGACGGCGGGGATCAGGAGGCTCAGGACAGATCGATCGGTCACGCCGTGGCGGCGGCGAGCCGGCGGATGACGGCCTTGCGCACGCGGCTCACGAACCGCGTCCATCGGGTCGGGTTCGTGATCACCTTGACCTCGTAAAACGAGGGGCAGAGCACCGCGGCGTGGGCGACCTCGCCGCAGACGCCGCAGCCCACGCACGTGTCGTCGACGTGGGCGATCGGATCCTCGCGGAGCGCGTCTGGGCTCTCTCGCAGGGTGAGCGACGGGCAGCCATTCAGGCGCATGCACGAGTGATCGCCCGTGCACACGTCGGGGTCGACGCCGAAGCGCGGCTGGACGACCTCCTGGCCGGCGGCCGCGAGCTGCCGGATCCGGGGCCGCTCCCGGCGCTGGCGCTCGAGCATGCACTCGTTCCTGGCGATGATGACCTTGAGCCCGGCGGCGCGCGTCGTCAGCGCCTCGCGGACTGTCGCCAGCACGTCGCCGATCCGATAGGAATTCACGGTGCGGATCCACTTCACGCCCAGGCCGCGCAGGGCGTCGGGGATCGTCATCGGCACGGGCTCGTTGCGCGCGTTCTTGCCGGTCGACGGCACGTGATGCTGGCCGGTCGCCGCGGCATAGAAATTGTCGAGGACGACCAGGACCGAGTCCTGGCGGTTGTACATCGCGTTGGCGACCCCGTTGGTGAGGCCGTTGTGCCAAAAGCCCCCGTCGCCCATCACCGAGATCGTGCGCTTGCCGAACAGCGGCGACACGGCGCTCGATGACGCGAGCCCCATCCCGTATCCGAGGACGGAGTTGCCAACGTTGAACGGCGCCTGCGTCGAGAAGGTCGAGCAGCCGATGTCGGCCGCCACGTGCGTGTCACCGATCGCCGGCTCGCGCATCCTCAAGATCTTCAGCGCCGAGAACACGGGTCGTTCCGGACAGCCGGTGCAGAAGGATGGCGGCCGCTTGGCGACCGGCTCCGTCAGTACAGCCCCCACCTTCTCCCGGTGCGCGGTGAGCGCGCGATACCGCTCCTCGATGGCGCTGCTCGTCTGGGAGGTGAGCCCCGCCGAGGTGAGGAAGCGGCGCAGGCCGCCGATGACGAGGTGCGGGACGTACTCGCCGTGGGGCGAGAAGAGCTCCTTGCCCTGGATCTCGACGTCGAGTCGCGCTTCGTGGGCGAGCGCCTTGAGCTCGCGCTCGATGTAATTCGGCATCCCCTCTTCCACCACCAGCACCCGGCGCTTGCCGCGGAGGAAATCGATCAGCTCCTCCGGTACCAGTGGATGGATGGCATTGAGCACCAGCAAGGGAATCGGCGTGCGGCCGCGCGTGTCGGCAAGACCGAGCACGTGGAGCCCCCGCAAGGTCGTGTTCCAGAGCCCGCCCTGCATGACGATCCCGACGTGTGCCTCGTCGCCGCGGAAGTGCTCGTTGAGCTGACGCTCGACGATGTAGCGTCGCGCGGCCGGCAGGCGCCGTTCGAACTTCTGCGCCTCCATCTGGTACGTGAACGGCGGCAGGTTGATGCGATCGATGCTGAAGCTCGGCGCGCCGAGCGGCGAGCGCATGCTGATGGCCGGCCGCACATTGTCCTTGCACCGGAGGGTGCCGCGCATGTGGCAGGCGCGAATGCGGATCGAGAAGAAGACCGGCTCGTTGCACGCCTCCGAGAGGCCGAAGCCTTCCTCGACGAAGCGGGCGAAGGCATCGAGGCTGTTGCGCGGGTCGAGGAGCGGAACCGACGACTTCAGCGCAGTCGAGTGGGTCCGCTCCTGGAGGATGGACGCGCCCTCGCCGTAGTCTTCGCCGATGACAATGACGGAACCGCCGATGACCCCGGCCGACGCTACGTGCGAGAGGGCGTCCGACGCCACGTTCGTGCCGACGACCGACTTCCAGGTGACCGCGCCCCGCATCGGATAGTTGATGGAGGCGCCCAGGAGCGCGGCGGCGGCGGCCTCGCTGCCGGACTGCTCGAAGTAGATGCCGAGCGGCTTGAGGAGCGGCTCGTTCGCGTCGGCCAGGACGTCGATCAGGTACGAGACCGGCGCGCCCGGGTAGCCGCCGACGTAGCTCACGCCGGACTGGAGCAGCGCCTTGGTGATGGCGAGGATCCCCTCGCCATGGAGGAGATCGCCCGCGCCGTACCCGAGCTGCTTGACGTCCTCCGCGAACGACCGCTCGCCCATGCCGCCCTCTACGCGATTCGCGCGCTACTACTGCTTCGCGATGATCTTGTCCTTGATCTTGTCGTACGTGGCCTTGGGCACAATGTTCTTCTTCGTCAGGTCGTCCTTCCGTGCGTACGGACGCCCCTCGACGATCTTCTTCGCGTACGCGTCGCCGATACCCGGCAGAGCCTTGAGCTCGTCCGCCGACGCGGTGTTGATGTCGAGCGGCTCCTTCTTCTTCGCGTCGGACTTGGTCTCGGTCTTGGTCGCGTCTTTCTTCGCCGGCGCATCGGTCTTGGTCTGCGCCAGAGCCGGCGAGAAGCCGAGCGAGACAGTGGCGAACAGGACGGCGACCAGCAGGGCGACGAGTCTGAACATTGGCGTCCTCCTTGTAACAGGTTGGCAACGCCGAAATAGCGTTGACTCAGTATACATCACATGATTTCAACGATTTGCACGGTGTCTGCGAATGCATACATGTCTTGGATTGTGGGCGTTGACGTGCGGGCGGCGCGGGCGGAGCCTGGTCGTCGAGAGCTCACCAGTGCCCAGATCACGCATCACCACCGACCCCGGACTGCTGCGGCAGCTTTATGTCCTCGACAGTCTCTCGGCCGCTGACATTGCGACAAAACTCGGGTGCTCGGGCGCGACGATCTTGCGGCGACTGCGGCAGTTTGGTGTGGACGCGCGTCCGACAGGGCCCGTCCCCCACAGTTGGGCCGAGGTCGGCGGCGTCGACTGGAGCCCGGAGATCGCCTACGCCCTTGGCTTGATGGCGACCGACGGAAATCTTGCCCGCAGAAGAGGCCAGTTGTCGCTGGTCTCCAAAGATCTGGATCAGATCGAGACGCTAAGCCGCCGTCTTCGGCTGAACGCCAGGATCTTTCGAGTCCGAAGCTTGACTGGATTCCTTTACAAAGTTCAGTGGCGCGACCGCGGTCTGTACGACTGGTTCATCAGCGTCGGACTCACGCCTGCCAAGAGTCGCACCCTGGGGCCACTGACGGTGCCGGACAAGCTCTACGCCGATTTCTTTCGAGGTTGCGGCGACGGCTGCGTGCTCGTGTACACGGACAGATATCACGCGACGAAGAATCCGTCCTACGTGTACGAACGCCTGTATGTGTCGCTGGTCTCCGCAAGCCGTCCCTTTCTCGAGTGGATTCGGGCGAACACTCAGAGGCTCGTCGGAGTCTCCGGCGCCGTTCACAACAGCGCCGGGAAACGCCAGCGGCCAATCTGGGCCCTCCGCTATGCCAAACGGGAATCACTGCGGCTGCTCGGCTGGATGTATTACAGTCGAGATGTTCCCTGCCTCTCCCGCAAGCGTCTCAAAGCCGAAAAGTTTCTTTCCCCGTCTTGACCGTGCCGACGGGCGTCCCGTTGGACGATCCAGAGTCGGGTAGTTGTACACTATCCCGGCGATAGACAAGGGCCTGGGTGGTGTAACGGCAGCCACGCCAGACTCAAAATCTGGTGCCCGCAAGGGCGTGCGGGTTCAACTCCCGCCCCCGGTACCATTCCTTGACAAGCTTCCGAGCGCCCTTGTAGGGTGATTCCTCGCGTGGGGCTGTAGCTCAGTTGGGAGAGCACAAGGCTGGCAGTCTTGGGGTCAGGGGTTCGACTCCCCTCAGCTCCACCAACTTAATAAATCAAGTTTGTGGCAGCCGTACCGTCCCAGCACGGCCTGCCTCGTCGCCTTCTCGATCCTGATGCCCTGACGACGGAAGCACCGGACGACGCGCTTCCGACCAGGAGCGGCGCCAGGTACTCGCTGAAGCGCCTCGGATTTAGCCGCATCTTGGCGTATATCTTCGTCGCCGATCGGACGCGGTCGCTCGGGGACGCGTTGCCCATCCCGCCGGGCCTCCTCGACTTCCTCGCGCTCCTCGCGAGTGAACCCCAAGCCCACGATCTCTGTACGCGGCGCCTTTGCCATGCCAGTTCGGGCGGGCCAACCCCAGGATGCAGTGAACGTATAACCCGGATGCAAGTTCCGATCACGGGGTACCGCCGAGCTCGCGGAACTGCTCCGGAACATATGGCGCGAGCGCAGGGGCCCACTCGGGTGGGAGCGCCGAGCGAACCGCCGGGTCCACCCACAGCAGCCAGGCGAGGTGCTCCATCGCATGGCTCAGCACGGCCTCGGTCCGAATCCGAGCCGGTGGCGTTGTGGCGCCGCCGCGTGCGAGGGGCGCGCGCTCGACCCGCTGCTCCACGAACCCGCGCGGCGGGCTCCTCTCCGCGATGACGGCGACGTAGGTCAGGATCAGCGCGCGACTCTCGGCGTCGTGCCGCCACGAGGTCGAGTGCACCACGAGCGACTCCGAGCGAAGCTCGCTCGCCATCGCGGCCCGCACCACCTCGTGCGGGTGCGTCTTTCCGTCGAACGCGAGCATCCAGGACGCCGCGCGCGGCGGATGCAGCGCGAAGATGTCTGCGCCTGCGCCTTGGGCCCGGGCGTAGACGGGGAAGAGCTCGATCGACACGCGCGCGCCGCGCTCGCCGCTCCCTCCGCAGCCAGCCGCGACGGTCAGCACGAGCACCAGCAGCTTTTCGAGGCGTCGCATCGACATGCGCTATTCTAGTGCGCGCCGATGCCTCGCAGCAGTATGCGCGAGTTCGCCCACGCGGCCGACTCCTCTGGTAGCACCGCCCGGTTCTGGCGGGCTTCGCTGTTCGACCACTCGCGCGCTTGACGACGGCGCGGGCCGCTCGCTACGATCAGCGCTCGTCACGCACATGTGAGAAGGAGCTGCACATGGCTGATCGTCGACGCCCAGATCCACCTCTGGAACGCTGGCAACCCCACGACGCCATGGCACCGTCAAATCCCCGCCTACACCAAGGCCGACGCGCTCCGCGAGATGGACGCGGGCGGTGTCGATGCCGCAGTGCTCACACCCCACACGCCGTGGGATCCGAAGGCGAACGAGCTGGCCATCGAGGCCGCGCGGCAGCATCCGGATCGGTTCGTGATCCTCGGCAACTTCCCGGTCGAGAAGCCGGAGAGCCGGACACTCGTGGACACATGGACGCAGCGTCCGGGAATGCTCGGCCTGCGCTTCACGTTCCCTCCGTCTCACCAGAGTGCGTGGCTGACCGACGGCACCGTCGACTGGCTGTGGCCCGGAGCGCGCCGGCCTACCCATCGCGTTGATGGCTGCCGGGTTCCTTCCGAAGGTGGCGGAGATCGCGCAGCGGCATCCGAACTTGAGGCTGATCCTCGATCACCTCGGTCGGCCGTCGGGCGGCACGGCGAGTCATCCGGACCTATGGACGAATATCCCCGAGGTGGTCGCGCTCGCGCGATACCCCAACGTCGCGATGAAGGCCACCGGGGCGCCGAGCTACTCCGGGCGCGCGTACCCGTTCGCGGACATCCACGACAATCTGCACCGGCTCTATGACGCGTTCAGCCCCACGCGATTCTTCTGGGGCACGGACATCACGCGCATGCCCTGCCCGTGGCGCCAGTGCGTGACGCTGTTCACCGAGGAGCTGCCGTGGCTCAAGGGCCACGACCTCGAGCTGGTCATGGGCCGCGCGGTCTGTAACTGGCTGGGCTGGAAGAGATGACATGACCGGAGCCGCGCGGCCGGTGAGGTCGCGATGGCGATGGCGGCGTATAACGCCAGCCTTCGGCGGGGCCGCGGCCACGCTAGGCCCCACCGCCCCTTGCTACAACAGCAGCCTGGCGAGCTCGTTCAGGTGGTGGATTTCGTAGGTCGACGTCGCGTCGGCCGGGCGCGCGGCGCCGGTGGGATTAAACCAGCAGGTGGCCAGGCCGTAGCCGCGGCCGCCCGCGATGTCGGAGGTGAGGCTGTCGCCGATGAGAAGCACTTCGGCGCGCGGTGGATGGCCCAGCCGCTCGAAGGTGGCGTCGAAGATCGCTGGGTCGGGCTTAACGGCGCCCACCTCCTCCGAGATGATCACCTCTGCGAAACAGTTGCGGATCACTGAGCTCGCCAGTCGCGGGCGCTGGACGTCGCTGAGCCCGTTGGTGATGAGCGCGAGGCGGTACTTCGCGCACAGGGCGGGGACCACCTCTCGTGCGCCTTCGATCAGGTGGCTGGCGCGGGCGAGGTGGCGGAGGTAGACGGGGCTGAACGCCGCTGGCGCCAGCGGCTGGCGCAGGGCCTCGAAGAGCAGCTCGAACCGGCGCAGGCGGAGCCGCTCGGCCGTGATCCGCCCGTCCTCGAACTCTCGCCAGACGCGCGTGTTGATCTCCCGGTAGGCGTTCAGGTAGGTCGGCTCGAATACCGTGCCGACCTCCGCGAAAGCATGCTCCAACGCCGTCGCCTCCGCCCGGTCGTAGTCAAAGAGCGTCCCGTCGGCGTCGAATAGCAGCCAGGTGTAGGTCATGCTGGGGCGCCTCCGCACGAATCCTAACCCGGACGCGGAAAGGGGCGGCTCGGCTATCGCGAAGTAATGGGATCGGGCTTGGCCGTCGGCTCCGGGCGTGCCTCGCGGTCGTCGTCGACGTGACCCACTAGGTTTAGCTCCTGGCCTCGCGTTCGAGATGAAACCGCGGCTGTCCAGTCGCCCTATCATTGAACTCGTGCCGCGGGACGCCGAATCCTTGGGAGCGCCCGGTCGATGGTTCAGTGGATCGGGCGGTCGATGGGTCGTGGAGTACGACCCTCGGGGAATGTCTCCAAGCCGCTGCCTCCGCCTGCTGATCCTAACGGCGGTGCTCCCGGGATGGAGCGCACGATGACCTGTGCCTTGACGGTCTGGCTAGCGGGGTCTTCAATCGGAGCGGTGGCAACGCGTTCGGTCGTTTCGGGCGGCGACCCGCCGGTCGACTCGGCGGCAGGCATCGAGGGCGACGGCAACGAAGGTTCGGGTGTTGCCGCGCGGGCTGTCGGTCAGGCCACTGCTCTGCGTCGTGGGCGGAGAGGCGGTCGCAGGCGACAGGCTCGCTTCCGGCGAACGGCTCTGTAGCGAAGAACGGTCCGGTCGCGAAACCTCTTTGGCGCGCTTGGCGGGTATGCGTTCACGTCGCGGGGGCTTCGTAGGCCCTCCGGAGAGCGCGGTTACCACTGAAGGTTGTTCTGTCCGCGCTTGGTCCGGTTCTGCGGACATCGGCCGGCTCTCGGGACTGGACGGCGGCCTCACACTCACCGGCACCGCGGTCAAGAATACCGGCCATTCCGTGGCCACGAACGGCAGCGCTAGGACGACGCTCGCCGCAAGAGAACCTGTCACTACCACCGTTCGCACGAGATGGTGGCGCTTGCCGAGGTGATCCGGCGTTGGCGCATGCTCGCGTGCCTGCTGACCTCCCTGATCCGAGAGACTGACGCGGCGCTGTTCGAGAGCCGACGCGCTCGCCGAGAACCCACGTCGCGGAGGGTAGTCTCCGAGCTTTCAGCGCCTCGCACGCCGCGCGCTGCGTCGCGTGCCACGGCGTCGGCCCCGACTTAGGCGCTGCGCTTCCGGGGCGGCTGTCGCATGCTCGCTCGGAGCGCGTGGAGCGCAGCTTCGGCCTCTCGCATCCGCACATCTGCCCGGTTACTCACTTGGTGGCTTGGCCTCACCAGGTTTCGCGCAGCCTCGCGCGCTGCCTGCGCCCGATGTCTCACGAGCGCCGGCAGCATCGTACAGCCGTAGAGATGCGCACGGATGCTGTCGGTCAGGTCGGCGTGACAATGCGGGCACACGTGTAAGCGAACGCCGAAGCGGTCCAGTGAAGCGATTTCGCGCAAGAAGAACTGTCTGAGGCACGTGGAGCACTCAGCGATTTTGTGGTTCGGGCAGTAGAGGAAGAGGAGCGTGCGCTCTTCGGCGCTCAGGACACGAGGTCGTCGGCAATCGAGATGGCCCAGAAGTCCGTGACCGAACACGATGGTATCTTCGGGCGAGATCACTTGGGAGCACTGCGGGCATGACCGCTTCTGCTCATTCATCAGTAGCGCCCCTCTCGGGCTGACAGGTGGGATAGCTCGGCGCCGGCTAGCACAGTAGAGGTGGGCGAGACAAGCTCGCGCGAGGACGACCGTATCTTCTGCGGTGACCGTCTTGGAGCACTCCCGGGCAGGTCCACGGCTGCTCCATCGGCGCCCCTTTGCGTCGCAGACGTTAACACTTGGCTATGCGGAGTTTAGGGCCTGCCACACTGCCCGAAACGCGGTGAACACCTGAGTTCGCCGAGGACAACACCTGATTTTTGGTCACTACGCGTAACAGGTCTTCGCTACCTCCTTCCGGTCCGCGTCAGGGTGCCTGCGGTAGCGGCGCGCGCCCGTGATAGGCTCTCTGGGGTGCGTAGCGGAGTCCGCCGTGACGCGGGGAGCAGAAGCGTTTCATCTTCCAGGGCGGCTGCGGGGTCAGCACGCCTCAGCTCCGCCACTTCAAGACTCTCCTCGGAAGCACCGACGGGGCGCCGACCGCCGCGCCGCCGATGTACGACCGACTGAAATCCGGCTCGTGGACTCGCTGGTTCGTCGCCCTCGTCATCGGTATCGCGCTCTTCCTTTTGCGCAGGAAATACCTCGGCGGCGCCGATCCGCCGGATAGCTTCTGGCAGGGCTACACGCCCGCGCAGGTCGCCGACTTCCTCCGGCAGATCGGCCCCCGAGGGCGCTCGCTCTATACCTGGACCCAGCTGACGCTCGACGTCGTCTTTCCCGTCGTTTACGCCGTCTGCATCGCACGACCGATCGCGCGCACGGCGCCGCCCGCGATCGGCCCCCTGCTCATCTGGCTCCCGTTCGTGGTCGCCGGCTTCGATCTGGCCGAGAACGTGGCGACCGCCTATCTGGCCTGGACGTTCGACGGGCGGCCGGCGTCCCTCGCGGAATTCGCCAGCCTGTTCACCCGCAGCAAGTACGCTTTTCTGGTCGCGAGCCTCGGCGCGCTCCTCCTCGTCTGGCTGCACAAAGTGCGCGAGCGCCTGGTCTACTTCTACCTGGCGCGCTTCCCGCTGCTGCTCGCTCTCACGCTCGTGGTCCTGCCTGTTCTCTCCAGCACCGTCTTCAGCAACGCGCTGGCCAATCTCTACGTGCTCGGTCCCTGGGAGCTGTTCGCGGTCGCGCTGGCCGCCGTGCTGAGCGCGGCCACGGTCCTCGTCAACGCGCGCCTCGTGCTGCTCTACGGTCACCTCCGGTTCGGCGGCGTTCCGAGCTTCGGCTCGCCTACGAAGATGCCGCTCTGGCAGCCGCTCCTCGCGCTCGCCGCCGCCTGGTGGTTGATCGTATTCGCGCTCGTCCGCTCGTTCATGGAGGCGAGCGGGCGCGACCTCTGGCTCCTGGCCCAGCTGCTCGGCGGCGCGCTGCTGGGCACTGCGGCGGCGCTGGCCATCGTGTGGATCGGCGAGTCCCTGCGCTTCCTCACCGCCGAGCCCGCCTCGCTGGAGCGCGCCGACTTCCGGGAGGGCGCGGTGACTCCGGATCTGGTCGTTCCGCGCCAGTTCATTCCGACTCGCGCCCGCCAGCGCGCTGCGCCGGCGGTCGCGCAAACCCTGTCCACGACGGTCTCGCAGCGCGTCGGCCCGGGCGGGGCCCCGGGCTACATCTCGGAAACCGGGCTACTCTCCGGTCACGTGTTCGCCTCGCTGATCCTCTTGGCCTGGCTCGCCGTCTACGCGCTTGCGTTCTACCTGGACCACCCCACGGCCGAGCGAAGCGCGATCGTGCCCGCGCTCGCCTACCTGCTGGGGCTCCTGACGCTTCCGACGTGGATGTTCTCGGGCGCCGCGTTCTTTCTCGATCGCTATCGCGTACCCGCGCTCGTCGTCCCGGCACTCCTGCTCGTGCTCGCGTTCGTCTCGCCGACCGATCATTTCTTCGATACGCAGGCTCCGCCGTCGAGCGGCGGCTCCCCCGCGCGTGGCGCCGAGCCGTCGGATCTCGTCGCCGTCCTGAACGGCTGCCGGCTGACTGCGGTCGCCACTAGCGGCGGCGGCATCCGAGCGGCCGGCTGGACAGCCGAGGTCCTGACGCGGCTGCACCAGGAGGTGCCCGACTTTTCCCGATCGCTCCGGATTGTGAGCTCGGTGTCGGGTGGCAGCGTAGGCACCATGTACTTCGTCGGTGCGTTCGCGGGCCCCGACGGGCCGCCGCCGCAGGCGCTCGAGGACATCCGCCGGCTCGCCGTGCGCTCGAGCCTCAACAGTGTCGCCTGGGGCTTCACCTATCCCGACCTCTGGCGAACGTTCTGGCCGTTCGTTCCGGAGTCGGCCACCGATCGCGCCCGGACGCTCGAGCTGGCGTGGGCACGAGACTGGCCGGCGCGCGCCCAGACGCTCGCGCAATGGCGCGACGACGCGGCGAACGGTCGCCGCCCCGCGGTCGCGTTCAATGCCACGGTCGTCGAGACGGGCCGGCGCCTCGTCTTCGGCAGCTTCGACACGAAGCCGGGCGCCCGGACTCGCCCGATGCGGACGGACACCTCCGACCGCATCTATCCCGGCCGAGACATCTCGGTCGTGACAGCCGCGCGGCTGTCGGCGACCTTCACGTACGTCACGCCGGTCTCCCGGGCGTGGCCCGAGGATCCCACCCGGTGGCACGTCGCGGACGGCGGTTATCAGGATAACTACGGAGTCGGCACGCTCGTCGACTGGCTCGACACGGCGTTCAGCGGCACGGCGCCCGTCGACGAGACCGGCGCCTCCTGCGCCGACCGGCTGCGCGTCGCGATCGTCCTCATCGGGTCGCTGGAGGCGGATAGTCCTGGACGCAACCGGAGCTGGGCCTTCCAGATGGGCGCCCCGCTGGTGACCCTGCTGAACATTCGCAGCGCCGGACCGAAGGCCCGCAACGACATGGAGCTCGAGCTGCTGGCCGGCCTCCGCGGCCGGCTCGGGGGCATCTGCTTCTCCTACGCCAACGACGACTCACCGCTCTCCTGGCATCTCAGCGAGGCGCAGAAGCAGAAGATCCGGGACGCGTGGAAAGAGCAGGCCGAGCCGCGGCGGCTCCTCGACGACTTTCTCCACGGCCGCCGCGACGCTCCTCCCACGTGCGGGCGCTGACCCGCCGAGAGCCGCGGAGACTCAGCGCATGACGACGGTCTTCTCGATGCGCGTGCCGGCCCGGTCCACCGCGACGCGAACGGTTCCGCTGTCGGGATCGCGGCGCAGCTTGACGACCGCCAGGAAGAAGCCCCCCGCCGGCGGGTGCCCGTTGATGGCGAGGATCCGGTCACCCGCATCGATGCCCGCCAAGGCGGCGAGCTTCGGATTCGTCACAAGGAGCCCGTCCGCCGTCAAGATGCCGTCGCCGATGTCCGACATGATCTGAAAGCCGGCCAGCGTCGGTCGGACCGTGACGATGCGCGCGAGGTCGGGCATCGAGCCGCCCGACGCGCCGAGCGCGACCTGGTAACGGTCCGCCCCGACCACACGAATGCCGGGGACGGGACGCGCGTCCTCGCCCGCTGCCGTGCCTGCCGCCCGCGTCGGCGCGGGCCCGCGATCGACAGCGGGCGCGCTGACGGCTGGAGCCGGCCGGCTCTGCGTCGAGGCGAAGTCGGAACGCTGGTGATCGCTCAGATCGAGCAGCGCGATGCCCGAGCCGATGAGCAGCGCGGTTACGAAAGTCGCGGCGAGCGCCGCGCGGCGTCCCAGACGCGCGCGCCGCGCGGCCGGCGCGACGCCGAGAAGCCCGGCCAGGAGGCTCCCGGCGCCGATCACGACGTAGAACGCGAGAGTGGCGCGACCGCGTGCGAGCGGCGCCAGCCAGATCATCGGAGCGAGGCTCGCGCGCACCACTGCCTTGAGCGTCTCGGACTGGGCGATCACCCCCGCGAGGGGCGGGCCGATCGTGTAGTAGGCGGCCACGGCAGCGCGCCCGGCAGCGTGCGGAAGAAGGACGTCGTCGCGGAACTCGCGAAGAACACCCACCTCGCGGGCCATCGGCGAGCCGAACGCCGCCGTCGCGATGAAGCACGTCGACGAATGGCCGCCGCCACCAGACGCGATGATCCCCGGCTGGGTGATCATGACGACGAACGCGTCCGTCGTTCCGCCGAAAGTGGTTTGCACGGCGGACGCCGTCACCGGGAAGTCGGCAGAGGAGGTGTCCCCGACCAGGAACACGTTGCCGGTCACGTCGACGGCCAGGCCGAGACCGAAGTCGTCGCCCGTACCGCCCACGAACTGCGTGGTGGTGCTCGTCGCCGTCGAGTCCAGCGAAACGACGAACGCGTCGGTGTTGACGGCAACCCCGCCTGCGGTACGGAGCTCCGAGCCGGAGACGAAGATGTTGCCGATTCCGTCCCGGGCGATCCCGACGCTGATGCTCGGGCTCCCGGGATCGCGAGCGGTCGTATCGAGCCGACCGGTCGGGACGGCGCGCGAGACGACGAGCGCGGCGCCGGTCGGATTCAGCTCGGTCAGAAATGCCTGGGTCGTCGTCCCCGTGAACGTGAAGACGCCCGTCACCGGGAAATTCTGGGACGACGTCGCGCCCGTGACGTAGGCGTTGCCGCTGCCGTCGACCGTGATGGACAGGCCCTCGTCGCTCGCGATCCCGCCCAGAAACGTCGAATAGATCAGTGCCCCGCCGGTACTGAGAGCCGTCACGAATGCGTCGGTCCCGCCGGCCGGCCCGCCGAAGCCCGTTTGGACCGAGCCGAGCGTCACTGGAAAAGTCGGCGACGCGGTCGTTCCCGTGACGTACGCGACCCCGCGGCCGCTCAGGGCGATCGCGTTGCCCACGTCGTCGCCCGTGCCGCCGAGGAACGTCGAGTATTCGAGCGCCGAGCCCAGCACATTGAGCTTTGTGACGAACGCCTCGCGACTGCCGCCGGCCGTGGCCGTCGGCTGCACCGCATTCGCCGTCGTCGGGAAATTCGTCGAGAACGTGCCGCCGGTGACGTGTGCGTTACCGGCCCCATCGACGGCGATCCCGAGGCCCACGTCCGATCCATTGCCGCCCAGGTAGGTTGCGTAGAGGAGGGTGTCACCGGTCGGGTTGAGCTTGACCACGAAGGCGTCGTTGCAGGGAACCCCGGAGCACACGCCGCCGCCCGGCGCCGTCTGGAAGGCGCCGGGCGTGGTCGGGAAGTCAGTAGAATTCGTGAAGCCAGTCACGTAGGCGTTACCGCCGGCATCGACCGCGATGTCGCGACCGGCGTCGTCGCCGGTCCCGCCCAGGAACGTGGAGTAGACCGTGGCGGACAGATCGTGGCTGAGCTTGACGACGAAGGCATCGGTACCGCCCAGGGGCGCCGGCGCGAAGCCGCCCGCCGTCGTCGGGAAGTTCAGAGACGTCGTGTTTCCGGTCACGTACACAGCGCCGGCGGCGTCCACCGCGACGGCAAACGCCTGGTCCGTCCCGAACCCACCCAGATACGTGGCGACGCTCACGATCGGGTCGATGACGAGCGCCGCACTCGGGTCGTAGGCGGCGATCTGAAAGCCGATGGTAGCCGCCCCATCACGCACCCACCCGCCCTGGATCTCCCGTCGGGCTCCCCCAACATGCTGGTAGACCACCGGCTTGCCGAAGCGCAGCGAAGCCGCCCCCACGTGCAGGAGAAGATCGCCCTCCGCGCTCAGCTCGATCCGATCGGCGCCCTCGAACCCGAGCCGGATGGCGCGCGGGTTCGCTCCGGGCGCGACGACGAAGTCGTACTCGAGCCCCTGCCCGCGCGTGCCGTAGTAGGCGAGGTCGATCCCCGGGTAGATCTCGCGATAGAGGACCCGGGCATACGCTCGCCCGTCGGTCTGCCACTTGCTTGGATCGCGGCCGATCAGGGAGTGGATGCGCCCGGGACGTGCGTCGAGCCCCTGGACGACGGCGTCGGGATTGGCGCCGAGAACCCGCATCTTCAGGGACGCCTCGCGCGTGACCAGCACGGCGTCGGTGGAGGTGAGGAAGAGCGTCAAGCCCTGGCTCCGGGACATGAACTTCACGCGCGGATCGCTCTGCCCCCGGTTCGGCTCGAAGCTGAGCGGCAGGGAACGATAGGCCGCTCTCGCGTCGGCGAGGTCCGGAATCTGTCCTGCAGGGTGAGGCTCGGAAGCGAAGGCCGGCGAGATACTGACGAGAATCAGGAGGGCAACCAGCGCCGCCGCCCCCAATCTCATAGACGCCCCCCGGAAGTCGATCGAAGTAGCGGGAAACTTTATTCCCTTCCGGTCACCGTGTCAAACGATCGGGGAAACGGCCGAGAGGCCCTGGGGGGCGAAGACTCCGTCGGAGACTACCGCCGAGAGGCCTGACAGCCGTCCGAGCGCGCGTCGTCCACCGTGGCGTAGCAGCGATCGGGCTTGGTCGCGTTGTAGAGCTCGCTGTCGGGCACATGGTAGATGCACCGCGGGCTCGAGAAGGGGTTGACGTTGGCCTTGATAGGCTGCGCCGCCGGGCACGCCCACGCGCTCTCCGGGGCCATTCCGGGCCGCTCCTTGGCGCTCGGGCTCAGCTGCGCCACCGACGTCGACGTCGGCGTCGTGGGCTCCGACTGATTAGCCCAGAGCCCGCGGCGGTCGTCGCGCGCTTCTTGCTCGAGCGCGACGAAGAGATCGCGGTATCTCACGTTCGGCTGGATCGTCATGGCCTCGGCAGAGCCACGACGGACGAGCTCGGCGTTGACCATCCGGTCGGCGACGAAGACGTAGGCCAGGAGCCGTCCTTCGCGATCCCGTTCCTGAGCGTCCAGCTCCAGCCGCACCTGCTGGCGCGCGACGAGCTGCCGGTTCACGTCGGTGACGTCCTCTCCGCTCTGACTCGGGGCCTTCGCGGGTTGGGTGGTCTGCTTCGCGTTGATCCCGATGTAGCGCACAGTCTCCACGCGGTCGCCGAGGTTCACCCGGATCGTGTTCCCGTCCACGACGTCGAGCACCTGGCCCACGAGTATGGACGGGGCCCCTGATCCGCGGGCCTGAGTCGCCCAAGCGGCCCACAGCTGGCCACGGGCAAGCGTGATCTCCTGGTCGGGCAGAAACATCCGGCAATCGACCGCCGTGAGCATGGCCTCCGTGACGCTCCGCGGAGGCTCGTAGATCGAGCCGCCGTCTTTGCGAGCCAGCGCGACCGTCCACCGCTTCCCATCGCAGAGGAGATCGATCGTCGGATACGGCGCTGTACTCTGGCCCGCGATCTGGATGTACCGCTGGCCGGTCTTTGGATCGTTGCCGAGCACGATCGCGATACGGGGGCCTGATACGCCACCTTCCGTACTCGCGGCGGGTTGCGCCGTCGCGATGCGCACCGGCGCAAGTGTGAAGGCTGCCACGAAAAGCAGCGGGAGGGTGAGGATCAGCTGGACTGGCCGGATCACGGGTGCTCGGATGGTCCGAGCCGGAGGGCGGGGCCGCCCTCCGGCTCGCTGCTTGGTGTCACGCGCTCAGCGGCTCTTGATACGGAAGTCGGCGCGCCGGTTCTGGGTCTTGCATTCCTCGGTGTTCTCGGTGCAGACCGGCCGTTCCTTGCCGTAGGAGATGGTCGACAGCCGCTCCCTCGGGATTCCGTTGGCCTCGAGGTATGCCATTGCCGACTCCGCGCGGCGATCGCCGAGAGCCAGGTTGTACTCGGCCGTGCCGCGCTCGTCGCAGTTGCCCTCGATGAGCACAAGCGCGTCCGCGTTCTCCTTCAGCCACGCCGTGTTGTTGGTCAGCGCGTCAACCGCATCGGGTCTGAGCGCGGCCTTGTCGAAATCGAAGTAGACCGGCTTGAGCTCCGCCGTCGCCACGTAGTCCTCGCTCCGCGGCCGCTGTGCGGCGGACTCTTCTTGCGGCGGGGCGACCGCGACCGTGGCGAGCCCCGGCTCTGGCTGAGTCGGCACGGGCTCGGCCGCCACCGGAACCCGTGGCGGCATCTGCAGCGGCGCCGCCTTCGCGGACTGCTGCGAGCTCAGTGGCGCCGGTGCCTGACGGGCCAGAAGCAGGCGGACTCTTCGGCCGTTGATCTGGCCCATCATCTGATCGCCGTCGACTGTCATGTCGGCCGCGAAGATCCGGTCGTCGACCTCGTGGACGAGCTTGACCTTCGACCCCGAGACCGTGGCGAACACGCGAATTCCGCCGAGGCCCTGCTGGCGGACCGCCCACGGCACCGATTCGGCCGCGACGGCCCCGTCGAGGACCAGTCGCCCGTAACCGGCATTACCGCGTTGCGTTATGTCCATCGTCAGGCTCTCCTGGCGTACGGCCTGGAAGAGCCCGGTGCCGACCCACGAGCCCGACCAGTGGCCCGAGATGTCGCTATCCGCGGGCAACCCCCCTACCATGATCTTCGGCTTGGCGGACGCGCACGCGACGAGGAGAGGAATCACAGCCAGGACTGCTAGGGCGCGCATAGATCCTCCATTGGGCAAATGCGTCTGACATTGCCTCTGGCATCTCTCGTGCCAGAACTCGAAATCGCGCTGCGGTCGGTATTTAGGCCGTGAGGAGGGCACGGGCTACCGACGAGACGTAGGTGGCTGTGCCAGGATTACATGTCGGTTCTGTCATCGCTGGCAGGAAAACCGACGCGAAGCGGCTTACCGAACGGTCGCGGTCAGCACCATGAGAGTCTCGGATCCACTTTCGGTAGCGCGGTAGCCCAGGATCCGCCGGGTCAGCTCGTGAGTCCGAGTGGTCGCCCCGCCGAGGACGACCGGCTGCCCGCTCGGCACGACCAGCGTGGTGGAGGCCTCGGTCGCCTCGATCACACCCGAGCGGTCGGCCGAGAACCAGCTGATGGTCGGCGTCAGTCGGACCCTCACCTGGTTGCCCGGCAGGACTGTGGCCCCGACCTTCAACGAGGTACCGACGTCCTTGAACTCGACGCCACTGACGACGTAGCCGGCGCCGGTGAGGTAGTCGCGATAGTACGTGACCTGGGAATACGGAACCTGGCTTGCGACGATCATCGTCGACTCGCCGCCGTCCTGGACGAGCGTGAAAATGCCCGTCGACGTCTGCGTCCGCCGCTGGGTGCTGTCTACGGCGACGCCGCCCGACGAGCGCGCGCCGCGATCGGTGATCACGACCCGCCCGCTGCCGTCGACCGAGCCGCGATTCTGGGTGGCCGACTGCCGGAACTCGAAGAGGACCTTCACCTGCTTATCGCTCTGGGCGGAGACCGGGACCCATCCGCCGAGTAGGACGATGAGCAGCGCGAGCGATCGGAGTGCCATCGTCACGTTCCCAGCTTAGCGCGCCTCGTGCCGATATGGAGGACATGTGGATACGGCAGGAAATCGAGCATGGCGTGGCGCCGCGTCTCGAACCCGGCCGCGCGAAGGGCCGAGCCGAGTTCCTCGGCGCTCCAGTACCTGACGGGCGTACGCGGCGACATGAGCCGGTCGAGCACCCAGGTGAACCAGCGCTTCGGCGCCGGACGTGTGTCAACATCCTTGACGAGCAGGACGCCGCCCGGCGACAGGCAGGCGTGGAGACGCGACAGGAGCGGCGGCACGGTCTCCGGCGGGATGTGGTGCACGATGTCCAGCATGTACGCGGCCGCGACCTCACCGTCACCCTTGAACGCGCGCGCATCCGCCTCCTCGTAGGCGACGTTGTCGATCCCGAGCCGGGCCGCCGCCCGGCGCGCCAGCGCGATCCGTCGCGCGTTCACGTCGAGGCCGCGGATGAAGCGGCCCCGCCCGGTCGCCGCGTAGTAGAGCGAGAACAGCCCGAAGCCGCAGCCGATATCGAGGACCGGACCCGACTCGGGCAGGTACTGGCCGATCTCGTCGAGGAAGCGCTGGCGCAGGATCCAGAATCGCGCCCAGCAGTACAGGCGCACGACGGGATCGTCGTACGCCGCGATGATCCGGCGGATGATGTCAGCGCGCATAGATGATGTAGCCGTCCCCGCGCCGGTCCACGCGATATGCCGCGAGCCGGTGCCGCAGACCCTCGAACCCCTCGACACGCTCGTAGCGGCCGGCGGGCCAGCCCACCTCGAACAGCACGATGAGCTTCGGCGGCTGCGCGTCGAGTGCCGCCAGGAACTCGGCGCGGAGCCGCGCGATCGCCGGTGAATCGCGGTCGTGGTAGAAGTGGAAATCGTACAGGAAGCGCGTCGGCTGGCGGACGCGGAGCCGTAACAGCGCATGGATCCCCGCGTCGGTCGTGTCCAGCACCTGCACGAGGTCGCCCGGGGCGAGCCGTCGGTCGAGATCGGCCACCAGCGCGCTCACGCGATGCGCCTTCGCCGCGATCCACGGCGCCTCCGCCGCCTCGACCCCCTTGAGCCCGAGCAGCACGCTCGAGAGTGTCACGCACGCCAGGAACGCCGCCGCCACGGCGGCGCGCGACGCGAGCAGGCGGCTCGCGTCGGCGAAGAGGGCGACGGCGGCGAACGCGGCGAGCGGATAGAGGTGGTATTCCCAGCCCTTGCCCTGGCCGAAGTAGTGCGCGACGCCGTAGGCGAGGCCGAGCGCGACGACCGCGTGCCGCGCAGTGAAGCGCCGGCGGACGAGCGCCGAGCCGAGGGAGAGGAGAACTCCGGCGGTGATCGGGATCCATACGTGCCAGCGGTGGAACGTCCACCGCTCGGGCCGCCCGAGCCTCGCGTAGAGCGGCAGGAGATAGTCGAAGACGATCTCGCGCCATGCCGCCAGAGCACCCTTGGCGGCGAGCCAGGCGACCACGACCGCCGGCGCGACGACCATTGCCGCCGCGAAGATTCCAACGGGAACCGCGAGCGCACCGCCGTCGCGCCGGGCCACGACGGCCACGAGGCCGACGAGCGCGGCGGCGAGCAGACCCGCGTGGGGCTTGACGGTGATGGCAGCGCCGAGGGCCAGGCCGGCCCAGACGAGGCTCGCGCGCGCGGCCGGCCGCTCCGCCCATCGCGCGACGCCCAGGGCGCCCAGCAACAGGAACGGGCACAGGAGAAAGTCTCGCTGCCCGGCCTGCCACGCGCCACCGGCCAGATGGTAGACCGCGAAGAACAATCCGGCCCCGGCCGCGGCGAATCCGCCCCAAGCCGCCGCCAGCGCCGCCGCGGCCAGCGAGGTGGCCGCGAGCCAGGCGAGGTCGAAGACGCGCCAGCCCGCGTCGCCGGCGCCGAAGAGCCCGAGCGCAAGCGTGTGGAGCAGGTAGACGCCCGGGAAGTTCATGTCGAAGAGGTCGCGATAGGGCGCCGCGCCGTCTCCGATGCGCCAGGCGATGTAGTGCATGAGGGGCGCGTCGTGGACCAGGGGCCAGCCGCGCGAGCCCCATGCCAGCCGGCCCGCGAGGCCCGCCAGCGGGACGACGACGGCCGCGCCGAGAATCGACGAGCGCTTCAACGGCGCGAGGTCGGGTCCACTAGTCGCGAAACTCCTGATCGAGGATCTCCCGGATGAAGCGGTCGATCGAGACCGGATAGAAGCGTACGTCGGGGGTGATGATCACGCCGGTGTTGATCACCTCGCGCTGCGTGAGCTCCTCCAGGACGCGGTCGAGATGGCCCTGGGCGTCACGCGTCTGCCGCCGGATTTTGAGGTCCTCGTTCTCGAGGGCCACCCGCGACGCGTAGCGGAAGCTGAAGACGCGGGCGACCAGGCGCTGGTCCATCAGCTCGGACTCCTTGAACATCTCGCCGTAGGTGGGCCCGCTGCCCCCGGCGGCGATGACCAGCCGAGGCGACACCTTGATGCGGCCGCGGACTTCGACCGAGTGCCCGGGCTGATCGTGCTCGGGCCCGACGAGGATGTAGGGCAGCACGTGGTAGCCGGTGATGATGCCGGTCATCGGCTTGCGCACCACCCGGGTCTCGTCGAAGACGTGGCGGAGGAATTCCAGATCTTGCCAGTCTTCAGCCATGCGGGGTAGTGTACCAGCGGCATGCAGGCGCATTCGCGTCCGTCCGCAGAGCCTCGACCCGCTCCGTCTTCCCCAAGCGCTCAGTGGGTGCATTACTGCGAGCGCTGCGGCGAGCGGATGGAGGAGCGCCAGTGCAAGATCGTCTGCCGCAACTGCGGCGCCTACCGCGACTGCAGCGATCCCTGACGCGCCGTCCGTTCAGCGGGCGCCCGGGGCGTGGACGACCCACCGCCCGGGCCAGCCGTCGACCAAGCAATCGGCGCGCATCGCCGTGGTCCGGCAGAGCTTTGCCACCGCGCGCGCGACCTCGTCCCGGGCGATCCCGAACAGCCGCGCGAGGTCACGCTCGGTGGTGAACACCGCGCCGCGTGCATAGCGCTCGATCACACGCTCGACGGCCGCGGCGCGCGACAGGCGCCGGCCCTCGGCGACGCCCTCCGGCAGCCACGTCTCCAGCAGGTCCCACCGGTACGAGAAGGTCGGCTCGTAGCGCTCCTCTCGCTTGACCAGCCAGAGGCCCTGCTGCAGCTCGGCCATTGCCCGCTCGAACTCGCGCGTCTGGGTCGGCTCGAGCATGAACACGTTGGCGCGGAGCTCGCGCGTGTACTGGGGATGCTCGTCGAGCATCGCGTCCATGATTCGCCGCGCGGTATGCGACAGCCGACCGGCCTCGTATTCGAGGCGGTAGTCGCGCGCCCTCTGGCGGCCGCGGATCAGCGCGTAGAAGGCGGGGAAGAGATCGAGCGCCACCAGCAGCGGCCGGCCCTTCAGGAGCTTGCCGTAATAAACGCGCCGGGACGCCGGGAGCGTGTCCTTCAGCTCCCACGTGAGCCCGACACCCGCGTCATGGTGCGAATGTCGCGGCCAGCGCGGGTTGGCGCGGCCGGCCACCGCCTCCCAGAGGCAGGCCACGCCCTCCGGGAACCGGTAGAACGTCGAGCAAAAGCCGACCTCACGGACGAACGCGAGGGCGGCGCGCTCGCTCGTCACCCGACGGGAGGCCAAGCGGCGGAACCGCCGGTCGCGAACGCGCTGGAGCGATTGCGCCGTCACGAGGTTGATTGACCACGTTTCCGCCGCTGTTGTAAAGTGCGCCGCATGAAGAAGAAGAAGTCGCCAAAGACCGCGGCCCGCAAGCCGGCCGCCAAGAAGCCGGCGGCGCGGAGCCAGGCAGCAGCAACCTATACGCCCAAGCCGGTCCAGGGCGACGGCTGGGCGCCGTTCCGGTACCCGCCGCAGTAGCGGACGCTCCTGGACAGACTTCTGCCCCACCTGGGGCCCGGCGCCGTGCTGCTGCTCGGCGCCACGGTCGTCCTCCAATCTGCGGCGTTCCGGGAGTCGGTCGCCGCCTTCGCGCCCG
>JBKPCO010000066.1:0-15696 GCA_046727415.1 Candidatus Methylomirabilota bacterium
CGTCGCCAACCGCGGCGAGATCGCCATCCGCGTGATGCGCGCTGCGCGGGAGCTCGATCAGCGCACGGTCGGCATCTTCTCGCCGGAGGACCGGGGCGCGCGCCATCGCTTCGTCGCGGACGAGAGCTACGTGGTCGGCGCGGAGCGCACCCCGGTCGACGCCTATCTCGACATGGACGCCATCGTCCGGGTGGCGCGCCGGGCGCGGGTCGACGCCGTTCATCCGGGCTACGGCTTTCTCGCTGAGAGCGCAGACTTCGCCGAGGCGTGTGTGCGCGCCGGCGTCGTCTTCGTGGGCCCGCCGCCGGAAGCGATGCGCGTCCTGAGCAACAAGATCGCCGCGCGTGCGCTGGCGCGGGCGGCCGGCGTGCCGATTTTGCCGGGGAGCGGTCCCCTGCCGCGCGACGCCGAGGAGGCCCGGACGATCGCGAAAACCATCGGCTATCCGCTCATGCTCAAGGCAAGCCACGGGGGCGGCGGCCGCGGCGTGCGGATCGTCGCCGCGCCGTCCGAGCTCGCGCCTCTTGCCGAGGCGGCGCGACGCGAAGCCGCCCTCGCCTTCGGCGACGACGAGGTGTACGTCGAGAAGCTCGTTCGGCGCGCGCGGCACATCGAGGTCCAGATTCTCGGCGACCTCCACGGCAACCTAGTGCACCTGTTCGAGCGGGATTGCTCGGTGCAGCGCCGTCATCAGAAGGTCGTCGAGCGGGCACCGGCGCCGCGCCTCGGCGAGGCCGACCGGCAGCGGCTCTGCGCGGCGGCGCTCGCGCTGGCGCGCGCCGCCGGCTACACGCACGCCGGAAGCGTCGAGTTCCTCCTGGACATCGAGACCGGCGCGTTCTACTTCATCGAGGCCAACCCGCGCCTGCAGGTGGAGCACACCGTCACCGAGCAGGTGACCGGGATCGACATCGTCAAGGCGCAGCTCCGCATCGCGAGCGGCGCGCGCATCGGCGACCCGAGTTCGGGCATGCCGGCGCAGGAGGCGATCACGCTCTCCGGTCACGCGCTCCAGTGCCGCGTGACGACCGAGGATCCGGCCCGCGGCTTCGCGCCCGCCTACGGCCGGCTCACCGCGGTTCAGACGCCGGCCGGCTTCGGCATTCGCGTCGACGACGGGACTGTGCTGGCCGGAGCCCTCGTCTCACCGCACTACGACTCCCTGCTCTTGAAGCTGACGGCGTGGGGCGACTCGCCGGAGGAGGCGATCGGGCGCATGGCTCGCGGCCTCGGCGAGACTCGCATTCAGGGGGTGGCGACCAATCTCGAGTTTCTCGGCAACGTGATCTCGCACCACGCGTTCGCGTCCGGCGCGTACACCACGCGCTTCGTCGACGAGACGCCGGAGCTCGTCGAGACCACGTCGGAGCCGGACGGGCTCACCGGGCTCCTGGAGTTCCTGGGCGACGTGATCGTCAACGGCAATGCGGAGATGCGCGGACGCCCGCGGCCGGCGACACTCCTGCCCGAGGCGCGGGTGCCCGATTACGACGCGGACGCGCCGATCCCGCCGGGCAGTCGCGATCGGCTCCGCGAGCTCGGTCCGGAGCGCTTCGTCGCCGAGATGCGCCGGGAGCGGCGCATGCTCTTCACCGACACCACCATGCGCGACGCCCAGCAGTCGCTGCTGGCGACGCGCGTCCGCACCCACGATCTCCTGACGGTGGCGCCGGCCTACGCCCGCCTGGCGCCCCAGCTCTTTTCGCTCGAATGCTGGGGCGGCGCGACGTTCGACGTCATGCTGCGCTTCCTGCGCGAGGACCCCTGGGAGCGGGTGGCTCGCCTACGCGAAGCGGTGCCCAACATCATCTTGCAGATGATGGTCCGGGCCTCGAACGCGGTTGGCTACACGAGCTATCCCGACAACGTCGTGCAGCACTTCATCGGCGAGGCGGTGCGCGCGGGCATCGACCTGTTTCGCGTCTTCGATGCTCTGAACGGGATCGACAACATGCGGGTCGCCATCGACTCCGTGCGCCACTCCGGGGCGCTCTGCGAGGCGGCCATGTGCTACACGGGCGATCTGTTCGACGCGGCGCGGCCGAAGTGGAGCCTCCGCTACTACGTCGAACTCGCCCGGCAGCTCGAGAAGGCGGGTGCCCAGGTCCTCGGTATCAAGGACATGGCGGGTGTCTGCAAGCCGCGGGCGGCGCGGGCTCTGGTCGAGGCGCTGCGCGACGAGGTGGCGCTGCCCATCCACTTCGACACACACGACACGAGCGGCATCGCCGCCGCGAGCGTGCTTGCCGCCATCGACGCGGGCGCCGACGCGGTCTACGGCGCGCTCGACGCGATGAGCGGGCTGACGGCACAGCCGAACCTCAGCGCCTTGGCCTGCGCGCTGGCCGGGACGCCGCTCGATCCCGGGCTCGACCCCGAGGTCCTGCAAGCCCTGTCGCGCTACTGGGAGACCGTGCGTCGCTACTACGCGCCCTTCGAGGCCGACATTCGCGGGGGCACCGCGGACGTCTACCGGCACGAGATGCCCGGGCCGCAGTACACGAACCTCCGCGCGCAGGCACGCGGGATGGGGCTCGAGCACCGATGGGACGAGATCTGTCGACGGTACGCCGAGGTCAACTTGCTGTTCGGCGATCTCGTGAAGATCACGCCGACGTCGACGGCGGTGGCCGACATGGCGCTGGCCATGGTCGCGAACGGGCTGAGCTGCGACGACGTCCTGAGCACTGAACGCGACGTCGCCTTCCCGAAGTCGGTCGTCGCGCTGTTCCGCGGCGAGGTCGGCTACCCGCCCGAGGGCTTTCCGGCAGAGCTGCAGAAGAAGGTGCTCAAGGGCGCGCCGGCCATCTATGGGCGGGCGGCCGCGTACCTGCCCTCGGTCGATCTCACCGCCCGCCGGCGCGACCTCGAGGCCTCCCTGCAGCGGCCCGCGAGCGAGCGGGAGCTCTCGTCGTCGCTCCTGTTCCCGGGGCTGTTCCTCGACTACGCGCGCCATCGGCGGCGTTACGGCGACGTCTCCCGGCTGCCGACTCGCGCGTTTCTCTACGGGCTCGCGGAAGGCGAGGAGATCGAGATCGAGGTCGCGCCGGGAACACGGCACGTGATCGGTCTGCAGGCGCGCGCGGCTCCGGACGCGGACGGGTTCGTGACGCTCTACATGACGCTGAACGGCCAGCTCCAGCTGATCCGGGTGGCCACGTCCGCCACCACCGCGCGCGCCGCGCGTGCTCGGGCTCAGGCCGGCAATCCCGCGCATATCAGCGCCGGCCTGGCCGGAACCGTCGTCGCGGTCGCGGTGCGACCGGGTCAGCGCGTCGCCCGCGGCGAGACGATCGTGGCGATCGAGGCGATGAAGCTGGAGACGCACATCATCGCGGAGCACGATGCGACGATTGCCGAGGTTTACGTGGAGCCGGGCGACCGGGTGGGTCCGGACGATCTGCTGGTCCTGCTTCAGCCGCGCCTGGACGCCAGGAGCTCCTGATTCAGCCGATCCATCGCCCGCTCGAGTGCCGCGCCCGCCTCGCGCGCGCGGCTCAGATCGCCATCGCGCCCGAGGTTCTCGAGGTGCAGCGCGAGCCCTGCCGCCGCCGCCGCGCCCAGCACCTTCAGGGCGCCCTTCAGCGTGTGAGCCTCGCGCATCAGCTGCTGGGCGTCGCCGCCGGCGATCGCCATGCGGATCGCGTCCATCCGCATGGGCGCGTCCTCGGCGAAGATGCCGAGCAGCTCGTCGAGGAGCGCGCGGTCGCCGCCGACATAGCTGAGGGCGGCGGAGAAATCGAAGCCCGCCCCGGCGGCGGGCTCGCCGGGCGCCGACGCGCCCGGGGTCGGGGCCGGCGGCTCGGCGGCGAAGAGCCGGTTCAGCGCCACCGCTAGGTCGTTGGGCTTGATCGGCTTGGTGAGGTAGTCGTCCATGCCGGCGGCCAGGCAACGCTCTCGGTCGCCGCGCAGCGCGAACGCGGTGACGGCCATGATCGGTACCCGGCGCCGACTCGGATCGCGCGCCTCACGCTCGCGGATTGCCGCCGTCGCCGACAGACCGTCCATGACCGGCATCTGCACGTCCATCAGGACTGCATCGAATACCTGGGCCTCGTACGCGCGCAGGGCCTCTTCGCCGTTGGCGGCCAGAAACGACGTATGCCCGAGCTTCTCGAGCAGGCGCACGATCAGCACCTGGTTGACCGGATTGTCCTCCGCGACCAGGACGTGCAGGCCCCGCGGGCCTTCGGCCCGGCCCTGGGCGGCCGGTGACGCCACCGCCGGCGATTGCCCGAGCGCCAACAGCACGGCGTTGAGCAGCTCGGAGGGCGTGAGCGGCTTGACCAGGTGACGCGCGACCCCGAGCTGGCGACAGCGAGCGAGATCGCCGCTCATCACGTCGGACGTCAGGAGCATCACGGTCACGCCCGCCAGCCCCGGCTCTTGCCGGATGCGCTCGGCCACGGCGAAGCCGTCGAGATCCGGCATGCGGGCGTCGAGGAGGACCAAGCGGAACATACGCCCGGCGGCCCGTGCCTGCTCGAGGGCGGCCAAGGCTGAGCGCCCGTCGGCCACGATCGTCGCGGCCACGCCCCACGAGGTGAGCATCGCTTCGAGCAGCCGGCGGTTGGTGGCGTTGTCGTCGGCGGCCAGCACGGTCAGCCCGCGGAGCGAGTGAGACGGCGCGGCCACACGCCGGGGAACCGGCTGCTCGGCTCGCCGCAGCTCGACGGTGAAGTGGAACGTGCTACCCCGGCCCACCTCGCTCTCGAGCCAGATCCGTCCGGACATGCGATCGACCAGGCGTCGGGAGATCGCCAGCCCGAGCCCGGTTCCGCCGAACCGGCGCGTGGTCGAAGCGTCGGCCTGCGCAAAGGCATCGAAGATGAGCGTGGTCTTGTCGTCGGGAATGCCGATGCCCGTATCCTGCACGGAGACCTTCAGCGTCACCGTCTCCGCCGTGACCGCCTCGGTGTCGACGCGCACTGCGACCTCGCCCCGCTCGGTGAACTTGATCGCGTTGCCGACCAGGTTGAGGACGATCTGGCCGATTCGCCCGGTGTCGCCGACCAAATCGTCCGGGACATCGGGCCGGATTTCGTACGCGAGCTCGAGCCCCTTGGCGTGGGCGAGCGGCGCGAGCGTCTTGAGCATCTCGCCGAGCGATTCGCGCAGGCCGAAAGGCACGGGCTCCAGCTCGAGGCGGCCGGCCTCGATCTTGGAGAAGTCGAGGATGTCGTTGATGATCGACAGGAGCGCCTCGCCCGACCGGTGGACGGTCTCGGCGTACTCGCGCTGCTCGCGGGTCAACGTGGTGTCGAGGAGGAGCGCGGTCATCCCGATCACGCCGTTCATCGGCGTGCGAATCTCGTGGCTCATGGTGGCCAGGAACTCCGACTTTGCGCGGTTGGCGGCCTCGGCGGCCGCCTCCTTCTGCTTGAGCGAGCTGATGTCGCGGACGATGGCGAGCTCGCCCAGCGGGCGGCCGCCCTCGTCGTGCAGCGGCGTCGTCACCACGGACACCACCACGAGCTCCCCGGACCGGGTCCTGGCATTGGTCTCGAACGACGCGGGCTCCGCTCGTTCGCCTGGCGCGACCGGATCGCCTTGCGGGCCCCGTCCTTGCCAGAGCTCGAGCTCGTGCAGCGGTCGGCCGATCGCCTCCGTGGGGTCGTAGCCGTAGAGGCGCGCGGCGCCCCGATTCCACGAGGTGACGATGCCGTCCTGGTCGTGCGAGAAGATGGCATCACTCGATTGCTCGACCTGCGTGACGAGCAGACGGTTCTTCTGCTCGCTCTGGTGCAGCGAGCCCAGCAGGGATTCGATGTTCTCGGCCATGCTGTTGAAAGCCCGGCTGCACTGGGCCGTCTCCGGCGGGCCGATGAGCGACGTCCGCACGGCGTAGTCACCCTGGCCGAAGCGGCGGGCGGTCGCCGCCAGCTCACGAAGCGGCTGCACCGCGCCGCGCAGCGTGACGAGCGTGACGACGAGCGCCACGCCCGCGCCCAGAAGCAGGATGCCGAGCCGCTGGAGGAACCCATGCCACAGCTTGTTCACGAAGACCGTGGGATCGAGCCGGAGGAAGACCATGCCATAGCGTTCGCCGCCCACGACGACCCACTGCGACCGCTCGAGGAATGAAAGGTGGACCCACTCGGCGAACCAGTTCGGCGCCTCGGTCCTCGGGGCAGGGCCCATCGCTGCGACCGCATGGCCGGTGTTGTCGGTCCAGGAGAACCGGGCGACGACCGGCTGCCGCGCCCGAGCCCGCAAGAGCTGCTCGATCACCGCGTAGTCGCCGACCACCGCCGGGCCGCTCACGGCGGGAATGGCGAATTGCATCTCCTCGTCGAGCCGCTCGCGCAGCGCGTTCCGGTGATCGGCGATCTCGCCCTTGAGGATGAAGTACAGGAGCCCGACGGCGCAGCCCACCAGGGCCAGGCTGGAGCCGAGCACGAGGCGGGCCGTGAGCGAGAACCGGTCTCGCCACAGCCGGCCGAGCGGAAGAGTCACTACTGGAGCTCGACCTTCACCAGCGCGGTCCGATAGAACCGCCGCATGTTTTCGAACTCAGCGTCCTTCGCCGCGATGAAACGGAGCGGCGATGCCTGCTGCAAGAGGGCGGCGCTCGACTGTAGGATCTTGCTGCCCTCAGGGTCGTCCGCCATCTGGAGGAAGGCCTCCCGAACCGCCTTGACCTTCTCGGGGGGCACCGACGGCAGCGCCGAGAGGGCGAGGCTCAGGTATTTCTCGGAGCTCCACAGCACGCGATACGTGATGTTCTCGCGCTTGGCGAACGCCTTCATCACCTCGGCGTTCACGCCGGCGGCGACGGCACGCCCGGCCTTGAGCTGGCCCATTGCGCCTTCCTGATTGCCGGCGAAGTGCGGCTTGACGTGGATGCCCTTGCGCAGCAGCGCATCCATCGGGAGGTGATAGCCCAGGAACGCGGCTGCGTGCGGGAACACCATCTCCCTGCCCTCGAGATCGGCCAGCGACTGGATGGGCGAGTCCTGCAGGACGACGATCTCGCCGCGCTCGGCGTCGCCCTCGGTGCGCGCGAAGACGCGGTAGCCGCTGCCGCTGTTCTCCTTGATGAAATTGTGATTCGAGTACAGGAAGTCGAGCTCGCCGCGCCGCACCATGGCGCTGTGATCCGTCCCGGTCGGCGCGACCTTGAGCTGGAGCGGCACTGCGCTCCGCTCCGACACGTAGCGCAGGATCGGATTCCAGAATTGGGCGGTCAGCGTGGGGCTGCGCCAGATGATGACACCGAACGAGAGCGGCCGGCTTTCAGACCAGCCGCGTTCTCCGAGCACCACAATCAGCGAGACTGCGAGCGCCGCCGAAACGAGCCACTTCACGTTCTTCATCGGCTCCCCCAATTCCCTTTCGACATAGAGGTCCACAAGATTTAGCAAGGCCTGAGCCAACCATCTTCGCCTTTAGAAATAGAGAGTTCGGGGAGTCTCGACGGGCGGATTCGCGCGACTGGTCCCGTGGAGTGTCAGATCTGACAGCGAGGCCGACCGCGGTGAAAATCAGGGGCGAATGTACGACGGCACCCAGGCGCCTCGCGCGATCGCCGGCGAGACTGCACCGTAGGTGAACCCCTGGGCGTCCCTCACCATCCGGTCGACGTCGAACAGGAGCGCCGACTCGGGGAGGCTGCGCAGGAACGCGCGGAACATCGGCCCGGTCATGAGCTTCGCTGAGCGGCAGCCGAGTGGTCCGAGAAAGTTCCGGCGCAGGCCGATGTGCCCGAGCTCGTCGCTCGCGATCTCGTAGAGGAGCTCGCGCACCCGCGCGCGCGCCTCGGGCTCCTCGGCCAGGATCGTGTCGAGAATCTTGTCGAGGTGCAGGTAGACCGTGAAGCCCATCAGCTCGGTGACGAAGGCGGCCGACGCCATGAGCACGGGCGGCATCCGCGTGAAGAACTCGTAGGCACGGCGCACCCACGGGGCGAGCGGAACCCATTGCACCCGGTCGAGGTGAAACGTCTCGAACATTTCGTGGAAGAGCCGCATGTGGCCGAACTCCTCGGCGAGATGGTAGCGGCTGATCTTGTCCGTCACGTACACCGAGTCGGCCAGGGTTGGCGTCACGTCCCACGCCGCTGAGATCCCCACCCACTCGTGGCGGGCGAACTTGTAGAGGAAGGTCAAGAGGAGCGTCGGCCGATCGAGCGTCCGCGGATCGTCTCGCATGACGACGCTGTTGCGGTAAAAGCGCTCCGGATCCGGCAGCAGCCGTCGCGAGCGGACGGCGTGCTCGCGGAAGCGGCGAAGCACCTTCTGCTTCTCCGCCAGCGCCTGCTCGCTCTCGGAAAGCTCGCCGTTCTTCTCTCGCAGGTATACCAGGTAGCGGTCGAAGTTCTCGGCGCGCTCGCGCCGGGTGGCGGGCGCGAAGATCGACGCACCGGCGGGCGCGATCGAAGCCATCAGACCTGACCTTCCCACGACCCGTCGGCCACCTCGCGCCAGCGTGCGCGGATCTGCTCGAACTCGCGCGGCGGCAACCCGCCCGCCCGGAGCAGCGCCGCGTTCTCCGGCCACCGTTCGGGCCGGGTGGTGCCAACGATGGCGGTGTGAACGCCGGGCACGCTCAGCGTGAAGCGCAGCGCGGTGCCGGCGGCTGTCTCGGGCGCACCTTTCAGGAACGGATAGTCGAGCGTCTTGAGACGCGACCAGTAGGTCTGATAGTACGGCTCGGCCGGCTTTCGATCGTATCGCCAGGCGGCATTGGCGAGGGGGCGCTTGGCGATCACGCCCATCTGCCGGGCGATTGCCATCGGCAGCGTGCCCTCGATGGCCTCCTGGTCCGCGATGCTCACCGAGGTTTGTAAAGTATCGAAGCGCCCGCACTCGACGGCGTAGCGCGCCGCCGCGCCGTCGCCACTGTAGCCGATGTAGCGCGCGAGGCCGCGCTCGCGCGCCTGCTCCAGAGCCTGGATGGCCTCGCCCTTTCGGAGCGTCTCGAGCGAGCAGCTGTGGAGCTGGATGAGATCGACGTAGTCGGTCGCCAGGCGCTTGAGGCTCTTTTCGACGCTGGCCAGGAGCGGGGCCCGCCGCCAGTCCGCGCGCGCCCAGCCGCCGGCGTGGCCGCACTTGGTGAACAGGTAGAACTCGCGCCGCCGCGAGCCGATCGCCTTGCCGATGAGGCTTTCGCTCTCGTCGTAGCACTCGGCCGTGTCGATCACGTTGAGCCCCGCGTCGAGTGCGCCGCCGAGGAGCCGGCCGACGGTGCGGCCGCTCACGCCCTGGTAGCCGATCTCGGAGCCGCCGAAGCCAAGGACGCTCGCCACCATGTCGGTCCGGCCGAGACGGCGCCGCTCCAGAGCTGATCCGCGTGACCCGGTCATGCGGTCACCCACGTTACCACACGGTGTCGGCCCGGCTCTGGCGTTGGGTGGGAAACTGGAGGCGGCAAAGGAGGACGCCCATGACCACGATCAGTGAAGTGGAACGGCCGGGGTTGGCGGTTCGCGCCTTCTACGAGATCGGAAAGGCGATGTTCGGCAAGGTGCCGACGCCCGAGCGGATCATGGCCCACCGCGTCCCGCTCATGCTGGGGCTCGGCGCGCTCTACGGCTCGATGGAGTGGTTCGGTCGGATCGATGCGCCGCTCCGGGCCCTCCTGAACGTGCACGTCGCCGAGCTCTACGGCAGCGCGTACTGAATGGATATCCGCCGCGCCGTCGGCGCGAAGCGGGGAATTCCGGTCGAGCAGCTCGACGCGCTCTCGGATTACTCGACGAGTGAGCGGTTCACCGCGCGCGAGCGCGCGGCGCTCGCCTATTCCGAGGCGATCGTGCGCGAGGACTGTGAAGTCACCGACGCCTGTGTCGCCCGGCTCCGGGAGCACTTCTCCGAGGCCGAGGTCGTCGAGCTGACGTTCATCGTCGGCTACCAGACCTTCGCCAGCAAGTTCGCCAAGGCGCTTTTGCCGAAATGGACGCCCGAGAGCGAGGCCGCGGACGAGGCCCGTCGTGCGGAAGCCCGTCGGCTGCGAACGGGCTGGGCAAGAATGCTCGACCGGCTCCTGCCGACCTGATCTCCAGCTCGCGGAGCAGGGATTCCACCGCCTCGGTGAAGTCCGCATCGGCCTCGCGCAGGATGCCCGCGTAGTCGACCTCGGCGGCGAGGTCCCACGCCTTGCCGCCGTGCTGCGGCGTCAGCTTCATCTTCACCGCGACCACTTTGCCTAACACCTGACCGATCAGGTCAGGGTTGCGGTCGAGCTGCTGCTGCCAGTCTTCCATCACGCCCTGCACGGCGTCGCGGATGGTGCGGATGTCGAACTCGTGCAGGACCTCCGCCGCCTTCAGCTGCCCGTCGATCTCCGCAATCCTCGCCGTCCTCTCGTCAATCCCGCGCTTGATCGCGGGCGCGGGGTCGGACGCGCCGAGGTCGACGAGGTTCTGGACCTCGAGGTCCAGCCGCTCCCGCTCGTCACGGAGCCCCTTCCGGTCCGCCGCCGCTTCCAGCTTCGCCTCGCGTCGGAGCTTCTGCCACTCCTCGACCTTGCTGACCACAGCCGCAACCGTCAGCACCTCTTGGAACTTCTCCTTGATCTGCTCTTCGGCCCGTGCGACCGACAGCCGGTACCCATTCGCGCACCCCCTCTCCTTCCCGTGCCCGTGGCGCCGCGAGCAGAACAGGTATCCCTTTTCAGAGTCGCGGCCCGTCTGCCAGCGCACGTGCATCGGCGAGTCGCACAGGCCGCACCGCACGAACCTCGTGATCCAATGCTTGCCCGTGGGCCTCGCGATGATCTGCCCGTTTGGGCGCCGAAGGGTCTCGTCCGCGGCGAGCTTGTTGACGCGCTGGACGTCGCGCCACAACCGGTCCGGGATGATCCGCAGCGATTCGTCGACCCGCGTCTTGCCGTTCCGCGTGACGCGGCCGAGGTAGTGCGGGTTCTTCAGCATGTACCCAACGTACGCCGCGGACCAGATGCCTTCGGCCACGGACTTGATCCGCTCGCCGACGCCCGTGCCCTGCTTCCGCGTCGGGCGGCCTGCGCGGGGTGCGGGGATGCCCTTCGTGTTGAGCAGGTTCTTGATGGTCGTGCGGCCCTTGCCTTTCGCGCGCAGCTCGAAGACCATCAGCACGACCTTCGCTGCGAGTCCTTGAACCGTCCGAGCCGCGAGTCCTCGCTGACGATCAGGACGTCGGGCTTCGGCCGCGGCTTGGCCTCGAGGTCGCGCAGGAGCTTCATCAGCCCGACGCGCTTCTCGAACTCAGCGCCGCTCACAGCGTCGTCGGTGTAGACGTGCCCGTCGTCGAACCACCAGCCCTTCCGCGCCGCGTACTCTCTGGCCCGCTTGGCCTGACGCTCGACGGACTTCGCGTCCGGGTCCACGCCGTCGAGGATCCGTCGACGCCAAGCGCCGAGGCCCGCACATGGCAAAACACGACGCCGCTCCACCGGATCTTGTCGGGGCGCCGAGCTTCGGGGCGGTTGAGGCGATCCTGAACGGCAACTTGGGGGACCATCTCGCGCGAGAGGCGGCGGCGATCGTCCTCGACGCTCAGAAGTCGAGGCGGGACGCCGCGGCGGATCGGTTCAACCGGCTCGCGAAGACCGTCCCGATCAAGCTCTCCTTGACGTCGTCTCGGATGGGAGTACTCGTCCCGGCGTTGAGCCTCGGCGATACCTATGCGGGTGTCGTGGCGCTTCATCTGTGGCGAGTCCTGGGCGTCGGCGCCGTGGACCGGATCAAGCGGTGCCGAGCGTGCCGGAGAGATGGTTCGCGGACCGATCACGGAACCGCTCGAAGAAGCAGTGCGACGCGGATTGCGCCTCTCGCTGGTGGAACGAGGGCGACGTCGACGAGCCCGTCAGCCTTCGGCGACGTTCACCCGACGGTCGAATCGTCGACACTCGGGTCCGTTACCTTCGAGCGAACGAAAAAATGGCCGATCGAGGTGAAAGGTCCTCGGTCGGCCGTTCGGTGCTCTGGTGACCCCCTCCGAGCCCGGCCTACCTGATCACCATCGTCACGGGCCGTCTAAAGGTGAAAACCGCCAACGGGATTTGGCCAACAGACGTGTTTCGCCGTATGTCGGCGACGCGGTGCTCGCCATGGCCAGGCTGCCGCTGGATACCAACGTGCAGTTCATGAGCATCATGGCGACCAAGATGCCCTTCGTGGGGGGCGGCTAGCGCGGCTCAACGGCGAGTTCCTTCCGGAGAGCGTCGGCGAGCTTCGCGTATTGTTCGCGACTGTTGTAGAGCTGTGCTGACACGCGAATCAGCCGCTTGGGCGCGCCGGGCCAGCGCATGATGGGCACCTCGATGCCCCTCTCGCCGAAGAGGCGCGGCTGCAGCGGATCGGGCTGCCGCCACTCGGGATTCGTGAGCGGGCTGTCGGGCAGGCGCACGCTCGCGATCGACCCCACCATCTCTTCCGGGCAGACGGGCGCGGCGCCCACCGTCTCTTGCAGGATGCCGCGCGCCTCCAGCGCGAGGGCGCGATTCCGCGCCATCAGCGCCGCCCAGCCGCCAGGCACCAGCGAGCCGAGATAGTCGATGGCCATGGGCACGGTGAGCCAGGCCGTCGGGTCGCTCGTGCCCATCCAGTCGAACTCCAGGCGGAAGCGCGTGCGCCCCTCCCGCTCGCCGACGTGGCCGTGGCTGATGGTGAGCGGGTGGATCGCCGCTTGCCGATCACGGCGTACGTAGAGGAAAGCGGAGCCCTTGGGAGTGCAGAGCCACTTGTGACAGTTGCCGGTGTAGTACGCGGCGCCGAGCGCCCGGAGATCCAGCGGCACCATGCCGGGCCCATGCGCGCCGTCCACCACGGTGTCGATGCCGCGGGCGGCCAACTCGCCCACGAGCTTCGCGATGGGCAGCACCAGCGCGGTGGGACTCGTGATGTGGTCGAGGAGGGCCAGCTTGGTCTTCGGCGTCACTTTGGCGAGCACCGCCGCCACGACCTCGTCGGGGGAAGTCAGCGGGAATGGCACCACGGCCACGTTGACCTTGGCGCCGAAGCGTGATGCCACGTAGTCGACCGTGTTCTTGCAGGCGGCGTAGCAGTGATCGGTGGTGAGGAGCTCGTCGCCGGGCGAAAAGGCGAGCGACCGCAGCACCGCATTGACCCCGCCGGTGGCATTGGTGACGAAGGCGACATCGTCGGGGTCGGCGCCCACGAACTCGCCGAGCCGCGCGCGGGCCGCGTCGAGGCGCTCGTCGAGCTTGCGCCCGAGGAAGAGCACGGGCTCGGCCTCGAGCTCGGCGCGCAGCGCGGCCTGATGCGCGAGCACGGCTTTCGGGCAGGCGCCATAGGAGCCGTGATTGAGGAAAGTGACGGCAGGATCGAGCGGCCAAAGGGCCGCCAGATCGACGGTGGCGGTCACGACGGGCGCCGCCGGCCTAGAGCGGCTCGACGTCGACAGTTTGCCCCGTCGTCGCGCTCTTGATCACAGCGTCTGTGAACTCCATGTAACGGACGCCTTCCTCGAAGCTCGTGCGCGTGACCTTTTCCTTGCCCCGAATGGCGTTGACGAACTCTTCCTCCACCCGCCAGCCCACGCGCTTCTCCTTCGGGATGATGATCTCCTTGAGCGCCGAGTCGCCTTTGCGGCCTCCCGACAATCTCTTCGCATCAGCTTCCAGACGGATAGTCCCCTCGGTCCCGAAGATCCATACCTCCGGCGACGGGGCCAGTGCGGTCACGGCGCTGAAGCGCATGTGGACGATGCCGCCGCCGGGAAGCTCGGCGAGGATGTCCGCGAAATCGGGCACCTTCACATCGTGGGTTTTGCCCTCGGCGTCTTTCCGCTTGGGCACGCTGACTCGCGTCATCGCGGTCAGGCGCTTCACGTGGCCCAGCCAGCGGCACATCGCCTCGTACCAGATCCCCATGTTGAGAATGTTGTGACCCGAGAGCGTGATGTCCTGCCGCCAGTGAAGCGGCGCCGCCGGATCGACCCAGGGGCCCTGCGCGGCCTGCAGCTCCACCGCGAGGACGTCGCCCACATAGCCTTGCTGGATCAGTTCGGTCATCGTGGAATCGGTCTCGAGCGTTTGCGGCGCGGGCACGAGCTGGGCGATGAGCTTCGGCACCTTTCGCGACGCTTCGAGCATGCGTCGCCCTTCGGCGGCGTTCATGGCCATCCGCGCCTCGCAGAGCACGTGCTTGCCCGCGGCCAGCGCGGCGATGGACATCTCGGCGTGCATGTAGGGCCAGGTGCCGATGCAGATCGCGTCCACGTCGGGCGAGGCGATCACTTCCCGCCAGTCACCGAACACCTTGGCGATGTCGAACTCCGTGGCGACCTTCTCGCTCGACGCCTTGCTGCGATTGGCGACGCCGACGAGGACCACGCCCGGTTGAGCCCGGAGCTTGGGGATGTGGTGGAGCTTCGTATTGGCGCCTGCCCCGATGAATCCGACGCGGATGGCCTGTTCGCTCATGGGCGACATGATAGCAGCGCCGCGCCATGGCCGCCGGGGTCACGACCACCGCCATCACCACGCCTGAGGGCCGCTTCACCGCGGACGTCGCCGGCGCGGCGGGCGCGCCGCTCGTGCTGCTGCTCTACGGCTTTCCCGCAGTCGCGGCACTCCTGGCGCGAGCAGGTCCCGGCGCTCAGCGCGGTTGGCTATCGCGCGGTCGCGGAGCACCGTCGGCCTGTTTCGGTAGACGATTCCTACTTGATCACCATCGTCACGGCCCGTCTAAATGTGAAAACTCGCCAACGGGATTTGTCCAACAGACGTGTTCCGCCTACTCGCCTGATCTGCCCACCCTTCGAGGGTTGGCCATGGCCGCCATGTAGATAGGCTGACTCTAGGACTGGTCGTCTGAACGGGATTCGAACCCGTGTTCGAGTCGCGCCGCGCTTTCGCTAAATCTCCTATGCAGGTGCAGATCGGCAATATCACGAAAGTCCGTCACGACTAAAACGCGCAGCTGAAACTTCTTGAAACATCGGCCCCTGGTGGCCGATTCAGGTCGTCGCCCAGATTGGAGGAGCCGACGACCGTTGGGTTATGAGGGGGATTTAGCCCGCGACACCACCAGCCAAAGGCTCCCAACGCAACCCACGAAAATCCTGAGTTCGGCCTCGCCGCCGTTCGGGGCTCGTTGGCGCGGGTTGGGGCGGGTACTCGGAAAACGACGAAAGATCGTGTCGTCGGAACCCTCACTTTCTCAGCTACGATGGAGCGCGTTCAGCGTGTTCCTCGCTTTCGACAACACCCAACGGTCACTGTTTGCTTTTTTGCTGGTCTTTCTTGTGCTCGGCAATCACTTGATTCCAACGCTCACGCCGCTCAGCAGAGTCTGCCTTGAGCTGGTCAGTGCGGTGAAACAGCGCCCGCGCGCGCTCGCGGAAAAGCGATACACGAGAGAACAGAGCTTGCATCATGGCCGACCTCGTGGAGGCAGCGAGTTGGTGTGCCTAGTACCGTCCCCACCTGGCAATCCCTGCTGCCCGTCGAGGTCGTCAGGGTGGACGTCAATTAGGGGTCGATATCGTCCGCGATCCAATGCGCGGGTCTCGGCGCGCGAAGGGTCCAGACTCCCGACCATTTCCCGGGTCGGGTTCGGCGGAGGAGGCACGTCGGGTCACGTACCGCAGGATCGTCCAGATGCAGGTTCTGATGCTGGTCAGAATTGCTCGGATTGAGCTATTTTTGCGGGCGGGCCGGTTTGCTCGACAGCAATGACAGAAAGCTGGTACTGACGCCGTCTAGTCGTGGAGGACGATATTCATCATCGAGCTAAGAACTTGCAAGCCG
>JBKPCO010000067.1:0-15428 GCA_046727415.1 Candidatus Methylomirabilota bacterium
AGTTCGGCGTCTCGTGGCAGGTGGTCCCCACAGCGTTGATTGAGCTGATCGGCGACAAGGACCCGGCGAAGTCGCAGCGGGTGATGGCGGCGATGCTCAAGATGAAGAAGATCGACATCGAGCCGCTGCGGAGGGCGTACGGAGGGTAATGCTATCCTACGCGCAATTCCAGCGCGGGAGGTCAGCATGTCGGGACCCCGGCTCACCGAGTTCAAGAAGCTCACGCTCGAGACCGTGCAGGTGGGCGACGAGTTCGTCTCGGACGACCATCTGGTCATTCCGGAGGACATCGAGACCCACGGCTTTGCCGTGGAGGACGATCATCCCTGGCTCGCCGAGGGCGTCGCACCGCCCACCCTGATGGCCAACCAGGCGCTGCACCTGCGGCACAGCAAGTACCTCGTGCATGCGGGCCTGCACGCCCGGATGGAGTTCAGCTTCGTCGAGCCGATCAAGCTCGGGATGCGCGTGCGCACGCGGGGCAAGGTGATCGACAAGTACGAGCGGCGGGGCAAGCCCTACATGGTGACCGAGTACGTCACCGAGGACGACGCGGGGCGGGTGCTCGTGCGCGGGCAGTTCACGCAGATGATCATCCCCGAGCCGGAGGCGCCTCATGGCCACGCGCGTTGAGCCGAAAGCCGCCCTCGGGCAGGCCCTGCCGCCGCTCGTGAAGGACGTCTCGCAGCGGCGCATCGACGCCTATTCCGGGGTCAAGCCGCGTTCTATTCACAGCGACGAGGCGTGGGCGCGCCAGAAGGGGTTCCGGACCTGTCTGGCGCAGGGCATGATGTCGACGGCCTACGTCTCGGAGCTCATGGTCAATCTCTTGGGCCCCGGCTTCGCGCGCGGCGGCACCATGTCGATGGCCTTCATCAAGCCCGTCTACGCGGGCGATCGCCTCACCGCTCACGGCGTCGTCAAGGACCGGCAGCACGAGAACGGCGCCACGCGCGTGGTGGTCGAGGTGTGGGTGGAGAACCAACACGGAGAGAAGACCGCGGTCGGCCACGCGACCGGCCTCGTGTCCTGACCGTGGCGACGAAGATCGTCTTTTCGTCCCGGCTGCCCGCGGCCATCGTCGACACGGCCCGGGCGATGGTTCCGCCGGGCTTCGAGATGACCGCCGTCGATCACGGTACGCCGGCCTTCTACGAGGCGCTCCACGACGCCGAGTTCTATCTGGGCTTTCCGCGGCCCGGAATGGGTAACGAGTTCTTCCGCGCCGCGCCTCGGCTGCGCCTGGTCCAGCTCGTCACCGCCGGCTACGACACGCTCGACCTCGAGGCCGCGCGCAAGGCCGGCGTGCCCGTGGCCAACTGCGGCGGCTCGAACGCGGTGTCGGTGGCCGAGCACACGATCACGCTGATGCTGGCCGTCTTGAAGCGGCTAGTGTGGCAGCACAACAACGTCGTGGCCGGCAAGTGGCGCGTGGGCGACTTCGCGCAGACGCGCTGCTACGAGGTCGAGGGCAAGGTGCTGGGGCTCGTGGGTCTGGGCAACATCGGCAAGAAGGTCGCCCGCAAGGCCAACGGGCTCGACATGCGCGTGCTCTACTACGACGTCCGGCGGCTCACCGAGGCCGAGGAAGACGCCCTCGGCGTCCGCTTCGTGCTGTTCAGCGAGCTTCTGGCCACGTCCGACGTGGTCTCGCTGCACGTGCCTCTCGACGAAACCACGCGCAATCTCATGTCGGCGCGCGAGCTCGGCATGATGAAGCCGGGCTCGGTCCTCATCAACACCTGCCGCGGGCCCGTCGTGGACGAAGCCGCGCTCTACACCGCGCTGACGTCGGGTCCGCTGGCCGCCGCCGGCCTCGACGTGCTGGTGGAAGAGCCGGCGAAGCCGGGGCACGCGCTGTTCGGTCTCGAGAACGTGACCTTCACGCCGCACGCCGCGGGGCCGACCTGGGAAAGCTGGGCCAAGGCGTTCCGTAACGGCTTCGACAACATCCAGCGCGTGGCCCGCGGGGGCGCGCCGCTCTGGGTCGTGCCGGACCTTCGGGAGGGCTGATGGAATGGGGGCCCGCCGGCTGCCTCACCGGGCGGCCCAGCCGGAGAACTGACGGTCGGGGCTCACGGGCCCGCACGCGCTACTGGATTACCTGATCCGCCCGCAGCAGGAGCGTCTGCGGGATCGCGAGGCCGAGCGTTTTTGCGGTCTTAAGATTGATGACCAGCTCGAACTTGGTCGGCTGCTCGACGGGGAGGTCGGCGGGCGTCGCGCCCTTCAAGATCTTGTCCACGAAGTATGCGGCACGCCTGAACCTTTCAGGCAGGTTGTGGGCATACGACATCAGGCCGCCAGCCACCACGTCATCCCGTACTGCGAACATCGTCGGCAGCCTGGTCTTTGTCGCGAACTCCACGATGATTGGTCGATATGCTGTTGTGAGCGGGCTGGCGAATGTCAGGAGGGCGTCGGGGCGGTTCCGTCGCATTGCCGCGAAGACGCCGGGGAAGTCCTTGGGATCTTTTGCCTCCAGCGTTTGAAGCGTCACTCCGAGCTTGCGGGCCGCGGCCTGGGCCGCGTTCCACTGGAGTTGTGCCGTCTCGGAAGTCGGATCCCAGAGCACCGCCACACGGGAGACTTTGGGAAGAGCTTCCTTGAGCAGCTCGAGCCGCTTTCCCACTAAGTCTATCGTGGAGTGCGCTGTCCCCGTGATGTTCCCGCCCGGCCGGGCGAGGCTCGCGACAAGCCCTCGCTCGAGCGGGTCGTTGCCGGAGGCAAAGACGATCGGGATCGTCTTGGTCGCATCCCTCGCGGCTTCGATCGCCCCCGGCACCGCGACGATGACGTCAACCTTGCGATCGACCAACTCGGCGGCCAGATCGGGAAGAAGCTCGCGATTCCAGGCCGCCGAACGGTATTCGATGATGATGCTTCGTCCGACCACATAGCCGAAATCACGGAGCCCGTCCAGGAAGGCCTGGCGTTCGGCGGAGGGCGGATCGGCCAGGGGCGACACGATGAGATACCCGATCCGGGGGACGTTGTCCGGCCGCTGCGCCTCGGCGCCGAGCGGCGCTAGAAAGCTGAGCGTGAACATGACTACGAACCCGATCAACCGCATGCAGCCGGGGAGTCTAGCCGAACGCCACGAGACGCACCAGCGCCCCGGCCGGGACTGCACCGGGGCGTCAGGTACTATGACATCCGGCGGCTCACCGAGGCCAAGGGAAAGCGATCCCGCCTGATCAGCCGGTCCAGGAATCCGGGACGATCCCGAACGCCTCGTTGAATCGCTGCCAGCCGCTGAAGAACACGATGGTCATCCCGAGATCGAGCAGCTCCGCGTCGCTGAAGACACGCGTGAGCTCGGCATGGAACGCGGCGTCAATGCGCGGCTCTTCGCCCGTCAGCCGATCGGCCAGGCGCAGCGCCGCCTTCGTCCGCTCCGGAAGATCCGAGCGCTCGTAGTCGTCGAGCTTCGCCTCCAGCTCTTCCGTCGCGCCCCGGCGCACGGCCGAGGCCGAGCGTACGAGGCTTCAGTGGACGCAGCGGTTCTTGCGCGCCAGGTGCACGCGGACGAGCTCGAACAGCTCGGGCTCGACGCTCGAGCCGCCGCCGTACGCGTAGCGCACGAAGCCCATGGTCGCTTCGAATAGCCCGGGCCGCCGCGCCAGCGTCAAGAAGAGGTTGTCGTCCTCGTAAGCGTCCCGGTACCAGCGCTCGAGCCGGCGGCGGAGGTCGTCGCTCAGGTCCTCTCGCCGCGCTTTCGGAAGCAGTCCCCGCGCGTTCGCCATGGTCTACTCCTCCTGCGTCGGCGGCGTGACGCCGCCCGCGACTCACTCGATGATCTGATCGGCCCGGGCGCGCAGCGACGCGGGCACCGTCACGCCGAGCGCTTTCGCCGTCTGAGGTTGATGGTGAGGTACAGCTTTGTCGGCCGCTCGATCGGCAGCTCGCCTGGGCGGGCACCCTTGACGATGCGATCGACGAGCGAGCCGAGGTTGCCGAACAGCTCGAGGACGTCGGGACCGTAGCTCACCAGGCCGCCTTGCTTGGCGAAGCTGGCGACCAGGCCGACCGCCGGCAGACGGCGCTCAAGCGCCAGCGCGGCGATCTCGGCCCCGCGAACGTCCATCAACGGGGACTGGATGACCATGACGGCGCCGCTGTGCGCTTTCGCTCCGGCCTCGATCGTGGCGCCGAACTCCGTGGGGCTGCGGATCGCGAACGTCTGGAGCTGGATGCCGATTGCCCGGCTCGCCGTCTCGGCCGCGTGGAGAGGGGATCGATCCATGGAGGCGTCCCAGAGAACGGCCACTCTGGACAGCCCCGGAACGAACTCGCGCATCACTTCCAGCCGCTTGCCGTTGAGCTCGGCGGCGTCCAGGAAGATGCCCGTGACGTTCCCTCCCGGGTGACGAGGGGAGTCGTTCGGGTCAGCTGCACGAGCGCGCGGGTTGCCGTCGAGCTGATGCCGACGATGAGGTCGACCTTCGCCTCGATCAGCTCGGCCGCCATCGCACGGGCGAGCGCAGGCCCTCCGCGAACGGTGCACCCGCCTGCTCGGAAGGACACACACCGGAGGTCAGGAAGCCGATCCGCGGGACCGGTGCCTTCGGTCGAGCGGGCTCCGACGGCGACCTCTCGCAGCCGGCGACGAGCCATGACAGGCCGATCGACAGGAACGCGAGGAGCGCTCGAGGCGATTCGAGGCCCTCATTCCGTCAGTCGAACAGCGCTAGGTCGATCGCGTCGCCCATCGCGCGGTAGCCGAGATCGCTCGGGTGCAGATGGTCGCCGCAATCGTAGATCGGCAGCATTTGCGTCGGATGATCGGGATCGCGCAAGGCCCGGTCGAAATCGACGACGGCGTCGAAGTCGTCGGTCTTGCGCAGCCAGTCGTTGACCGCCTGGCGAACCGCCTCGCGCCCGGGATTCCAGGCGCCGGGCAGGAAGGTCTCGTTCTCGAACGGGGTCAGCGTGCAGGCGATCACCTTGACGCCGTGCGGTTGGCCGCGCAGGGCGAACTGCTTCAGCCCCGCGATCATCTGCGCGGCCGTCACCTCTTCCTCGGGCTTCGCGGGACGGTTTCGCAGGTCGTTGGTGCCCAGCATGATGACGGTGTGCGTGACGCCGGGCTGCGCCAGCACGTCGCGGTCGAAGCGGCGCAGGCCACTGTCGCCGCGGATGTCGAACAGGATGCGGTTGCCGCCGAGCCCCTGGTTCATCACGGCCATGGGCCGCCCGCCGTGCCGTGCCATCAGTCGGCGCGCGAGCTGCGAGGGCCAGCTGTGATGACCGTCGTGGGTCGAAATGTTGGCGTCGGTCAGCGAGTCGCCGACCGCGACGACCGCACCGGTCTCCGCCGGCGCGACGACGTCGACCCCGCAGACGAAGTACCAGTCGTCGGTGAGACGCCCGACCGGCATGTTCTCCTCGGCGGCAAAATCCCCCGGCGGCGAGATGTAATTGGTCTGCCGCGCATAGCGCCCGGTGATGCCGAAGCTCACCGGCAGGTCGCCGGGCAGGTGCACGCTGACGGCCAGGTCCGACAGGGGCGCGAACGTCAGATCGACCGGATCGCTGACGATGAGCGCGCCGGCGGCGATTGTCGCGGTGGGCTCGCCGCCGAACGTGAGCCGGCGGTTAGAGCCCGGCACCACCGCCGGCCCGGAGCTTCGCAGGCCGATGCGCGCCGCGCCGATGGCCAGGGGACGGACGCCGTAGGCATTGGAGATGCGCACGCGCAGCCGGCTGCCGCCGATGCTGACACGCGGCGTCATGCGCAGCGTATGGTTCGCGAAGGCGGCACCCTCGGCAGGGGCGGGGGCCGCGGTCCAGGTGCCGACCCAGTGGGTGGTGTCTCTCATGGCCTTCGACGCCTCCTCATGAGAATCGAGCCGACCTGGCGGGGAGTCTAGCAGACCGTCCTTTATGTTGTCGGCGCTTGGCGCGATAATCCTCGCGCGTCGAGAGGCGCGATCGAGAACCCGCAGCCCAGCGGAGGGGTGCCATGGCACGCGACGGCTTTCTGATCCTCGACAGCGACCTTCACATGATGGAGCCGGACGACTTGTGGTCCCGCTACCTCGAAGGGGCGCATCGTGCGAACCCGCCGCGCTTCTTCGGCGGCCAGCAGCGCAAGCTCGACACCAACGCCGCTGACAAGGGCAACGCCGACGCCATCATGGGCATGGAAGTCCAGGGCCTCGCGATTCCGGCGCACGCCAACGCCAACGGCGCCACCGCGTCGAGCCGCGAGTTGCGGCGCCGGAGCCGCGCGCGACATCCGCACTTCCAGGTGGCGCGCGCGGCCGGCTTCGATCCGGCTAGCACGCTGACCGCGATGGACATCGAGGGCGTCGACGTCGCCGTCATGTACGGCACGCGCGGGCGGCAGATCCTCATGCACGACGACCTGGCGCCCGACTACGCGGCCGCGCTGGCGCGCGCCTACAACAACTGGGCGGCCGATTACTGCCAGAGCCAGCCGGCCCGCCTGAAGTTCGCCGCGCAGGTGGCGATGCACAACATTCCCGCGGCCATCGCCGAGGCGCGCCGGTGCGTCAAGGAGCTCGGCGCCGTCGCCGTCATCGGCACCCCGAATCCGGTCAACGGCCAGCACCTGCACGACGAGGCGTGCGACCCACTGTGGAGCGCGCTGGAAGAGCTCAACGTGCCGATCGGGTTCCATCCGACTGGCAACACGTCGCTCAAGGACGACGCCGGTCGGCGCTACGTCGGTCACGCGAACTTTCATCCGATCGCCCACGCCATCCGCAACCCGGTCGAGCTGATGGGCGCGATCGCCAGCATGACGACGGGCGGCATCCTCGAGCGCCACCCGCGGCTGCGCTGCGCTTTCCTCGAAGGCACGGCCGGCTGGCTCTACTGGTGGCTCTGGCGGCTCGACGACCAGTGGGAGAAGTTCGGTCCGGGCTGCGAGCACCAGCTCAAGATGCTGCCGAGCGAGTACTTCAAGCGCCAGTGTTACATCGCGCTCGACGTGGACGAGGAGCCGGTGGTCGACGTCGTCAACAAGATGGGCCCCGACTACTTCGTCGTCTCGACCGACTATCCGCATTCGGACGGCGCGTTTCCCGACGCGATGCACGAATTCTTCGGCTTGCCGTTCGGCGCGGACGTGCGCCGGAAGATCCTGTGGGAGAACTGCGCCCGCCTCTACAACGTCGCCACGCCGGCGGCCGCGCTGACGAAGGACACCCGCGTCTCGGCGACACTCGGCTAGCGGCTCGACATCGGGTTGAAGAAGAAGGTTGCGTGGGCCGTCGGCGGCACGCTTGCCGCCGCGGTCGTGGTCTGGGGCGCCTGGCTCCTCCTGAAGGAGTCGGGCGCCTACCAGCTCATCGTTCGCCTCTCCACGGACGACGTCTTCCTCAAGCAGACGCGCGAGGATCTCGGCATCCTGGCTCCGCTCATCTTCATCGGCTTCCAGGCCCTGCAGGTCATCATTTCCCCGATCCCGGGCGAGCCCGTGGGAATCCTGGGCGGCTATCTCTTCGGGCTCTGGGGCGGATTCTTCTACTCGATGATCGGGCTCACCCTCGGATCGCTGACGTGCTTCGCCATCGGCCGCTGGCTCGGTGTCCACTTCGTCCGCAAGCTGGTCAACGCCCGCGCCTGGCAGCGGATCGGCTTCATCGTCGAGGCGGAAGGCGCGATCATCTGCGCCGTCATCTTCGCGATCCCCGCGCTTCCGAAGGACATGACGTGCTACCTGTTCGGGGTGAGCACCATTCCGTTCTGGGTCTTCGCCGTCGTGTCCACGATCGCGCGAGCGCCGCACACCTGGGTGCTCTCGAAGCAGGGCGCCCAGGCCGCGTCTGGCGACTACCTGGAGCTGCTGCTGCTCACCGCGGTCGTCCTGCTCGTGGTGCTGCCGGCGTACTACTACCGGGACCGGCTCATCGAGTGGCTGCGCGGCAAGGGCGTGCGCGAGTCGGGTGGCCGTGTAGAATCGGGCAGCGAGCCAAGGAGACCAGCATGAGCCAGAGGCCCGGACGCCGAGATTTCCTCAAGACGACCGCGCTGGCCGCGGCCGGCGCACCGGTGCTGTCGACACGGTGGCCCATCCCCGCTCACGCGGGCGGCGCCGCAGGAGGAGCTTCGATGAAGGCGGCCTACGATCCGGCGGGGAAGTTCGAGGTCAAGGTGAGCGAGGTCGAGTTCCGGCGCAACGCGAGCGGACGGACGCTCATGGCGCGCATCTACCAACCACAGGGGACCGGACCGTTTCCGACGCTGCTCGATCTGCACGGCGGCGCCTGGAACAACAAGGACCGCACGGCGAACGAGCCGATGGACCGCGCGGTGGCGGCGAGCGGCGTCCTCGTGGTGGCCATCGACCTGACGCTCGCGCCCGACGCCCCATACCCGGCGTCGGTGCAGGACGGGAACTACGGAGTTCGCTGGCTCAAGTCGAAGGCCGCCGAGTGGAACGGCGAGGCGGCAGGCCTCGGCGTGCTGGGCAGCTCGAGCGGCGGTCACGTCGCCGAGCTCCTGGGCATGCGCCCACGCGACGCGCGCTACAACGCGATTCCGCTGACGGCCGCCCCGGGCGTGGACGCGGCGGTGGCGTACGTGGCGACGCGCTCGCCGATCAGCGACACCTACGCGCGCTACCAGCAGGCCGAGAAGACGAAGCGCGAGTCGATGATCAAGAACAACAAGACGTACTTCCGGCCCTGGGAGACCATCTTCGAGGGCAATCCGCAGCAGATCCTCGATCGGCGCGAGCCGGTCACGCTGGTTCCGCTCCTGATCATGCAGGGGGCCCTCGACGACAACGTGCTGCCGGCCGTGCAGGAGAAATTCGCCGCGTCGTACCGGGCGGCCGGCGGCGAGTGTGACCTGCACGTGTTCGAAGGATGCGAGCACGAGTGGGTCGCCAAGCCGGGACCGCAGACCGACCGCGCCCACGAGATGGTAAAGGCCTTCATCGCGCGGCAGCTCGCGGCGGCGCGCCGCGCCTAGCGGCGCGCAACGGAAGGCATGAAACAGTCATACGTAGTCTCCATGGCGGCAACTCTCTTGGCTGCCGCCATCTTCTTTGCCGCGAGCGTCGGCGGAGTTCTCGCTCAAGATTCGACATCGGCCCTCATCGCCCGGATCGAAGGGCGGCAGTCGCCCGAGCGGCAGGGCCTCGACGCGTTCACGCTGCAGGAGGTCATGCAGAAGTATCGGGTGCCGGGGGTCAGCGTTGCGGTCGTCAAAGACTTCGCGATTCACTGGGCCAAGGGCTACGGCCTTGCGGATGTCGACACCGGTCTGCCGGTTGACCCGCAGACCCTCTTCCAGGCGGCGTCAATCAGTAAGCCGGTGACGGCCATGGCGGTCTTGAAGGTGGTGGAGGAAGGACGCATCGCGCTCGACGGCGACGTCAACGAGCGGCTCACGTCCTGGCAGATACCACAGGGGGAGTTCAGGCAAGCGAAGCCGGTCACCCCGCGGGCATTGCTCAGTCATACGTCCGGGGCGAGCGACGGCTTTGGTTTCCCGGGCTACGATCCGTCGGAGCCCCGGCCGACGCTCGTGCAAATTCTCAGGGGGGAACATCCTTCCAACGTCGGACCGGTTCTCTTTGATCGGCCTCCTTTCGCCGCCTACAAGTATTCCGGCGGCGGGGTCACGATCATGCAGCTGGCGATGATAGACACGCTCCGCAAGCCCTTCGCCGACATCATGAAGGAATATGTGCTCGACCCTCTCGGTATGGGAGACAGCACGTACGAGCAGCCGCTTCCGGCTGCCCGTGAGGCGAAGGCGGCCCGTGCTCACAATGGCCAGGGCAGACCCATGAACGTGAAATGGCACGTCTATCCTGAGCAGGCAGCAGCGGGGCTCTGGACCACGCCAAGCGATCTGGCGCGGTTCGTGATCGAAATTCAGCAGGGACTTCGCGCGGTCGCGGGCCGTGTCCTGTCGCCCGCGATGGCACGGGAGATGGTCACACCCGTCGGCGTCGGACCGTTTGCAGTAGGGTTGGTCGTGGACAAGCGCGGCGAGGGCTGGTACGTGAGCCACGGGGGTAGCAACTGGGGCTTTCGCTGCGGTCTCGTCGCGCACGTCCGGAAGGGGTATGGCGTGATCGTCATGACCAACAGCGATAGCGGCGGCGCTGTGATCAACGAGATCGAGGCCCGCGTCGCCGCTGCATATTGGTGGGATTCGCTCGATAAGCCCATTCCGCGCTAGCCGTGCTGGTTTCCGTTGCGGCGCCGTCCTCGCTCCAGCGGCGCTAGCGTTCACGGCGAACTCGATCCTGCCGTATCGAAATACGGACATTGACCGGCTGCGCCGGCGCTGTATAGCGTGGTGAAGTCATGAGGTCCACACCGCCGGTCCCGACCCGACGTCTGCGCCGTGTCGAGTACGAGTGTCTCGTTGAACGGGGGCTTTTCGAGCCCGACGATCGCATCGAGTTGATCGACGGGCTGCTCGTCGTCCGCGAGCCGCAGAGCGCGCCCCATCTCGTCGCGCTCCAGCTGGCACAGCGCGCGCTCCAGCGCACGTTCGGGGACGGCTGGAACGTGCGTCCGGCGGGTCCGGTCGCCCTCGACGAGGACTCCGAGCCCGAGCCCGATCTGGCCGTGGTCCCCGGCGATCCCCGCGACTACGTGGGCGGGCATCCGGCCCGGCCGGCGCTGGTCGTCGAGGTATCGCTGACCCGCCTGGACTTCGATCGTGAGTACAAGGCGAGCCTCTACGCGCGGGCCGCGATCGTCGATTACTGGATCGTCAATCTCGTCGACCGCGTGGTCGAGGTGCGGCGGCGCCCGATCACTTCCGACGCCGCGCCGTACGGCTGGACGTACGAGGCCATGACCATGCTCGGCCCCGACGCCTCAGTCACCCCGCTCGCTGCGCCGTTCGCGTCGATCCTCGTCGCCGACCTCTTGCCCTGAGGCTCCGCGGTCGTCGTTCGACCGCCGGCCCGACCCCGTCTCGAAGCAGGCTTGCGCCCGCGGTCGTTTCGGGAACACTGTTCCTATGGGCAAGGCGCGGCAGGTCGTCCTGGAGGTCGCGGGCCGCGAGGTCGCGATCACCAATCCGGACAAGGTCTTCTTTCCGCGGGTTGGCCACACGAAACTCGACCTGGCCAGGTACTACGTGGCGGTCGCGGAGGGTGCCCTCCGGGGAATCGCAGGGCGGCCGATCGTCCTCAAGCGCTACGTCGACGGGGCAGACAGCCAGCCGTTCTTCCAGAAGCGGGCGCCCACCCAGCACCCGGACTGGATCGAGACCGTCGAGCTCAGCTTTCCCTCGGGCCGCACAGCGCGCGAGATCGTCGTGCGCGATGCCGCCCAGCTCCTGTGGATCGTCAATCTTGGGTGCATCGACCTGAACCCGCATCCCGTACGCGCCGCGGACCTCGAGCACCCCGACGAGCTGCGCGTCGATCTCGACCCCGGCCCGACCTCGAGCTGGGACGACGTGCAGCGTGTGGCGCTGGTCGTTCGCGACGTGCTCGATCAGCACGGCCTCTCCGGCTGGCCCAAGACGTCAGGATCGCGCGGCATGCACGTAAACGTGCGGATCCACCCGCGCTGGAGCTTCGACCAGGTGCGCCGCGCCGCGCTGGCCCTGGCACGGGAAGTCGAGCGGCGCGAGCCCGAGCTCGCGACCAGCAAGTGGTGGAAGGAAGAGCGCCACGGTGTCTTCCTCGACTACAACCAGAACGCCAAGGACCGCACGGTGGCGTCCGCGTGGTCGGTGCGCCCGACCCCCGATGCGCGCGTCTCGATGCCGCTTCACTGGGACGAGGTCGCAGTCTGTGATCCGGCGGCATTCACGCTCGTCACCGCTCCGGGGCGCTTGGCCGAGCGCGGCGATGCGTCGGACGGCATCGACGAGACCGCCGGATCACTCGAGGGGCTGCTCGAGCTGTCGGCCACCCACGAGGCGGCTGGCCTCGGCGACGCCCCGTGGCCGCCGCACTACAAGAAGCAGGACGACGAGCCGCCGCGCGTTGCGCCGTCGAGACGCCGCGCCGCCGCGGGCCCGCCAGAGCGGAGCGGTACTCGCCGATCCATTCATCCGCTGATCACGGTGGCGAAGGCGCAGCGCGCCGAGGACGCGCTCGCCGGGCTCGAACGGTGGAAAGCGCGCCATCCGGCGGCCGCGCAGCGGCTCGCGGTCGACGACGTGCTCGTCGACTCGATGCGCGGCCGCTCGAGCACGTGGACACGCGTGAGGGTCAACCTGCGCCGCGTCCCCGAGAGCGAGCGTCCCGCCGAGGAAGCGCCGGATCCCGACTACGATCCGTGGCGCGCGCCGAACACCCGCTCGAGCTCGTAGGCGGGCGTGACCTCGAGCTGGTCGTAGCGGCAGTCGCGCGGGCGCTTGTCGGGCCGCCAGCGGACGAACTGCGCGGCGTGGCGGAAGCGCGTGCCCTGCATGTGGTCGTAGGCGACCTCGCAGACACGCTCTGGCCGTAGCGCCTCCCAGCTCAGGTCCTTGCCGCGGTTCCAGCGGCTGCTGGCGCCCGGCAGGCGCTGTCCCGCCGCCTCCGCTTCTTCCTGCGCCTCCGCCCAGTCGCGCCAGGGATGGCCCTCGAGCGCGTTCTCCCGCAGCGGCGCCAGCTCGGCGACGAGCGCCTTTCGGACAGCGTTGGTGAAGGAAGCGGTGACGCCCACGTGGTGCAGGGTGCCGCGTTCGTCGTAGAGGCCGAGCAGGAGCGAGCCGACCATCGTGCCGGTGCCGTTCTTGTGCCAGCGGAACCCGGCGACCACGCAGTCGGCGGTTCGCGCATGTTTGATCTTCAGCATCGTGCGCTCGCCGGCGCGATAGGGCTCGTCCAGGCGCTTGGCCATGACGCCGTCGAGCCCGGCGCCCTCGAAGCGGCGAAACCAGTCCTCGGCGAGGGCACGGTCGCGCGTGGCCGGCGACAGATGCACCGGCGGCGCGGCGCCGGCCAGCACCCGCTCGAGCCGCTCGCGGCGCGCGTCGAGCGGCAGCGCGCGGAGGTCTTCGGCGCCGAGGGCGAGCAGGTCCCAGGCCACGTACGACGCCGGCGACTCGGCGGCCAGGAGCTTCACCCGCGACGCGGCGGGATGAATGCGGAGCAGGAGAGCCTCGAAGTCGAGCCCGGTGGCGCCGACGATGACGATCTCGCCGTCGACGACCACGCGCTCGGGCAGGGCCGCGACGAGGGGAGCCACGAGCTCGGGGAAGTACCGGTTCATCGGCTTCTCGTCGCGGCTCTGCAGCAGGACCTCGTCGCCGTCGCGAAACACGATGGTGCGAAAGCCGTCCCACTTGGGCTCGAACTGCCAGCCGTCACCGCCCGGCAGGGCGTCGGCGGCCTTCGACAGCATCGGCGCGAGGGGCGGAGCGAACGGCAGTCGCGTGGGCACCGGCGTCGGCGTGACGCTACCGCGGGCGATCACCCTCGACGATCAGTCGCCACAGCACGCGGCTCTGGCTTCGATCGTAGTCGCCGTGAGCCCGGTGCATGGTTGCGCGGTTATCGATGACCAGCACGTCGCCCTTGGTCCACACATGGTGGTAGACGATCTCGGGCCGGATCATCCGGGCGAGCAGATCCTTCATGTAACTGCGGCTCGCCTCCGGGGTCATGCCGTCGATGTGGGTGGCCTTGGAGATGTGGAAGTACACGGCGCGCGAGCCGTGCACGGGATGCGTGCGCACCATCGGATGCGCGATGGGCTTTCCGTACTTCTCGCGATCTTCCGGTCGCGTGTCGGCGTGGCCCTCGTCCAGGCTGTTGAACGTCCTCAGCGTGTCCAGACGCCGGCGCTCGTCCTCGGGCAGAGCCGCATAGGCCGTGCGCATGTTCGCCACGCTCGTGCCGCCGCCCGCCGATGGGATCTCGACGCCGTAGAGCATGGTCGCCAGCGGCGGACGCTCCCGGTTGGTGTGATCGGTGTGCCATTGCTCGGCCGGGCGCTGGCCGTTGCGGTGCCAGATGAGCCCGATCATCGGCTCTTCCGGCATGTGGTGCTGGGAATAGTGCTGCTCCATCGGCGGCCCGAACACGGAAGCGGCGGCCAGATACTGGGCGGGCGTGAGGGACTGGCCGTGAAACACCAGGGCCAGGTGGTCGGCCAGCGCGCGGGTCAGCGTCTGCCGCGTCGGCTCGTCGACGGGCTGGGCGAGGTCGACACCTTCGATGGCGGCGCCGAGGGACGGATGGAGCTGAGTGATCTTCACGGATGCCATGGCGTGCCCTCCGATCTCACCGGGAATGATAGCGCGAGAGCACCTTGACCACGAGCCCGCGCCGAGGCAGCATTGCGCGGGACAGCGATCGAGTCGCGATGGTCCCGAACACCGTACACGGAGGAAAGGCGGCTATGCACACGTACCAGACGAACCAGTACGAAGGAATGATCGCCGAAACGGTCTCCATGAGGGGGCACAATGGAGACCTCATCAACGCTTACGTGGCGCGGCCGCTCGGCGCCGGCCCCTTCCCCGGCATGATCGTCATCCACCACGCGCCGGGCTGGGACGAGTGGTACCGCGAGTGCACCCGCCGCTTCGCCCACCACGGGCTGGTGTCGATCTCGCCGAACCTCTACCACCGCGACGGCCACGGTACCCCGGAAGACGTCGGGGCGAAGGTGCGCGCGGCGGGCGGCGCCCCGGACGCGCGGGTGCTCGGCGACCTCGACGGCGCGAACGCCTGGCTGCGCTCGCAGCCGTACGTCGGCCGGAAGGTCGGCATCTTCGGCACGTGCTCGGGAGGCCGGCAGGCGTTCCTGGCCGGCTGCAAGCTGAAGGGGCTCGACGCGGTCATCGACTGCTGGGGCGGTCGCGTGGTCATGTCGAAGGAAGAGCTCACGCCGAATCAGCCGGCGGCGCCCATCGACTTCACCAAGGACCTCGCGGCCCCGCTCCTCGGGCTCTTCGGCCTCGAGGACAAGGCGCCCACGCCGGAGCAGGTCGACCAGCACGAGGCCGAGCTGAAGAAGCACGGCAAGAACTACGAGTTCCATCGCTACGCCGGCGCCGGTCACGGCTTCTTCTATTACGACCGCGCGGCCTACCGGCAGGAGCAGGCGGTGGACGGCTGGAAGAAGGTCTTTGCATTCCTCGACAAGAATCTGTAGGCCGATACCAGGAGCCTAGTCATGTGCACGATGATTGCTCACCAGGTGAAGATCGAGGGGCGCGGTAAGAGCGGTCCGGACTGGATCGAGGTCCGCGAGGCCTACGTCTCGTACGACCATCCGTACGATCTGCCGCTCGAGCACGCGCTCAACATCGATTTCGTCAACGAGGCGGTCGGACCAAGCGCGCGCGTGGCCGTCGAGCTGAGCGTCGATGCGGCGCGCCAGCTCGTGAATACCATCCAGGCCGTGCTGGCGCAGGCCGACGAGCGTGGCGTGCTCGAAGATCGGCCGCTGGCGGCGGTGGCCGCAAGCTGCCCCGTCAAGCCGTGACGTCGTGATCGTGGCCGGGGGGGCGGCATCGTAGTGCCGCCCCCCCGG
>JBKPCO010000068.1:0-60036 GCA_046727415.1 Candidatus Methylomirabilota bacterium
GTCTCGGTTCGCGGCAGCCTGTCTCAAACTGGTTGCCATCTTTGTCGCACCGCCCGGCTCTAGAGCTGGGTTCGCGACGTAAAGTACCGATCCCGCACACGTCGACTGCTGGCACTTCCATTGCTCCGCAGCCCCACGCGCCCTCATTTCGCTCATCCAGCTAACTCGAAGAGGAGACTCCGCATGAGCTCGAGAATTGCGCTCCTGGCTCTGCTCCTGTCTCCCCTGCTCGCAAATCCAGCCGCAGCCCAGACGACGATCCACGTCCCGGCGGATCAACCAACCATCCAGGCGGGAATCGGCGCAGCGGCGCCGGGCGACGTGGTGCTCGTCGCGCCCGGGACGTACTTCGAACGGATCAACTTCTCGGGCAAGGCGATCATCCTGACGAGTGAGGCCGGCCCAGCCGGCACCATCATCGATGGAAGTGCTGGAGGCGCCGTCGTCACCTTCAACGCCGGCGAAGGGCGCGGCTCCGTCATCAGCGGATTCACCATCACCAACGGCGGCGGCTTCTCTGGCAGCGGCGTCGACGTGTCGAGCGCCTCGCCCGTCATCGACACCAACATCATCACGGCCAACCGAGGCTGCGACGGCGTCGGCATCAACGTCAGCTTTGGTTCGCCGCTGATCACGAACAACCAGATCACCGGGAACATTCGGACCGGGTGCTCCGGCGGCGTCGGCGGTGCCGGCATCAAGGTGAGCGGCGCAAGCGCGGCGGTGATCGAGTCGAACTTCATTGCCGACAATTCCCTGACTGGAGGAAGCGGCGGGGGCATCTCGCTCTTCGCGGCGGGAGCCCCGGTCATTCGCAACAACCGGATCGTACGCAATAGCGTGTCGGGCCTCTCCCCCGCTGCCCAGGGCGGTGCCATCTATATCGTCAATCAGTCGGACGCGCTCATCGTTCAGAATCTGATCGTCGGCAACAGCGCAGGCGAGGGCGGCGGCATCTACTGGCTGGTCCCCTCGGGCTCCCGCGGCCCGCGCCTCCTCAACAACACGATCGTCGACAATCAGGCCACCGTCGCCGGACAGGGGTCCGCCGTGTTCGCGGACGGCTTCGACGTCGACGCGGTGCTGGTCAATAACATCCTGGTGGCTCCGGCTGGGCAGACAGCGCTGCATTGCGGCAATTTCAACGATCCCAATCCCCCGGTGATCCAGTTCAACGACGTCTTCACACCCGGGGGCCCGGCCTACGGCGGCATCTGCGCCGACCAGACCGGCATCAATGGGAATATCTCAGCGGACCCGGCGTTCGTCGCCCAGCAGGGCAACGACTTTCACATTCAACCCGGCTCACCCGTGGTTGACGCGGGCAACAGCATGGTGGCGGACCTGCCGGCGATGGACTTCGAGAACATCGGCAGAGCCCGCGTCATCGACGGCAACGGCGACGGCGTGGCGGTGGTCGACATGGGGGTTTACGAACTGCCGACCCCCACGCCGGCCAATCGCATGGCGATCGCGGACAGCATCATGGCTCCCAACTCGAAGAACCTCAACGACGGGATGAATGCTCTGCTCGTCGTCGACACGCATCGGACTGTCGTCGCCTTCGACCTGACCGGCGTCCCGATCACCGGGCTGCGCCGCGTCACGCTCCGGCTGACGCTGGCGGAGCCCGCGACCAGCTGGGGCGGCCAGGGCCGCCTGGTCTCGGTCCATCGCCTGGGGACGCCGTTTGCCGAGGGTAATGGGCAGTGGTTTGACCTTCCGGGCAGCAGCCGCACACGCGGCAACGGTCCAGGAGTCACCTGGAATTGCGCCGTCGACAGAGAGATCGCCAACACGGCGGCTGACTGTGGCGCGCCGTGGAACGGCGGCTCGACGGCGGCTGGCCCGGCCTCGGCCACTGCACTGCATACCAACGGCCTGACGGGCCCCGTTGAATGGGACGTGACGGCAGATGTGGTTCAGGCTCTATCCGACAACGCGGCATCGATCCAGTGGCTCATCCGGCGCGCGGTGGAGGGCCAGGGCGGCCAAGCGCTTTACCATTCGAAGGAAGGCACGGCCACGCTGAGTAACCCGGATCTCGCGCCCACGCTACTGTTTGAATTCTAGTCGCAGCGACCCCGACTCGGAGGGACGGCTCTGTCGCCTCCTCCGAGTCGCGGTCCACTCTTCAGGCGAGCCGGATCACGTAGAGCATGCTGCCGCTGTCCTTGCTGGAGAGAAATCCGTCGGGACTCGACACGGTATCAGCCAGCGGCTCGGAGCTCTGTCGCACGGTCCGGTGCGCACGGAACGGCGCGAAGTGGACCCGCGTGGCCCCGAGCGCCTCGCACGCCGCTCCCGTCCACTGATTGGTCGCCTCGATCAGCATGAAGGCGTAGCGCAGCGCCTGGTAGCGCGCGGCGGTCGCGGCCACCAACTCGAAAACGTCCTCCTTCCCAAGCGCGTCGGACCGCGCCACCATGAAGTGGTGGCCGACCTCCCCCGCGGCGTGGGCGCCCCGAAACTCCGGGTACGCGATCGAGAGCGCCTTGATCGACTCCGCGTCCTGAGCCCCGAGCAAGGCGAACACCGGCTCCACGAACGCTAGGACGGCATCGAGAAACGGGTCGCCGTGGCGGAAGCTCGGCGGGTCGCCGAGTGGCGGCATCGGCTCGTTGATCGCGCCGCCGATCACATCGCCGGTGTCATCGAGGATGGCGAGCGACTGGCTCAGCGCCTCGTCGTTGACCGCGATGGCAGAACGAGGACTCGTAGCGTCCGTGAGCACGAGCAGGCGGATGAACCAGTACAGGAGGTTCTCCCGGCTCCAGGGGCCGAACGCGGATCTGCCGAACGGATCGATGTGAACTGCCTCTCGCAGCCCTTGCGGCAGAAATTTCGCGGGCTGGAGGTGCCTGCACTGTGGCTCGCGATGCGCGAACGATATCCCCACCACTTCCGCCAATCGCATGACCTGAGCCGCCGTCAGCCGCGACGCGGGCACCGCGGTGTACCTGCGGCTGCGATGGGGCCGCGCACGCTCGAAATCGACGAGCGGCAGTATCGCCGGCAACGGCTGCACCCCGTGCTCAGCGACTTCTTCGGCGCTCGGATAGCGACAGAAGGACAACGGCCGCGGGACGCCCATGGCCGGCTTGCCCTTGAGTAGATTTCGATCTTTCATGACCACGTTCTCCTTCTGAACGGTCGTTCATACTTGAGGACTTGGCGGAGCATCCGCAGTGCCAAGGGTGGAACGAGCAAAACCCATGGAATTTTTGTGTCTTTCGCAGACGGGGCCCCGGAAGGGTCGGGCGGCCTCATCGGGCAAGGCTCCGCAACGTTCGGGCGACGTGCCGTGTGAGCTCTGCTACGATCCTGCGATCAAGGGGCATATGAAGAGCCCGGATAGCGGCTCGGCGGCGGAAAAGCTGTGGTGGTTCCGAGATGCCCGGGACCCACTGCCGCCCCCACCTTCCCGTCGCTTGCGATGGCCTCACCGGCGCCACACGCTCGACGCCATCGCCTGTCTATCGCTGTCGACGCTCTGCTTCAGCCAGGCGCGCAGCGAGATACTGTTCCGGCCCGGCTGGGATTTTTACAACCTGACGCCGCTCCAGACGTCCTCGCTCGCGGCATTCGTGCTGAACTTCGTCGGGCTCGCGGCCGTCGGCTTCGTGGCTGTGCAATGGATTCGACGTCTCCGGCGACCGCTGTGGCAGCGTCTCGCTGCCGGAGCCGCCGCGGCGACGCTCCTCGCCTCCTTGAACTTCGCGCGCGTCACACACGAAACGGTCAGCCGCTGGACGGACGTCATCGGCCGGCCCGGTCTGCTGGTCCTGGTCGTGCTGATGCTCGCCGCGTCGCTGGGCTGGCCACGACCGGCCCTGCGTCTGATGCGCGGCCTCGCGCTGGTCACCTCACCGCTGGCGATCGTCACGACGGCCCTTGCCTCGTGGATGTTTCTCGAGCTGGCGGCGGGACCGACGTGGCGCTGGGTCGACCCGGCGCCGCTCAAGCGGACGCCGCCGAGTCTCCGGCGCGTCGTCTGGCTCGTGTTCGAAGAGCTCGACCAGCGCATCGCGTTCGAGGCACGACCGCCTGGTCTCGGGCTGCCGGAGCTCGATCGGCTGCGGCGCGAGTCGCTCTACGCCGATGCCGCGCGTCCGCCGGCGGGCACCACCGAGGTGGCGATCCCCGCGCTCATCATCGGGCGCCCGGTCGTCGCGGTTGCGCCGATGAATCCCAGGGATCTCGAGCTCACGTTCAAGGACGGCAAGAAAGCGCAATGGAGCGCTCAGCCGACCGTGTTCGCGAGCGCCCGGACGCTCGGCTACGACACGGCGTTAATCGGATGGCACCTGCCATATCCGCGGGTCCTCGGCGCTGCGCTCGGGCTCGCGCACTGGAGACCATCCGTCGACCACGAACAGGCGCGCGGCCATACGTTCAGTGAGGCGTTCGGGAACCAGTGGGCGAGCCTCGCGCCCCCGGTGAATCGCCGCCGCCTGCTGTCAGGGAGGGTTGCCGAGCTCGCCGACCTGGCGATCCGCACCGCGGTCGACGACCGCTTCGGGCTCGTCTTTCTTCACCTGCCGATTCCTCAGCCGCCGGGAGTCTACGATCGGGCCACGGAACGTCTCACAGCGTGGAACTTCAGCCACGAGGGTGGGGGCTATTTCGACAACCTGGCCCTCGCCGATCGGATCGTCGGCGAGCTTCGGCGCGGGCTCGATCGCGCGCGCCTCGGCGACGTCACGTGGATCGTGGTGAGCTCCACTCGGTCCTGGCGCGGGTCGAAACAGTACGACGGGCAGACCGACCCGCGCGTGCCATTCCTCGTGCAGCCGCCTCTCGGCGGCCCCACGAGGCACGTGGACGCCCCGTTCAGCACGCTGGCCACACACGATCTGGTGCTGGCGATCCTGCGCGGCTCAGTGAGCGACACGACCGACACCGCTGTCTGGCTCTCTCGCCATGCTGCGGCATCACAGAGGGATTAAGATCCGGCGCCCCATGAGAGGATGCGATGAGACTCACCGTTGCTGACGCGATCTCCCCTTCCTACTTCGTGGCCATCGCCGCCATCGAGCTCGGATTCTTCCGGCAGGAAGGCGTCGATATGGAGTTCGTCTTCTCGCCGCCGAATCCGTCGCAGGCGCTGAAGGACGGGACAGTCGACTTCTTCGGGGGCTCCCCCTTCACCGGGCTGCGCGCCTTCCCCGGCTGGCGGGGCGGTGCCCTCCTGTGCGCCCTCGCCCACTACAACTACTGGTTTCTGGCGGTCCGGGCCGACATCAAGTGCGAGCGCGGAGACGTCGGCGCGGTGAAAGGCCTGCGCCTGAGCGCGTCGGCCGACCCCGGCCTGACGATGAAGCGGTTACTGGAGGAAGCGGGGATCGATCTGCAGCGAGACAACGTCCGGATCGTTCCCAGTCCCCGGCGCACCAGTCCCAACTGGGCCTGGGATGGCGTGGACGCCATCGAGCAGGGCGTCTCGGATGGCTACTGGGGCAACGGCCTCCGGGCCGACCTCGGCGTGAAGCGCGGTATCGCCAAGATCTTGCTCGATGTGCGCCGCGGTGACGGACCGCCCTCGGCACGCCACTGGACCTTCCCGGCGCTGGCGACCACGGAGCGACTCGTCAAGGAGCATCCAGACGTGGCCGCCGGGGCGGTGCGGGCCATCGTCAAGACGCAGCAGGCACTGCGAGCCAATCCGCAGCTGGCCGTGAAGGCCGCGCAACGCCTGTTTCCTGCCGAGGAGGCGAGCCTCATCGCGTTCGAGGTGGCGCGTGATGCTCCCTTCTACGATCCCACCATTACCGAAGAGATGGTCGCTCACATCAGCCGGTTCGCCCGCGAGATCGGCGCCCTGGAAGGCGAAGTCAGGTACGACGAGCTGGTCGCGACCCGGTTTGCCGGTCTCTGGAAGGGATAGGGCGCGAACCCAGCCCCGCGATCGGGAAAAGAGAGGACGATGAGTCCTCCCTCCGATGCGGAGGTGGTCGGCCGCTCGCTGGCCGAGCCCGAGGCCTTCGGGCTGATCTACGACCGCCACGCGACCACCCTGCTGCGCTTCCTGGGTCGCCGCGCGGGCGCCGGGGTCGCCGAGGGGCTCGTCGGCGAGCTGTTCCGGATCGCGTTCGAGCGGCGCAAGGCGTTCGACGGCTCGCGCGCGAGCGCACTCCCGTGGCTGTACGGGATCGGCGCCAATCTCTTGCTGAAACACCGGCGCGCCGAGGCCCGGCGGCTCCGCGCCAGCGCGCGGATCGCCGCGAGCCTCGAGGTACCGGATAGGCGCGCGGGCGCGACGGCCCTCGACGCGCGCCTGCTGTTCCCGCGCGTCGCCGACGCCATCGAGGCCTTGCCGGACGACGAGCGGGAGACGCTCCTGCTCTTCGCCTGGGAGGATCTTCCGTACCAGAGCATCGCCGAGGCGCTCGAGCTGCCGATCGGCACGGTGCGCTCACGACTCAACCGCGCCCGCGCGCGCCTGCGCGAACTGCTCGAGCCGAAGGGGAAAGACAGGGTGAGGTCGCGATGAAGCCGGTGGACCTGGCGAAGAAGCTCCGGCGCGACGCCGTGTTCGAGGCGGCGGCGCTCGACCGAGGAAAGGCGGAACTCATGGCGGCAATCCGACAAGAAGGCGAGCGACGGATCCGGCCGACGATCGTTCCCCAGGTCCCGTATGCGAATATCGGTGCCGCGCTCTCGTTCCTGGAGCGCGCGTTCGGGTTTCGCGAGCTCCTGAGCTCCCGGCTCGAGGGCGCGCACGGCGTGATCCATCACGCCAACGTCGAGTTCGGCGACGGGGTGATCGGGATCGGTACGCAGGGCGCGCATGGCGCGATCAGCCCGCAGAGTGCCGGCGTCGCGAGCCAGTACATCAGCGTGGCCGTCGCCGACGTCGACGCGCACTACCAGCGAGCGCTCGCCGCGGGGGCACGGATCGCCGACGAGCCGCACGACGAATCCGCGGGCGTTCGCGCTTACGAGGCGCTCGACCTCGAGGGCCACCGCTGGCGCTTTCTCCAGGGGGCGCGCGAGATGCCCCGGTATGAGCGGCGGGGGCGGCCGTGAACAAGAACGTCAGGCTCCTCTACGGCTTCTCGTTCTTCGATCCGTTCATGATCGTGATCCCCGTGTGGGTGCCCTATCTGGCGACGCAGGGAATCACGATGCGGCAGTTCATGGAGCTGCAAGCCGTGTTCGCGATCGTGATCCTCTGCGGCGAAGTGCCTTCGGGGTTGCTGTCGGACCTGTGGGGAAGGAAGAAGACGCTGCTGCTGGGCTCGACGCTCAAGGCGGTCAGCTTTTCGCTCCTGCCGCTGTGGAGCAATTACGAAGGGTTCCTCTGCTACCACCTGACGATGGGGATCGCGCTCAGCATGATTTCCGGCGGCGATGTGGCGCTCCTCTATGAGTGGCATCTCGCGGCCGGCGGCGAGAGGTCTCGGGGCACGGCTGTCCTCGGAAACATGAAGCTCGCGGGACAGACCGGGGCGGCGGCCAGCGCGCTGCTGGGCGGCGCGGTGGTCACGCTCTCCTATGGGCATCTCTTGTGGGCGAACGCGATCCTGAGCTGGATCCCGATGCTGCTGGTGCTGGGCGTCACCGAGCCGCCTGCCGCGCTGGCGGAGGGAAAGAAACGGAAACGCTCCGAAGACCTCAAGGAGATTCTGTCCACCACCCTGGGAAGGGACGGCGCGACGCGGTTCGCATTCTTCAATCTGATCGCGTCGGGGGCCGCCGGGCTCGTGATGGTCTGGACGCATCAGAAATACTGGCAGGACAGTGGCCTCCCCCTGGCCTATTTCGGCGTGCTGTTCGCGAGCTACAACCTGATCTTCGGCTTCGCAGGGAGAGCCGCCGCGCTCGCGACCACGAGATATGGCCAGCGAACCGTGTTTACCGCGGTCGGCGTCTTGCCCGTCATCGCGTGTCTCGGGATGGCGTCGTTCTCGGGTTGGGGCGGGATATTGCTCGGGACCCTGGGCCAGATTGGTCGGGGCCTGGGCTCCGTGGTCTTTCTGAATACGCTGAACGAGAAGATTTCGTCCGCGTTCCGAGCGACCGTGATCTCGATGGCGCAAATGGGGACTCGCGCATCTTTCGCGCTCCTGGGGCCAATCGTCGGCTACGGGATCGACGCCTGGGGATTGCAGTCCATCCTGTCGGCGCTGGGCGTGCTCTTCGCGATCGCCTTCGTGTTACTGCTGCTGCCGCTGGTGCTGCGCGAGCCGCGCCTGCGCCCGGCTGGCGCGTCGAGCGTGTGACCCGCGCCTTCCGGCCCTTGCGCCTTCCACGGTCGCGCCCCGGTGCACCCCACGACGCTCAGCGCCTGTCGTACTCGTCGTGGCGACGCCACCAGACGCCCGTCTCGTTGCGCCCCTTGGGGGCACGGTCGAGCCACTGGTACATGCCCCAGAGGCCATCCACTCCGCGCGCGTAGGTCGAATAGGTGCGGTAGACGACGCCGTCCTCGAGCGCGAACGCGCTCATGCCAGGCCTCTCGCGCGAGTATGTGGCCTCGTCGGTTCCGCTCATGCGCGCGAAGACGTTCTCGTCGCCACTCTCCGAGCTCGCGTGCCACGCCGACTCGCGCCGGTAGTTGTATTCGATGCCCGCGCGCTGCTGCTCCTCGGTGAACCGCACGTTGAAGTCGGCGTTGAATTCCGTGCTGTCCGAGGACGCCCAGGGAAACGTCCAGCCCAGCCGCCGCTTGTAGGCCTGCAGCTTCGCGAGCGGCGCCCGCGAGACCGCCCACAGCATCACGTCGTGATTGGCCAGGTGCACGGCGAACCCGTTGAAGCCATCCGCGATCGCCGAGCAGGACGGGCACCCGGCGGTGTAGTCCGGCCCGAACATGAAGTGATAGACCAGGAGCTGCGATCGCCCCCGAAAGAGGTCCGCCAGCGACGCGTTCCCCTCGTCGGTGTCGAATCGATACTTCTTGTCGATTCGGACCCACGGCAGCTCTTGCCGCCGTCGCGCCAGCTCGTCGCCGCGCCGCGTGTGCTCCTTCTCCGCTTCGAGCAGCGCGAGCCGCGCTGCCAGCCATTCCTGCTGCGTTCCCACTTTGTGCTGCGTCATCGCTCAAGTCTCCTTCCTTCGCGTGTCTAGTGGTTTCTCGGTACGACCCGGGTGAATGCTGCCCACGCGCTAGACTTACCCCCGGGTGTCGAGACGATGGGAGTGACAAGTCTGGCGGGATTCCGATGGACTCGCTGATCACGGCGGCGGCGCTGGCCCTCACCGCGGGTGATCCTCTCGGCGCGCTGAACCGTGTCGCCCTGCGCGACGACCCGCCCGCGCTGGCGCTGCGTGGCATCGCCATGGCGCAGCTCGGCGATCTCGTCCGGGCGAAGAATCTCCTGCGGCGTGCCGCGCGCGCCTTCGGCCAGAGAGAGGCCGTCGCTCGCGCGCGGTGCATCGTCGCCGAGGCCGAGATCGCGCTCGTCTCGCGCGACCTGGGCTGGCCCGCGACGGCGCTGGCCGCAGCCCGGGCCACACTCGAAGAGCACGGCGATCGCGCGAACGCCGCATATGCGCGGCACCTCGAAGTCCGGCGCCTGCTCTTGATCGGGCGCCTCGACGAAGCCGAGCGTACGCTTGCCGCGCTCGACCCCACGCCCTTCCCGCCCGCGTCGAGGACCGCCCACGAGCTAGTGGTGGCGGGGATCGCGATGCGACGCCTCCGGACGAAGGCGGCGGGGGCGGCGCTCGCTCGGGCCGAGCGCGCCGCGGGCTCAGTGCGGATCCCCGCGCTGACGGCGGAGGTCGAAAGCGCGTCCCGCGTCCTGAACACCCCGGCGGCGCGCCTGATCGCGAGGGGCGAGGAGCGTCTCCTCCGGCTCGAGGAGGTCGAGGCGCTGCTGGCATCGAAGGCGCTCATCGTGGACGCGTGCCGTCGCGTCGTGCGGGACGCCGGCACGGTGGTCTCGCTTGCGCGGCGTCCGGTGTTGTTCGCCCTCGCGCGCACGTTGGGCGAAGCGTGGCCGGCAGACGTGCCGAGGGACATCCTCGTCGCGCGAGCATTCGGCGCGAAGAACGCCGATGAATCGTTTCGCGCGCGGCTGCGAGTCGAGGTCGGGCGCCTCCGCGCGGCGCTCCGGAAGCTGGCGGGGCCAGCCGCGACGAAGCGAGGATTTGCGCTGGCGCCGCGCCGCGCTCGCGAGGTGGTCGTGCTGGCGCCGCCTGTCGAAGGTGAGCATGCGGCGGTGCTGGCCTTCCTCGCCGACGGCGAGTCGTGGTCGAGCTCGGCCCTGGCGCTTGCGCTTGGAGCCAGCCAGCGAACCGTGCAGCGGGCACTCGACTCGCTGGCGGCCTCCGACAAGGTACACTCGTTCGGTCGCGGGCGAGCGCGCCGCTGGATGACCCCGCCCGTCCCGGGATTCACGACGACGTTGTTACTCCCCGCTCCACTGCCGAGTGGTTAGGATGGGCGCATGAGCCGATCAACCGCCCAGATCGTCCGCGAGTATGGCCCCTTCCCAGGTGCCGACCACGTGCACGGCGTCACGTATGACGGCCAGCACGTCTGGTTCGCTGCCGGAGACAAGCTGATCGCCTTCGATCCATCGAGCGGGAAAGCGCTGCGCTCGATCGAGGTCGCCGCGCATGCCGGAACGGCCTTCGACGGCCAGCATCTGTACCAGATCGTCGAGGATCGCATCGAGAAGATCGATCCGGCGACGGGCCGTGTGCTCGCCGCGATCCCGGCGCCCGGGCGTGGCGGAAACTCAGGGCTCGCGTGGGCCGAAGGAACGCTCTGGGTGGGGCAGTATCGGGACCGGAAGATCTATCAGGTCGATCCCCAGACCGGGACGATTCTTCGCACGATCGAGTCCAGGCGATTCGTCACCGGGGTCACCTGGGTCGACGGAGAGCTCTGGCACGGCACCTGGGAAGGTGACGAGAGCGATTTGAGGCGAGTCGATCCCCGGACCGGAGACGTTCTGGAGACGCTCGAGATGCCGCCCGGCGTGTTCGTTTCGGGGCTCGAGTCCGATGGCCGCGATCAGTTCTTCTGCGGCGGCGGAAGCAGCGGGAAGGTTCGGGCGGTCCGCCGGCCCAGGCGAGGCTCCTCGCGCAAGTAGCGCCAAACCAGCACGCTGTCGAAGTAGCCAGTCGGTCTTCACAATGTCACTCATCGAGTGTGCCCCCGCCTGCCGCGGACACGCGAGAAGAGTATGATCGTGGCACCCGATGCAGAGCTGCGATACGAGGAGGCGCGGCGATGGCGACGATCTCGAAGACGAGGACACCCCGCGCGCTCGCGCAGACGGCTCGGTGGGCCGAGCCGGGCTCGAAGTCGGCGGCGCTCTTCGCGCGCGCCCAGGGCGTGTTGCCGGGGGGCAACTCGCGGACGACTGTCTACATGGCGCCGTACCCGCCGTACGCGGCCGCCGGGGAAGGCTGCTGGATCACCGATGTCGAGGGCGACCGACGCCTGGACTGCCTGAACAACTACACGGCGCTGATCCACGGCCACGCCCACCCGGCGATCGTCGAAGCGGCGACCCGCCGGCTCGCCCTCGGCGCGTCGTTTCCGATGCCGACCCCCGAGGAGATCGATCTGGCGGCGCTTCTCTGCGAGCGGCTGCCCTCGGCGGAGCGGGTGCGGTTCACCAACTCGGGCAGCGAAGCGGTGATGATCGCGGTCAAGGGCGCGCGCGCCTTCACGGGCCGACCCAAGATCGCAAAGTTCGAGGGCGCGTACCACGGCTCGTATGACTACGTCGAGGTGAGCCTCGGATCGACTCCCGAGACCTGGGGGAGTCTGGCGGCGCCCGCCAGCACCGCGTACTCGAAGGGGACGCCGCCGGCGGTGCTCGAGGACGTCGTCGTGCTGCCGTTCAATCACACGGAGCAAGCGGTTGCGCGCATCGAGCGCGAGGCCGGGCGCCTGGCAGCAGTGGTGGTGGATCCGGTCCCCAACCGCGTCGGCCTCGTCCCCGCCCGGACCGAGTTCTTGCAGGCCCTCCGCACCGTGACGAGAGCGCACGGGATCGTGCTTATATTTGACGAGGTCATCTCGTTCCGCGCCGGTTATCACGGCGCACAGGGCGCTCTGGGCGTGACACCGGACATGACCACACTCGGCAAGATCATCGGCGGCGGCTTTCCCGTGGGCGCCGTGGCGGGACGGGCCGACGTCATGGCAGTGTTCGATCCGACGCGGGGCGGGCCGCCGCCCGCGCCGCACGGCGGAACGTTCAACGCCAACCCGGTCACGATGGCCGCCGGCCTGGCCGCGATGCGGCTCCTGACACCCGATGCCTTCGCCCGGCTCGCCGACCTGGGCGCCAAGCTCCGCGCGAGCCTCGACGACTGCTTCAAGCAGGCCGGGGTCCCCGGGCGCGTCACCGGGCTGGGCTCGCTGTTCCGCCTTCATGCGGTGGATCGCGAGCTGAGCGACTATCGGAGCGCGCGAGCCACGCCCGCCGAATCCGAGCGCCTGGTTCGGCTGGTGCGCCGGCTCATGGAGCACGGCGTGCTCATGTCGATCACCGGGCTCGGGTGTCTCTCGACGCCGATGGGTGACGCCGAGCTCGAGGGCCTCGTGGAGACGTTCGCCGCCGTCCTCGCAATGGAACGGAAGGCGTGAGCCGTTTCCGCGTCGCGGTCGACATCGGCGGCACCTTCACCGACATCGTCTTCCTCGACGCCGACGGACGCCTGCACATCAAGAAGGTGTCGTCCAGCGTGGACGACTACGCCCGCGCCATCGTCGACGGGCTCCGCGAGGTGTTCGACGAGACCGGGCTCGGCGGTCGCGACGTGGTCGAGGTGCTGCACGGTACCACGGTCGCGTCCAACGCGCTGCTCGAGCTGCGCGGGGCCAGGACGGGACTCATCACCACCCGCGGCTTTCGCGACGTCCTCGAGATCCGGCGTCTGCGCATGCCGCGCCTCTACGACCTCACCTGGGAGAAGCCGCCAACTCTGGTCGAGCGCCGCCTGCGGATGGAGGTGAGCGAGCGGATCGACGCTCGCGGCGCGGTCCAGCAGCCGCTCGACGAGGGCGACGTGGAGCGCGCCATCGACCGGCTGCTGGCACAAGGCATCGAGGCGCTGTCCGTGTGCCTGCTCAACGCCTGGGCGAACCCCGTCCACGAGCAACGCATCAAGTCGATCGTCGATCGGCGCGCCCCAGGCCTGCCCTTGTGCATCAGTAGCGAGGTGCTACCGGAGATCAAGGAATACGAGCGAACGTCGACCACGGTGATCAACACGTACGTCCTGCCGATCGTCCGCCGCTACCTGGCGACGCTCCGGACGGGTCTCGATGGGATCGGTGTGCGCGGCCCGCTCTTGATCATGCAGTCCAACGGCGGATTGATGACCGATGCGGCGGCGGCCGCGATGCCGATGCACATCATCGAGTCGGGGCCGGCCGCCGGTGTCGTCGGGGCTCAGGCGCTGGCCCGGCGTATCGGGTTCGACAAGCTGATCACGTTCGACATGGGCGGCACCACCGCCAAGGCATCGATCGTCGAGGACGGCGCGGTCAGCCGGGCCACCGAATATCAGGTGGGCGGCGGGATCATGCACGGCTCGCGGCTGCTCACCGGAAGCGGCTATCTGCTCCGGGTCCCCGCCATCGACCTCGCCGAGGTCGGCGCCGGCGGCGGCTCGATCGTCTGGCGCGATGCGGGCGGCGCGTTGCAGGTCGGCCCGCGCAGCGCGGGGGCGTCCCCCGGGCCGCTCTGCTACGACCTCGGCGGCACCGAGCCGACCATCACCGACGCCAACATCGTGCTCGGCTACCTGAACCCGACGGCGCTGGCCGGCGGCGCCGTGAAGCTCAACGCGGCTCGGTCGCACGAGGTTTTCCAGGAGCGGGTCGCGGCGCCGCTCGGGCTATCGCTCGCCGAGGCGGCGTACGGCGCACATCTGATCGCGGCGTCGAACATGATGCGCGCCATTCGCGCGGTCTCGAGCGAGCGCGGTCGCGACCCGCGCGAGTATGCGCTGTTCGCCTTCGGCGGCAACGGGCCGTTGTTCGCCGCCGGGATGGCGCGAGCGCTCGAGATGACGCGCGTCGTCGTCCCGCCTGCGCCCGGGCTCTTCTCGGCCTTCGGCCTGCTCTATTCCGAGGTCGAGCACCACTACGTCCGCACGTGGCGCCGGCCGGCGCGCGGCCTCGATCCGGCCGAGCTGGCCGAGGCGTTCGGACGCCTGGAGGACGAGGCGCGCCGTCAGCTCGCCGCCGAGGGATTCACCGGCGCGGCCGTTCGCATCGCGCACTCGGCGGACTGCCGGTACCAGGGGCAGTCGTTCGAGCTGACCGTGCCTGTGACGGCGGGCGCGTCGATCGAGGAAGGGTTCGGGCGCGAGCACGAGCGCACGTACGGACACCGCGCGGGCGCCGACGAGCCGGTCGAGATCGTGAGCCTGCGCGTCGTCGGCCAAGGCCTGAGTGACCGGCCGCGTGTCCCCGAGTGCGTGCAGATCGGCCGGAGCGCGGGCACGCTCGGCGGCTCGCGGCGCGTGTACTTCGGCCAGCGCGACGGCTGGATCGTGACACCCATCCTGACGCGCGGCGATCTCGGGACGCCTCGCGATGGTCCGGCGATCATCGAGGAGTACGACGCGACGTGCGTGGTGCCACCGGGCGCCAGGGCTGCGCTCGACCTCTCGGGCAACATCGTGATGGAGGTCTGACGGTGGCCGCGCGACTCTCCGATCCCATCGGGTTCGAGCTGTTCAAGAACACGCTCCTGTCCATCGCCGACGAGATGGCACTCACAATCTTGAGGACCGCGTACTCCGGTGTGCTCAAGGACAACATGGACTACTCCACGGCTTTCTGCGACGCCGAGGGGCGGACGGTCGCGCAGGGCCTGACCTTGCCCGGTCACCTGTCGTCGTTTCCCGATGCGCTCGCCGCCACGATCCGACGCTACGGCGACCGCATGCGGCCGGGGGACGTCTACGCGCTCAACGATCCCTTCGAAGGCGGGATGCATCTGCCCGACGTGTTCATCCTCAAGCCGATCTTCCACGACGGACGACGGGTGGCCTTCGCCGCCACCATCTGCCACCAGACCGATATGGGCGGCCGGGTGGCCGGCTCGAATGCATCGGACTCGACCGAGATCTTCCAGGAAGGGCTTCGCATCCCGCCCGTCAAGATGTACGACGCCGGCGAGCCGAACGAGACCTTCTTTCGCATTCTGGAGAAGAACGTCCGCATGCCGGTGCGCGTGTTCGGCGACATGCGTGCGCAGCTCTCGGCCTGCCATATTGCTGAAGAAGCATTCGCGCGGCTGATCGCCAAGCACGGCGTTGCGCAGGTGTCGGCCTACATGGAAGAGATCCTCGACTACACCGAACGACTGACGCGCGCGGCGATCGCCGAGCTCCCGGACGGCGAGTGGAGCTTCACTGACTGGATCGACGACGACGGCATCGACTTCGGCACGCCGATCCCGCTCACGGTTGCCTTGAAGAAGCACGGTGATCAGATGACGGCGGACTGGACCGGCACCTCACCTCAGGTGAAGGGCGCCATCAACAACACCCTGTCGTTCACCCGCGCCGCCACCTATACCTGTCTCAAGTCGGTCCTGCCCCACGAGATCCTCTGCAACGCCGGCTTCTACCGCGCCATCGAGGTCATCGCGCCGGCGGGGACGATCGCCAACGCGGTACCGCCCGCGGCCTGCGCCGCTCGCGGCCTGACCGGGTTTCGCATGGTCGACACCGTCTTCGGCGCCCTCGCGCAGATGCTGCCCGACCGGGTGATCGCGGCCTCCGAGGGAGGCAACACCGGCGTGAGCATCGGCGGCTATCACGCGGATCGCACGCCGTTCATCTTCGTGGAGTTCATCTGCTCGGCCTGGGGCGGGCGGCCGTGGGCCGACGGACTCGACGGCAACGCCAACCTCTTCGCGAACATGTCGCTGCCCTCTGCCGAGGTCACCGAGACTGAGCAGCCGCTCGAGATTCTGTGCTGCGAGCTGATCCCCGACGTGGGCGGCCCCGGCCGGCATCGCGGCGGGATGTCGATCCGCCGCGCCTACCGGCTCACCGAGGACGAGGCCGTGCTTCAGGTACGCGCCGATCGCCACACGTTTCGTCCTTACGGGCTGTACGGCGGCGCGCCGGGCAAGCCATCACGGAATCGACTGATTACCGATGGTCGCGAGCGGGAGCTCACAGCCAAGGTCACCATGACTCCGATGCGCCGTGGCGACGTCTTCATCCACGATCAGCCCGGGCCCGGCGGCTGGGGCGATCCGCTCGAACGCGATCCGCTTCGGGTGCTGCGCGACGTCGCCAACGAGCTGGTCAGCCCGCCCGCGGCGCGTGATGATTACGGTGTCGTAATCGACCCGTCCGGCTCCGCTGTGGACGAGGACGCCACGATCCGGCGGCGAGCCGAGCTGCGGGCGGCACGCGGCTGGGCCACGCCGCCTATCATCAGCCGCTGACGCGCGGCAGCGGTGAGACCTCGACTCGGGCGTCGTAGGCTGATTGGCCTGTGGTGAAGGGAAAGAGCCCGGCCGCCTCGTCCGGGATGGCAGGCGCTCCGCTGGTGAGGTCGTTGATGCCGCGCCAACCGTCGCGCATCCACACGATGCCGGCGGCGATCTTGTCGGTCACCCGCGCCCGAGCTTCGAGCGCGCCGCGCTCGTTGTGAATGCGGATGGCCGCGCCGTCGGTCACGCCGCGCGCGGCGGCGTCGGCCGGTGAGATCCACAGCACGGGCTCGGCGTCGGCCCTGGCCAGCGACGGCAGCGCGCGCCCGTGATCGTAAAAGCCGTGAAAGTGCGCGAGCGTGCGTCCCTGGCGAAACGCCAGCGGATAGGGCGACGACGGCAGCGGCTCGTACACCGGCAGCGCCGGCAGCCCGTGGCGCTTCGCTCGCTCCGAGACGAACTCGACCTTCCCCGACGGCGTGTCGAACGCGAGCGTCGGATAGGCGACGTGCGAGACGTTCTGCGGATGGATGCCGCCGGCGGCGCGGATCCGGGCGACGGTCGCGCCGCCGGTGGCGGGGTGATCGAGGACGGCGTCGATCATGCCCTCGTCCGACTCCCACGGGAAGAAGTCGCCGAGGTCGAGCCGCCGCGCGAGCTGACGCAGCACCCATGACGCCGAGCGCGCCTCGCCGGGCGGCTCGAGTGCCTGCGGCATCAGGTAGAGGTGGGTGTTCGTGGCCTTCATGCCCACCTCTTCCAGCCACGACGTGGCGGGCAGGAGCACGTCCGCGCACTCGCGCGCGGTGTCGCTCATGAACAGGTCGTGCACCGCCACGAGATCACAGCCGCGCAGCCCGGCCACGACCTGGTTCGAGTCGGCGAACGACGAGACCATGTTCGTGCCCCACAGGAGCATCACGCGGATGCGTCCGTCCACGAGCGCCTCCGTGATGCGGGGCATCTGGTCGATGACGTAGTCGCCGGGCGGCCGCCGCTCGTTGGCCGAGATGCTGGCGAGCCCGTGGCCGTGCGAGGTCGAGCCGTGGCGCGGGCCGAACCCGCCGCCGGGCACGCCGAGGTTGCCGGTGAGCGCGGGCAAGCACGCGACGGCACGTCCTGCCTGCCAGCCGTTGGCGCCTTTGTACATCGAGCTGCCGCCGATCACGATCATGGCCGGACGCGTGGTCGCGTAGCGGCGCGCGAGAGACTCGATCCGCGCGCCGGAGATGCCGGTGATCGCCTCCGCCCACGCCGGCGAGTGCGCCCGCACGTGGGCCGCCAGCTCGTCGAAGCCGAGCGTGTGCCGCTCGACGAACGCGCGGTCGTGCAGGCCGTCGCGCACGATCACGTGCATCATCGCCAGGGCCAGCGCCGCGTCCGTTCCCGGGCGGAGCACGAAAACCTCGTCGGACTGGGCGGCCGCCTCGGTCTCGCGCACGTCCATGGTGACGACGTGGGCGCCGCGCCGGCGGGCCGCGGCCAGGTGCCGCGCGGTGTTCGGCTGGCTCGCCAGGTTGGCGCCCCAGAGAAGGATGAGATCGGCGTGGGCGCCCATGTCCTCCTTGGTGCTCGTCTCCAGCACGCCGGTGAGGCCGAGGCCGAAGCCGCCTAGGCCCCAGCAGATCATCTGTGAGCCCCACGTCTGGCAGCCGTAGTGATTGGCAAAGCGCCGGACGAGATTCCCGGTGAGCCGCATGCCGTAGTTGTTCGCGGCAACGCCGTGGCCCGTCCACGTCGCCACCGCCAGCCGGCCGGCCTCGCGCATCCGCGCGGCGATCCGGTCAAGCACCTCGTCCCAGCCGACCCGCCGCCACTCCCCGCCGCCCCGCCGATCGCGCACCATGGGATGGAGCAGCCGCGCCGGATTGCCGATGATCTCCTTCGACGCCTGGCCTCGGACGCAGAGGAATCCCTGGCTGTCGGGATTATCCGGATCGCCCTTGACCGACAGCAAGCGGCCGTCCTCGATCTCCACGAGCATCCCGCAGAGCGTCGGGTGGCAGTTCATCGGGCACATCGTGCGCACCACCGTGCTCACTGGCCGCGGGCCTCCGCTAGCGAAGACGCCCGGCGGCGCGCAGACGGCGCTTCTTCTGCTTCTTCTTGAAGGCGGCGCGCTTGCGCGCGGTCTTCCGGCGATTCCTATCGGACATGGCTGTCTCCTCTCATCGAGCTCGGTCACCCCAAGGCTACGACACCGTCGAGCCTCGGTACAGATGATTCGGGGCGCTAACCAATGACGATGCCCGCCGTCTCACGGCGCAGCATCGCGATCAGACTGGCCGCGACCATGTGGATATCCTCGGCGCGCACGACGCGCGGCCTCGCCGTCAGCTCGAAGACACCGACCCGCGAGCGCACCGTGAAGCCCATGGTGCGCCCGACGCTCCCTCGTGGCGGACGCATCACCCGGACATGCGTGGCATCGAGGCCTGGCCCGGCCAGAGCAGCCGCGATCACGACGTTGACACCCTCGGGGAAGCGCAGCCCGACCTCCCGCGCGGTGCCTTCGAACAGGAGCTCGGTCTCCGACGCCTCCCCGGCGCCGAGATCGATGAAGGCATCCAGGCGCTCTAGACCTCCGGCCATGGCGGTCGCGATGCCATCGAACGCGGCGAGCGCGCCCGGCGCAATGCGCAGAGCATGGCCGGTGGACGCCGAGATGCCGCGGATCTCGCGCTCGAGGACCGGGTCGGCGAGAGGGATCGGACTCACCGCCCACACCTCGCAGCGCTCGAGTGCCGCCGGCACGAGGGCACGGAACGCCGCCGGGCCGCCTGCCTCGATGATGAGGTCGTAGCCGCCCCCGAGGAACTTTTCGGCCGAGTCGGTCACCGGGAACCCGTCGAGATCGCGCGCGGTGCGAGCGAGCACCGCCGCCAGCGAATGCGGTCCGGCGTTTTCGGCCAGTAAGGCACGCGCCACGGGCCGCCCGATCGCCCCGCACCCGATGAGGCCGACCCGTTTCAATGATGTCTCCTCGTTCATAAGCGCGCCTCGGCCGGCGGGGCCCCAGCCCCGCGACGGCCTGCGGCGCGCACTACGGGCTCATGTCGGGCGTGGCGACGCCGTCGCGGTCGCGGCTGTCACCGTACGATCACCGGCGAGGTCGGCCGGGCGCAGCCACACGAAAACCAACGCGCCGAGAAGCAAGGCGACCGTGACATGACCGAATGCCAGTCCCCATCCCAGCACGCTCGCGCCACCGAAGAGATCGAGCGTCGCGCCAAGCGCGAGCGGACCCAGGAAACCGCCCGCGTAGCCAAGTGTCGAGTGGACAGCCAAGGTCGCGCCACGCTGGCCCGGCTCGGCGCTGCCGGCACTCCCCGCCGTCAGAGACGACGAGTCGGACCAGATCAGCATCGCGTAGAGCAGAACGAGAGCGGCGGCGCCCGCGTACGGCAGCGCCGCGCTGAACCCGATCACGGCGGCCAGCGCGGCCGAGGTGACCAGCGTGCCGAGGATGAAGCGCCGGCGACCGAATCGAATCGCCAGCTCGTTGCCCCACACGCTTGCCCACACGCCGACGAGGCCCATCACGGTCGCGACGGTGGCGGGCGCCAGCGGGGTCCACGCGCCTGTTGTCTGGGCGGCCACGAACGTGAGGAACGTGACGACCCACCCGCGCAGCGCGGACATCTCCCACGTATGCACGCAATAGGCGATCGAGTACGCCAGCGCCGATCGGTTGCGGAGGATTGGACGAAAATCGAGCAGCGCACGGCGCGGGCCGGGTGCAGCGCTCACAGGTCGGGATGGCAGACCGACTAGCACCAGCACGAACGCCAAAGTGGCGCCGACCGCGCCTGGCACCAGCGCCCACTGCCAGCCGAGCCAGGCGTTGACAGCGCCGGCGACACCGAACGAGAGCGCGCCGCTCACGCCGACCGCCGCCGCGTGCGCCGCGACGGCTCTGGACTGCTGCTGGCCCTCTGCCAGGTCGCTCAACGCCTTGAGCCCCGGCATGTACGTGCCCGCCCAGCCGGCTCCCATCAGCGCCCGGAACGCCAGTGCCGACCAGAACCCGCTTGCGATCCATGCGAACCCGGCGAACGCGGCGGCGGTCAGGGCGACGGAGCCGAGATAGACGCGCTTGGGGTCGATCCGATCTGTGAGCGACGAGAGCAACGGGACCGTCAGCGTGTAGGCGGCGTAATAGATACCGTTGATCCAGCCGGCATCGGTGTTCGTCAGCGCCCAGACCGATATGAGCGCCGGGAGCACCGCGGCGACGCTGAACGCACCGATCTGGGCGCATGCCTGCGCCGCACACATCGCTACCACGCCGCGGGACAGCGTCATCTCCTTCCCGGCTCCTGGTCTCCATCCAGCAGACGCTCGACGATGATGCAATCACGCCACTCGCCCTCGAGCTTGCCGTGGCGCTTGTAGATGCCGACGACCCGGAATCCGCAACGTTCGTGCAGGGCGAGACTGGCGGTGTTCTCGGGGAAGATCCGGGATACGATCTTCCAGAATCCCCGCTCGGCGTAAGCGCAACAGAGTGCATCCAGCGCGACGCGTCCGGCTCCCTTGCGGCGCGCCGACGAAGCCACATACACCGAATGCTCGGCAACGCCCGCATACGCCGGCCTCGCTCGATAGGGGCCCGCGCCCGCCCAGGCGACGACTCGACCTTCATGCTCCGCGACGATCGTCGGGAAGCGATCCCCTTTCTCGACGAGCTGCGCGGCGATCTGTTCCGCGGTCCGCGGCTCGGTCTCGAACGTGGCGATCCGTTCGGCGATCCCTTCGTTGTAAATCGCTGCGATCACCGCAGCATCTCCGGGCGTTGCGAGTCTGGTCGAGAGCACGATCGGTTTATGGGGCGCGGGCAGCCCGAACGGGAGCGGCGGGCCGATCGTTCCCCGCCGCGGCCGCCCGCTGGCGCTCGTACCAGCGGGACATCAGCTCCATGGCGAGCCACGACGCCGAGCAGCCGACCAGAAGCAAGACCCGTCCGGGCCCCCAGCCCCATCGGTCCACGATCCAGGCGAAAACCGTCGGGGCAGCGGCGTTCACCACCAGCACGGGCGTGGCGATCAAACCGAGCAGGGCGCCGTACCCTCTGGCGCCGAATAGCGCGAGTGGAACGGAGCCGCGGACGATCGTGATCACGCCCTGCGATGCGCCCATGAGCAGCGTGAAGGCGAGGACCAGCGGCAGGCTACCGGTGCCCGCCAGCAGCAGGGCCAGCGCGGGAGGCAGGACGCCGATCGCGATGCGGCCCACGGTGATCGCCCGCAAGTTCCGCGCGAAGACGATCTCGACGACTCTTCCGCCGAACTGCGCCACGCCCTTCAGCGACGCGACCCAGACCGCGGCCGCCGTCGCCAGGCCGGCGGCCTCCAGCAAAGGAACGAGCTGCACCGAGATCACGCCGAACACGAATCCGTTGAGCGACATGATGAGCGCAAAGAGTGCGATGGCGATCGACCGGGTGGTGCCCTCGAGCGGGGGCCCGTCCCGGAACTCGACCGAGCGCCCGGCCGGTCCGGCTCTTCCTTCCGACTCGCGCCGCGCCAGGCCGAACCAGTGCAGCGGCAGGCAGACCACCAGGTTGATGAGGGCGAACACGACGAGGGTCTGACGCCACCCCATCTGTTCCTCGAGCGCATGACCGATCACCCAGAACACCGATGACGCAAACGCCCCGAACAATGTCAGATAGGAGATGGCCTGCCGCCCGCGCGACGGCGCGACCTGCACCAGTGCGGCGAATGCCGCGTCGTACAGGCAGAGTCGCATCCCGATACCCAGGAACGCCCACACGACCAGGTAAGCCGGTTCGCTCCGCACGTGCGAGAGCGCGAAGAGACCGGCCGAGACCAGCGCGGTGCCGAGCGTCATCACGGCGCGTCCGCCGTGGCGGTCGATCGCACGGCCGACGGCATTCGACACGACACCCATGACGAGCAACGCGACGGTGAAGCCCAGGAAGACGAAGCCGCGGCTCCAGCCGGTGTCCCGACCGATCGGCCCCGCGAGGACTCCGAGGCAGTAGTAGCTGGTCCCCCAGGCGGTGATCTGCGTGATGCCCAGCGCGACCACCGCGCCCATCATGGGGTCGGCGAGTCGCGTGCGCCAGGCGGCGCGCTGCTTGGCGTCTGTTGCGCCGATCACCGGACGTGACCGGTCACGAACGCGCGAGCGCCGGCTTTCGAGCCCTCACGAATGCGCTGATGAACTTGCCATCCACCGCGGCGATCGCGTCGGCGCCAAGCCCGGCGCCGGCGAGGACGTCGCGCGCGCGCGCGGCTGTGTAAATCCGCGTCGGCTCCACGTCGATATCTTCGAAGCCGGCCTTGGCGAGCTTGGCGCGGTACTCGCGCTCTTCGAGTGCGCCGGCAACGCACCCGATCCACAGCTCGACGCTGCGGCGAATCGCGGAGGGCACCTCCCCGCGCACCACCACGTCGGAGACGGCGAACCGTCCACCTGGCCTCAGGACGCGAAACGCCTCGGCCAGCACCGCGTCCTTGTCGGCGGACAGATTGATGACGCAGTTCGAGATGATGACATCCACGGAATCGCCCGGCAGCGGGATATGCTCGATCTCGCCCTTCAGGAATTCAACATTCGTCACGCCGGCCTTCCGCTGGTTCTCGCGGGCCAGGGCGAGCATCTCATCGGTCATATCGAGTCCGTAGGCCTTGCCCGTCGGCCCGACGCGCCGGGCCGAGAGGAGGACGTCGATGCCACCGCCCGACCCGAGATCGAGAACCGTCTCGCCGGGTTTCAGCTCGGCCAGGGCGGTCGGATTGCCGCAGCCGAGCGATGCGGCCAGGGCCTCTGCCGGCAGGTCGGCCGTCTCGCCCTGTTCGTAGAGGTTCGACGTGATCGGATCGCAGCTGCTCGCCGCGGATGTGCTACAGCACGACGTCCCGCTGCCGCTCACCACGCGTAGCGCTGCCTGTCCGTACTTGTGCTTCACCACATCTTTGATCGATTCGTCACTCATGGCACATCTCCTGCCTCGTCCGAACGCTCATCAAGCGCAGCTGGTGCCGCCGCAGCACGCGGACGCAGTCGCGGCGACCATCGTGAGCCCGCTCGGCCGGACCCCCGTCGCCGCCTCGTCGCCCTCGAGATCGTAGTTGAGGTGGTACACCTCCCACTCGACGCCGTCCGGATCCTTGACCCAAAATTTATCCTGGTTCGCGTGGCAGCAGTTGACCCCCATCTCTTCAGTCACGGGCAGCCCCGCGGCCTTGACGCGGGCCAACTGGGACATCACCGTCGCCACGGAATCGACCTGGACCCCGACGTGATCGATGGTGCCGGCCCCGGCCGGGCCGCCGGTGGACAGCGCGAGGTTGACCGGCGCCCATTCGGGCAGGAACTTGACGTAGCCTTGCTTCACTTTCACGGGGTCGCCGCCCAAAAACTTCTCGTAGAAGTCGCGGCTCTTGGTCAGATCCGACACGTGCAGGTGGAGATGGACCTTTGCGCTCATGATTCCCCCTAGCAGCACGCGGTCAGCAAGCGCACCAGCGCGGTGACCCGCTCCCGCTGCACCGAATAGTAGATGTAGCGCTCTTCCTTCCGGCTCTCGAGCAAGCCCGCCCGCCGCAGGATGTCGAGATGATGGGACAAGGTCGCCCCCGGGATCTCGACCGCCTCCTGGATCTCTCCCACCGACATCTCGCGCCCGGCCTTCACGAGCAGGAAGAACACTTGAAGTCGGCTGAGATGGGCGAGGGCCTTGAACGCCTCGACGTGCGTCTCGTCGGCCGTCAGCTGCGCCAGCGGCAACCGGGCTATCGTCTTCATGTTTCGAAGTTTATGGAAATATCGAATTGCTGTCAAGCAGAGCCGGAGCGCGTCGCTTCCGAATGCGGCACGACAACCGTAGGCGCCACCTCGGGGAGTGTCGGAACGAGCCAGCGAAAGAGCCCGGTCGCGGCGGCCGCACCGAACAATTGAGCGATGATGAACGCCGGCGCGTCGGCAGGCCGGATCCCGGCAAACGTGTCCGTGGCGGACCGGGCGAGCGTCACGGCCGGGTTGGCAAATGACGTCGAGGCCGTGAACCAGTACGCCGCGGTGATGTACGAGGCGACGGCGAAGGGGACGGCGGTTGAGCGCAGGCGAGCACACCCCCAGATCACGGCGAGCAGCCCAAAGGTCGCGACAAACTCGCTGAACACTTGCGCCGGCCCGGAGCGCGCGTGTCGGGATGCGAAGAACACGGGCACTTCGAACATCACGTGCGCCGCCGCGACGCCCGCAAACGCTCCAATGACCTGCGCGCCGAGGTAGAGCGGGACCTCGTCCCACGGCAGTCCACCCTGGGATGCGTCTGCCAGCGTCACGGCCGGGTTGAAATGAGCGCCCGAGATCGGACCGAACGTGAGGATCAGGGCGACCAGCGCCGCGCCGGTGGCCATTGTGTTGGCCAGGAGAGCCACCGCCACGTTTCCTCCCGCCAGACGCTCGGCCATGATCCCCGAGCCGACAACCGCGGCGAGCAAGAGGCACGTGCCCACGGCCTCAGCGGTCACCCGCCGGGCGATCGTTCGTTGCATTTCCGTTTCGTCTCGGGTCAAAGGCGCAGTGTGAGCTGCGCGGCCGTACACTACACGGGGAGGGCAGCGTGAACAAGCAGCGAGTCCTCTTTCTTTGCACGCACAATTCCGCCCGCAGTCAGATGGCCGAAGGCTTTCTCCGCTCGCTGGCGGGAGACCGGTTCGAGGTCGCGAGCGCCGGGACCGAGGCGACTCGCGTCCACCCGCTCGCGATACGCACCATGGCCGACATCGGCATCGATCTCAGCGGGCACGCATCGAAGATCGTCGACGAGCTCGTGGAGCAACCCTGGGACTACGTGATCACCGTATGCGATGCGGCCAATGAGGCGTGCCCCGTGTTTCCGAAAAAATCCAGCCGTCTGCACTGGAGCTTCGAGGACCCCTCACAGGCCACGGGGAACGACGATCAGCGACTCGAGGTATTCCGGCGAGTCCGCGACCAGATCAAGCGGCGCATAGCCGATTGGATCAGGACCCAATAGCCCCGCGCACGATCGGTCAGCCCTTCACCTGCCGTAGCGCGGGCAGCAGCTCGTCGCTCATGAGCCGCATGCTCGCCAGCGCGTGGGCCAGTGGCATGCCGAGCCAGTGCGTGCGAAAGAAGAGGAAGTTCGCGCCGACCGCTTCCCAGCACGGACGCAGCTGCTCGTAGCATTCCTCAGGGCTGCCCAGCACGAAGCGGTCACGCAGGAGCGCCTCGAACGGCTGGCGGAAGGTGTCGCCGTCAGGGAGCACCGCGTCCTGACCCCACGACGCGTAGGCGCGATACTTCGCGCCGAGATAGGGTCCGGCCAGCTCCAGCGCCGTCCGCCGGTCCTTCGCGCAGTAGATCTCCTTGATGAGCGGCCGCACGCGCGGCAGCGGCTTGCCCAGTCGCGCGAGCTCCTCGCGGTAGAGGCCCATCTGGCGCGTGATGCTGGCCATGGTGGCGTGCGGGTTCACGAACCACGTGTCGCCGAGGCGAGCTGCCCGGCGCACCGCGGCGTCGTTGTTGGCCGCGAACCAGATCGGCGGATGCGGCTTCTGGACGGGGCGGCATGTCAGCGTCACGTTTGCGAGCGTGCAGATATCGGTCTCGACGCTGACCTTGTCCTCGGTCCAGAGACGCTTGACGATCTCCAGGCACTCCTCGAACCGCCGCAGGCGCTGCCCCTTCGGCACCTTGAACGCATCGAACTCGACCTCGCGATAGCCCAGCCCCACGCCGAAGACGAAGTTGCCGCGCCAGATGACGTCGAGCGAGGCGATGCACTCGGCCACCTCGACCGGGTTGTGAAGATTGATGAGCAGCACGCCGGCCACGCCGGTCATCTCTCCAGCCTCGGCCGCCAGGCGCGCGAGGAAAGGTATGAGCTGGAGCTGGCGCATGCCTTCACTCAGGTAGTGTTGGCCGGTGCCGACCGCGTCCCAGCCGCGATCGCGCGCCAGGCGCGTCATCGCGAACTGCTCGTCGAGCGCTGAGACCATGTCGGTGCCGAGCGGGTTCTGGTTGGTGACGAAGATGCCGACCTTCATCGTGCTCTCCCGGGCACCCGGCTCAGGCCAGCCGGTCGCCGCCGGCCGACCGCCGCGTGGCGTCGCGCGACGGATAGATGACGCTCTCCGCGTGACGGTACATCCATTCCACGGCGTCGGGCGCCAGGAAGTGGACCTCGGTGCGCGCGAGTCCGGCGAGCTGAAGCGCCGTGATGTTCCGACGCACCTCGGAGGTCAGCGTGTTCAGGCGGTGATAGGCCTCCGATATCGTCCGGCCGAGCGTGGTCACGCCGTGGTTCTCCATGATCAGGCTGTTCGTGTGCTCGATGAAGTCCTTGATCGGCCCCACGTCCTGCTCCACATCGAGGTGCGAAGGCACGACGTATGGGGGCTTGGCCATGACGTACGGGAACTCGAGCGAGAGGACCCGTAGCTCCTTGGCAGCGCCGGAGGCGAACAGCGCGATGGTCTCGTCGTGATGCGCGTGGATGACTGCGCCGACGTCGGGCCGCAGGCGCAGGATCTCGCGGTTCAGGTTGTGGCCGACGCTCGTGGGCATGGTGCCGTGCAGGAGCCGCGGAGTCGGGATGTCGGTGATGACGACGTGCTCTCGCGTCATCTCCTCCAGCGACACCTCGGCATGCTTGGTGTAGGCCACACCGTGGGGGAAGTCGGGATGCGGCACGCGGATCGCAAGATTCCCCAGCGAGTTGTGGACGTAGCCGCGGGCGACGACGAGCTTCGCGTAGCGAAGCAACAGCTCGGCGACAGCATGGTCGAAGGGTATCGGCGTCATCAGTACCGTCCTCCGAGCTTGCGGTGGTCCCAGCTCACGACCTTCTCCGGGACGATCTTGAGCACGACGCGCTTGGGCGCGCTGGCCAGCGCTCCCGGCTGCACCGGCGACGCATTCGCCTGCGTCCCCGCCCGCGCCGCGAAGGTCGCCTTCACGCTGGCTTCGCCCTCGAGGATCTCGCAGCGTCCCCGGATCATCACGCCCCGCAGCTCCGAGTAGTCGTCGCCGGCCTCGATCATCAGCGCCACTCTGGGATTGCGGCGGATGTTGACGACCTTCTGCGCCTTTCCGTACGAGGTCATGTAGAACGCGCCGTCCCGCGCGAAGTAGTTCATGGCGACGACGTGGGGGAAGCCGTCCTTGTCGATGGTGGCCAGGGCGGCTTTCTTGCGCTCCCGAAAGAACGCGGCCTGCTCGTCGGGGCTCAGTCGGATCTGCTGCCGTCGATTGGTTGCCATTCGTGCCCGTCTCCTCTCACGTGGGCAGGTGTGCCGACAGGAAGCGTCAGGCCTCGTCGAAGCTCTGCTTCGCCGCAGCCGCAGCATAGCCGGGGTGCGTGCGCACGGCGAAGCCGTGGCGGGCCCCCTCGTAGAATCTGAACGCACAGACCTTACCGAGATCCCGCATACGCGCCTCCATCCGACGCATGTCCGCAATGGGCGCCTGCTCGTCCTCCGTTCCGTGCAGGACCAGCACGGGGACGCTCACGCCCTCGGCGAGATCGTACGGCTCGGCGCCGCGCTGAGCACGCGCCGATCGGAAAGCGAAGCCGTGGAAAACGACGATTACCCGGATCTCCGGGTGGGCCCGGGCCGCCATGAACGCGTGCACCCCGCCGCGGCAGAAGCCGAAGACGGCCAGTCTCTTGAGATCGGCCTGGCCGGCCGATCTCAGGAAGGTCATTGCGCCTTGCATATCGGCGTACACGGGCTCGTCCGTCGGGTTGTCGCCGCGAACCTTCCAACCGTGCACCAGGGCGACGTAGCCCCACTCGGCGAGCCGGCGGGCAATCTCCGTGTACCCGTCGTCGGGTCCCGCCACGCCCCGGAGGATCAGTACGACCGGATGCGGCCCCTGGCGGTCAGGAGTCGCCAGGTACGATGGGACACTCGTCTGCCCGTCTCCGCTCGTGAATGTCACCGACTCGAGCCGCACGGTCATGACCCGACCTCCCGCGTACGTGATGCACAGGCTGGTGCTCCCTCGCAAGCCGATACTACCCGCGCGTCGGGACCCGTTCTACGGCAGACCAGGCAGTGGATGCAATCTCGACGTTCTCAAGGTCGTCGAAGGCCGAAGCTAGGACCAAGGTCTCTGTTGCGGTCACTCGGGGCGGTTTATGCTTTGACGGTGGTCAGAGAATCCCACAAGGAGATTGACATGCTCGTGAAGCCCGAAGAAGTCGGACTGTCATCGGGACGCCTCGGACGGATCAGCGATCACCTTCGGCGCTACATCGACGCCGGCAAGCTGGCCGGCACGCTCACACTGGTCGCTCGTCGGGGAAAGATCGCCTACTTCCAGCCGCTCGGACATCTCGAAATCGAGCGGAAACGTCCGGTCGCGCTCGATTCGATCTTTCGAATCTATTCGATGACCAAGCCGATCGCGAGCGTGGGGCTGATGATGCTGTGGGAGCAGGGGCGGCTACAGCTCGACGATCCCGTCCACAAGTTCATTCCGGCGTGGCGGGATCAGCGCGTCTTCGTCGGCGGCAACCATCCCGCCTGGAAGACGACACCCGCCGAGCGGTCCATGACTGTGCGTGACCTGCTGAGCCACACCTCCGGGCTCACCTATGGATTCATGGAGCGGACCAACGTCGACGCAGCGTATCGCAAGCTCGGGGTCGCCGATCGCACGCGGGGCGGCTATACGGCACGCGACATGGTGGAGGAGCTCGCGGCGCTGCCGCTCGAATTCTCGCCGGGCACGCGCTGGAACTACTCCGTCTCGACGGACGTGGTCGGGCATCTGATCGAGCTGATCTCGGGGCAGCGGCTCGATGCCTACCTCCGCGAACACGTCCTGCAGCCGCTCGGCATGACGGATACGTCATTCGTCGTCACGGAGGACCAGAGCAAGCGTTTCGCCGCGAACTATCAGCGGCAGGCGGACGACAGCTTGAAGCTCATCGACGATCCCGCCAGGAGCATCTACCGCGACTGCGCGTTCTTCTCCGGTGGCGGCGGACTGGTCTCCACGGCCCACGACTACTTCCGGTTCGCCTCGATGATGCTGAACAAGGGCGAGCTCGACGGCATTCGCCTGCTCGGGCGGAAGACGGTGGAGCTCATGACGACCAATCACCTTCCGGACGGCCAGGATCTTACGAACCTGGCGCTGCCCGGGATGTTCACCGAGACGGCCTATGCCGGCGTCGGCTTCGGGCTCGGCTTCTCCGTCATGCAGTCGCCGGCGCGCGCGCAGATCGCCGGAACGCCGGGCGAGTTCGCGTGGGGTGGCGCCGCGGGCACGGCGTTCTGGATCGATCCCGGCGAGCAGATGATCGTCGTCTTCATGACGCAGATCATGCAGATGGGTTTGCCGGCGCCGTACCCGCTGCGTCGCGAGCTGCGGACACTCACCTATTCGGCGGTTATCGAATAGCTGAGCCCGAAGGGAGACATCGACCCCGACTACTCAGAGCCTGCTGTTCGTGCGGCGGAGACGGGAGAGTCGACGAGATGGCGAACGCGCGAGCTCATGCCTTCCTGCTGAGCCTGGTCATCAACGCAGTAGCGCTGCTCATCACAGCCTGGGTGGTTACTGGTATTCATCTCGGCGCCGCCCGACCTCACCCGATCACGAGTGACTGGGTGACTCTGTTCATTGTGGCGTTGATCTTCGGCCTGGTGAATGCGGTTATCCGCCCGATTCTGATTCTGCTATCGCTTCCCTTGGAAATCATCACGCTGGGTCTCTTCATCTTCGTTATCAACGCGTTCATGCTGCTCTTGACGAGTTGGATTGCACAGGCCCTGGGTCTTGGGTTCCGCGTGGACACATTCGTCGCGGCGTTTCTCGGGGCGCTCATCATCTCGATTGTCAGCTTTGTCTTGAATCGGGCGCTCTGACTAGGACCCTGTAGTTCTGACACGACCCTGTAGTTAGGTTGGAACCCAATCGTAAAAGTGTCAGCAAACGGACACGTAAACGTAAAGTGTTCCAGAACGATCAGAACGATCGTCTGCGCTTCGCCACTACATCATTTGCCCCTCCCATTTGTGGGGGTTCACCTGGTTGGTGCGTACTGTCCCGGCGGGAGACTGGAATCGCAAGGCGCCCACATGAAGACGTCTGAGATCAGGATTGTGGTGTGGCTCTTTGTGAGCGTCGTTATTGCGCTCAGCGTGCTGGGGCTCGCGAATAAGGCTGACCTCCAACCCAGCGTGCCCCTCCAACCTGCCTCACCCGTTCAGACGACTCCGTCACCTCCTCTCACCACTGCGCCGCCTCAAACTGGAGGGTATCCGTCGAATCCCGAGCCCACCTCAGTGGCGGCGAAACAGAGCGACCCACTGCTCGGCAAGTCGGCCAGCCCGTCGCCGGCGAACCTCACCAGTGAGCCCCTGCATGCGGTGCGAACCCCGATGGGAACGGAGACGCCGGACCGACGCCTTCAAGCCAGCATTTCGCCGCCACCTGGAGATCCGCCGGCGCGGCCAGAGCTGGCTCCTGCAGGACCGGCACCTGAATCCCTATCGGAGGGCCTCACGGCCTTCAAGTGTCCGCTCAGCCGAGTAGCAGTGGTACGCGGCAGTGATTCCGAGGCGAGCGAGGGCGGGGGATTCTATGCGGCGCGGAAGAACGGAATTCACGGAGCTGTGGATCTGAACGGTTCGCTGGGCGAGGCTGTGTTTGCCGTCGCGAACGGAAAAGTGGTGACGGCTGGCAATTGGGGAAAACTCGGCAAGACTGTGGTCCTCGACCACCTGGATGGTGGATATACGACTTACGGTCATCTCCACACCGTCGACGTGAAACCGAACAGCACCGTCACTGCGGGACAAATGCTCGGCACGATCGGCTATTCAGGGAACGCCAAGAGACTGCAAGCGAAGAACCTGCCACCCCACTTGCATTTCGCCTATTTCCGCGGGTCTTCTCCCCTCCTGAGAATCAGGGATACCGCCGATGGTCTCGGAGCTTCACTCGTGCGAGACAACGGGGTTGCGGGGGCCACCGGGGTTGTCAATCCGACCTGGGCCGTCGGGTTTCACAAGTGTTGGGAGGAGCCGACCCTTGTGAAGCTTCCTGGTTAGCGCCTGGCCGTAACCTCTGACGCGCGTCTCTCGGTCGACGAACTACCAGTTGAAGAACCACCAATTATGGCGACGACGGCGTCGACCGCTCTGCGAGCCGCCGCCACTGGTGTTCGCATCGTCTTGATCGCCTCGATGGCCTTGATAGCCTTGCTCGTCTTGATCGTGTCCTCCGTTCGACCCTGCCTTCGCGAAAGATGGAATGACAGGCAGAGTGAGAATGACGGGAGCGATGAAGACGGTTTTGCGAAGAACGTCTCGTCTCGTCGTGTCTGCGAACTCAAGAGGGTTTTCCATGGTCACTGCTCCTCCGTGCGCGCCAGACACCTCGCCGCGCAACTCTCAGCCTACAAATTCCCGGAGGGTGTGACACTCCGGTCTTTACCTCATTACCTCATTGGCGGCGTGCGACTCCTTGCCCAATCAGACACTGGTAAAAATGGAGCGGCACGAATTCGCCCACTAAAGTCAGTAAGAATTCCCTACCTGGTGATCCGACAATTACCACCTTCAGGTAGTCCGCCGTCGTGGGTGCCGGCGTCCGGCGGGACACCACGACGAACTTTACGGCTTGTCGAGGGCCTCGCGCACCGTGGCCAGTAATTGGTTGACGCTGATCGGCTTGCTCTGAAAGCCGTTGAATCCAGCCGCCATAATTCGCGCTCGGTCCTGGGTCATTACCGAAGCCGTGACGGCGATGACCGGAATCGGGCTCGTCACAGGATCGGCCCGCAGCCGTTGCAGTGCCTCAATGCCATTGATGCCGGGGAGCTGGATGTCCATCAGGATGAGCGCCGGATGGCGCTCGCCCGCGAGGCGGACACCGTCTTCGCCGGTCTCGGCTTCGATGGTCTGATAACCCTTGATCTGGAGTATGTCCCGCACCAGCTTCAAGCTCTGCGGGTTGTCTTCCACGATCAAGATCAGCTCATTCGCCACGGCGCACCGGCAGGCTGAACGTGAACGTCGAACCCAGCATCTACCGTTCCGCGCCGGGTCCGTCGCTGAAGAGTGACGGGACGAACGTATATGGATCTGCCGGCTCGGTGAGGAGCGCTTGCTGTCGCGGGGTGAGCGGGACATCAGGCGGTGAAAGGACCCGCGCGCGCGACCACGCCATCTGCGAGACGCAATACTTGTAGAGCAGAGTCCGGCGCTCGTGGTCGGCTTTCCATGGGGCTGTTCCGTGCATCACCGCCTCGGAGAATAGGACAACCGACCCCGCCGGTATCTCCGGAATGACCACACAGGAGGCCTTTTCCGGGGCCTCGTGGATCTGCCGTGGCAGCCTGAAGTGGCTCTTGTGGCTTCCGGGAATGCACCAGAGTCCCCCGTATGCCGCTCCGCAGTCGGTCAGATTCCAGGCTACGACCGTGAACCCCTCGTAGATGCGGTTGGTCGAAAAGTGAAAGCGTTCTCCCGGCCTGGTAAAGGAGTTGGGCGCCGACGCCCCGTAGTCCGCGTGCATGGCGCCCATGGTCTGCCCCTTCTGCATGCGGATCCCGTAGAGACGGTCCAGTCGAAAGCAGTCTCCGAGCCGAAGACGAAGAATTGGCAGGATCGCCTCATGATCCAGCAGGCGACAGAACGGCTCGCCCCAGTTGAGAAAGCCATGATCCGGTCCGTGCTTACCGGCGGCGGAGCCAAAGCGGACGCTCTCGCGAGGGCTGGGGAGCCGCTGCGCATCGATCAATCGGTTCAGCTCGGCCACCTCCGCCGCCCCAAGGACGTTGTGGATCACCAGATAGCCTTGAAGATCGAAAAGGTACTGTTGCAGCTCCTGGTTCGAAGCGTCCACGGTTTCACCTCTTCCCGTAGGTCGTGAAGACGTAGTCATGAGCGCTGGTCCTTTTGGCTCGCGTGCCGAGTATGCCACCGGCGCTCGAAGGACGACCATCCGATTTTCCGCGTGACCTTGGGGGACGAAAGAGGTCAGCGTCGGCCCCGTGCGCCTGCTACTCTTCCGTGGTCGAAACCACCTGGGAGGAACGCGATGAGTGACCCGAGATTCACGACGCTGACACCGGAGACGATGACCGCGGATCAGAAGCGTGTGGCCGACGCAATCCAGTCAGGCCCACGCGGCAGCGGCCTCCGGGGTCCCTTCAATGCCCTTCTGCGAAGCCCCGAGCTCTGCGATCTCGTCCAGCGTCTGGGCGCCTTCGTGCGGTTCGGGACCTCCATCCCCCAGCGACTGAACGAGATGGCGATCATCATGGCCGGTCGCAAGTGGACCGCCCAGTACGAGTTCCACGCGCATCGCCGGCTCGCCCTCGAAGCGGGATTGAGCCCGGCCATCGCCGATGCCATCGCGGCGAACCAGCGCCCCGCGAGTATGGCCAAGGACGAGGAGACCGTCTACGACTTCGTCTCGGAGCTCCTGGCGACCGGCAGCGTCTCGGACCCGGCATTCCAGCGCGTCACGGACACCTTCGGTGAGCGCGGTGTTGTCGATCTCGTCGGTGCCGTCGGCTACTACAGCCTGGTGTCGATGACGCTGAATGTCGCGCGGGTGCCACTGCCCGCCGGAGTCACACCGCCCCTGAAATAGGGCGGGGGCTCACGATGGCCCCGCGTGTGAGCGCGCGGAACGCTGTCGCCGCGCTCGCACTGCTGGCGGGCCCCGGCTTAACCGCGTGCTCGAGCCCGCCGCCCGCGCCGCCGCAGCAGCCGGCCGCCGTCGAGACGAGCGTCTCGACCACCTACTACTCGGTGCGCGGGACGACGACGGCGGCGATCTTCGCGGCCATCGACGCCAACGGCCTCGTCGAGAAGACCGGCCAGCGCGCGGTGGGCGTGACGTCCGCGGAATGGAAGCTGACCTCGGGCGACGTGGATGCCAGGGTCATGCCCTGCGTTTTTCCGTCTCTGACGGTCATGCTCCACCTCGCGGTCACGCTGCCGCGACACGACGCGCCGGAAGCCCTCCCGACCGACGTCCGGGGTCGCTGGGAGAGCTTCGTTGCCCGAGTCGCCGCCCACGAGCAGCGTCACGTCGACATCTACCTGGACGGCGCAAAGGCGATGAAGGCGCGCCTGGAGGCGACGCGGACATCCGTGTCCTGCGCGGACCTCGAGAAGGCGATCGACGCCGCTTGGCGCGCTGAGCAGGCGGTTGTCGAACGCGCGCAGGCGGAGTTCCACGCCGCCGATGAGACCACGGCCCAGAGCCAGCGCGCGTCGCTGCAGGCCCGGCTCGACGACGCCCGCGCGCGGCTCGAGCCCATGGATGCGGAGATCCGCCGCCTCGACACCGAGCTCGCAGATCTTCGACGCCAGGTCGGTGCCGGGCGCGCGGATCTCGTCGCGCAGCACGACGCCCTCGCCGGGCGGCGCAGCGCGCTCGCGGAGGAGCACAACCGGCTCGTCGCGGACGTCAACGGCCTGATCGACGCCCTCAACTGGGCGCGCTGGTGACCACGAGCGGCCCGCGAGACGCCCGCGGCTCGCCCAAGAGTTCCGTCTCGATGGTCAGCACCCAGTCGACGACCTCCTCGCGGCTCTGGAGAACCCCGTAGAGTCCCGCGAACACGATCGACGCGTCCTCGCCTCCAACCGTTGCCGCCCGCAGGGCCTCGTCGAGGCGCCGGCAAGCTTCCTCATATCGACACGCAGGGTCGTCCCCGGGAAGGGCCTCGTCGATGGAAGCCCCATAGAGTCGCTCACACCGGGCAAGGTGATGCAGGACGCGGCGGAGGGGCCAACCGCCGTCGGGCGGTTGCCAGTCGAGCTCGGCCTCGGTGAGCTCGCCGGCACGTTGTTGGACGAGCCGGGCTACCTGATCAATCCGCCATAGCCACGCGTCGAGGTCCGAGCTGGAAAGGGGCAGGAGATCACCCGGCAAGGTCACACTCGACCCCACCCACCCGTCGGTCGGTGTGGGTACCAGCCCGTCGCGCTGCCAGGCGAGCCACTGCTCGATCTGGTTGAGATGGTCCAGCGCGTGGTCCAGCACGCGGCGGAGCGCCTTGCGTGGGGTGTACGTGTAGCGGCCGACACCCGCGGGAGCCGTGAGCGGTCGCGGCTGCGCAGCGGTCAGCCTCGAGAACAGCTCGTTGGTCATGAAGGACGAGATCTCGTGGGACGGATCGTGGACGTTGAGCCGGGCGAGATGCGTCCGGGCTCGCTCGTGAGCCTCCTGGTAGTGGCGAACCGGATCTCGCGGCGCCGGAGTCAGTGTGTGGACTGCGACCATGCGGGCCGCGGTGGCATGCGCGAGCACAATGCCACCGTCCGTCATCGTTTTGAGCACCAGTTGTTTCGACATGTCGAGGGCATTCATAAACCGGACCTCCTTCCCACTCAGGATGGTGGCCGGCGATGCCGCCGTCCAATGCATCTCTCGTATCCAGCCGATCAGCTTCCGTGATGCGGTCCCTGCACCTTTCACGTTGCCTCTGCGCACAGCGCCAGCTATTCTTCGGACCTCCAGCCCGATATCGATGGGGATGGCGAACCCGCTTGGCACGGAGGAGCGTCGCGATGGCGATCATCGATTCCCAGGTCCACTGCTATGAGGCGAACACGCCGAAACGGCCCTGGCACACCGTCCCGAATTGGCCCGACCACGCCACCGGCGACGAGATGGTGGCGGCCATGGACAGGCTCGGCGTCGATGGCGCGATCTTCATCTCCGCCTTTTCCATGTACCGCTATGACGCGAGCTACGCGGTGGAGGTGCAACGGGCTCATCCCGGCCGGTTCGCCATCGTCAAACCGGTCGATCCGGATGATCCAGCGGTGGCCGACGTCATCGCAGACTGGAAGAAGACGCCGGGCGCAGTCGGCATCCGAATCATGATGACGAAAGAGGCAGGGCGCGATCCGAACGACCCGGGCCTCGACCGGATCCTGCGCGCCGCGGTTCAGTACGACCTCCCCGTCAACATGCTGTGCTGGGGCAACGTGGACGCGGGCGCGGCGCTCATCGACCGCCACCCCGACACGCGATTCATCATCGACCATCTGGCCATCATGCAGCCGCGAACGCCGCCTGCCCCGCCGCAGCCATGGGCCGATCTGCCGAAGGTGCTGGACCTCGCCAGGCGCCGGAACGCGGTGATCAAGGTCAGCGGTGCCTGCACGCTATCCCGGGAGCCCTATCCGTTCCGCGACATCTGGGACCCCCTCGCCCGCGTGTTCGACGCCTGGGGTTTCGATCGCTGCCTGTGGGGCACCGACTGGACTCGCGCCTTCGCAGTCGTCAACTACGAGCAGGCAGTCGAACCCTTCCGCCAGACCGACCGCCTGAGCGAAAGTGAACGCGCAATGCTGATGGGCGGTGCCTGCGCCAAGGCGTATCGCTGGTCGCCGAGAAAAGCCTGATGGGGAGGAGGACGCATCATCCGATCGACGATGCGTCCTCTCTTTTGTCTCCCTATTGGGGCTGTTTCGGTGCGTCTGGGACCGGTTCGCTCCGGCCCCGAGATAGGCTGGTCAGAACCTTGCGGCCGTCATCTTGCTCTCGGTACATCGCGACCACAATCATGCCCTTGTCGAGAGCTCCTGAATTGAGCTGCGCTCCTGGCGGAGCTTGCAGCTTCGTGCCGTCGTCGAGAGTGAGCTCGGTTCCAGATTCGTCGACACTCTGCACCCGACCAACGAGCATCTTCTCGTCGGATTGCGTTTGAGCCGCCGCGTAGAGCGGCGTGGACGCAATCACTGCGACCAGGACTCCGAGCATCAATAATCTGTTCACTGAACCCTCCCGTGCCACAGAGTCGCGCGGCACCTCGAGATTTGGAACCGTGATCGCCCTTTTCCGCGCGTGAATCCACCGGGGTATTCCCGCAACTCGCCCCGAGGATTTCCCCTAACGGGGCGTCGACAAACCCGGTAACCGCTACTCGGTAAATTCTCCGCGCCTTGAATTTTCGATCGACGCGAAGTCCATTCTCGCGTCCCCGTTCGCAGCTCGCGCTTGCATCGCAAACCGGGCCTACCAAGTAAGTCTTTCGTTGGCCCGACATTGCCGCCTACTGCCGGGCTGCACACCGACGCTCTAGCGTCGATTTACGAAGGTCTCGTTTGGGTCGACCGCCTCCGTTCGCGCTTGGCATTCGCCGTGCAAGAATCGAGTCCATGGTGATCGCCAAGAGCGAGCTACACATGGCCTTCGAGCGTGAGCGCTGCACCGCGCCGGAGACCGAGGAGGCAGCCATGACGGAAACCAAGCCGGTGGAGCGCGCGAAGGACGAGGTTGAACAGGGCAAGAGGCCGTCGACGGCAGCCGGCGAGTTTGTTCGGGAGGAGATGCATCACATCCGCGAAGGCAAGCACGGAGCTCGGTCCACCAAACAAGCGATCGCCATCGGGCTATCGAAGGCCCGGCGCGCGGGCGTCCCACTCAAACCGCCAAGCAAGGGCCGCACATCTGAGCGGACTCATGAGGCGGCCGAGCGCGACTATCAGATCGGCCAGGGCCAGCGGAAGCCCCGGGCGGCGTCGCGCAAGCGTGCGCGCGCCGTTTCGAAGGCGTTGAAGCGTGAAGGACGCGGCGCGGCGTCGAAGGCGGCGCTCTCGCAGCAGGCCCAGCGCTCGGCACGGGAGCGTCGCAGGACGAGCCGCTCCCCTAAGGCCGCTGCGCAGCGGGGCGCGGCGACACGCATGCGCACGGGCATCGCGAGTGAAGCGGCTCGGAAGGGGGCTCGAACCCGAAAGCGGCAGGGACTCGTCGCTGACGGAATCCCGCGCTCAAAACCGAAAATATCGAAACCCCAACTCACCGGAGAACAGCCATGGTGACTGTCAGCGAACGAGCGACGGCGCGGCTACTCGAACAGAAGCACGCCGCGAACTTGGACGGTGAGGCGGACGGCCTCCGCGTCGCCGCCGGCCCGAGCGGGCAATGGATACTGGTCGCCGATCAAGCGCGCGAAGACGATCAGATCTTTGACAACACGGTTATTCGAAACGAACGAAGGAGGAGTGTTGTGGCTAGCCACATGACTGTTGAAGAGATGATGACACCCCATCCCATCGCGTTGCCGCAGACGGCGTCCGTCTTTGACGCCGCTCAGAAGATGCGCGATGCCAGCATCGGCAACGTGGTCGTGCTCGATGGCCAGAAAGTATGCGGCATCGTCACTGATCGCGACATCGTCGTGCGTGCCATAGCAACCGGCCGGGAGCCGCGCTCGACGAAGCTGACCGACATCTGCAGCCGTGAGCTGACGACCCTCTCGCCCGAAGACAGCGTCGAAACCGCAGTGCGATTGATGCGCCAGCACGCAGTGCGGCGATTGCCTGTCGTGAAAGGCGACCGCCCCGTGGGCATTCTCACCCTCGGTGATCTGGCCATCGAAAAAGACGGCGAATCGGCCCTGGCCGACGTCAGCGCGGCGCCGCCCAACGTGTGACCAACGTCGCATTGCCGGCCGCGGGCCGTCACGCGGCGCCTCGCGGCCGGCACTGCCGTATGTGGATAGGTATCCACCCGCGCGCGGGTCGCTGAGTTCGGCGACCGCCGAGGAGGCAGCCAATGAGGCAACGCATCCAATTGGCGTTTTTCATCCCGTTTTGCGTCGCAATCTTCGCGACGCCGACGGCACTACCGGCCAGGTCGTTCGCGGGTTCGCTAATGGGCGACGTGTTGGTGACTATGAAGGGCGATGTGAAGCGAGCCGCCGGCGTCGACGTGCTCATCGCCCCCGCGACAGCGCGATTTGATCGCGAATGGGAACGCCTCCAAAGCGAATACGAAGAGGGCATAACGCCCGTGGCGGCGGAATACGAATCTCTACACGCTCAGGAAGAGTCGCTACGGCTCCGTGGAGCAGCAGCGTCTTATACCTCAGGGACGACTGCAGACCGACAAATTGAGGAAACGCCTCGGAGACTCATGCTCTCACAACAATCCGCCGCGCTCGTAGACCAAATGATGCGCCTCGGGAGAGAGCGATGGAGGCCTCTGCAAGAAACGTATACTCTCGCAGCGATACGGCTCGTCGAACGACGCGCCACGGCCCGCGTCCCCACTAACCGCAACGGTCATTTCGAGGTCATCCTCCCTTCCGGCCGCTACTACCTCTTCTGTCGCTACCAGATCGCCGAGCAGACGATGTACTGGTTGGTGCCGGCGCACGTACAGCGCAACACACGTGCGAAGATTTCCTTGTCAAACCAGTCCGCTACGCGCTCGCCGTTGCGAGGCCGAACGTGGACGAACCTCTGACCGGGCCAGGTCCAGTCGCGGGAACCGTCCGCCCGACAAATCGTGTATAAGTAGGACTAGCCGGACTCGCCGGCTAGGCGGCGCGCGGTGCGTAGCGGAGTGAGATGTCGCCCGACGGGTACTTCCTGGTCTCCAGCAGCTCGAGCTACACGCTCTGCGACGTACCTTCGAGCAGCCGCCGGCCGTCACCGAGAAATACCGGGCACACCACGAACCGATACTCATCGATCAAACCGTGCTGAGTGAGCTGTGACACGATGGATGCGCTGCCGAAAATCATCATATTTTTGCCCGGTCGTTGCTTCAGGGCCGTAATCTCATCGACGTCGAGCTCGCGGACCAGGCGAGCGTTATTCCAAGTCACCTCTTTCAGGGTTCGGGAGAAGACGAGCTTGGTCGCGTCATTCATCCAGGCGGCAATCGCTCGATGCTCGTTAGACTCGTGCCCAGGGCGGTGAGGATCTGGCCGCGAGGGAGCCATACATCGAGTCTAGACCGTCGCGTCAACGGCGGCGCAACTTCCTGGATAATGCCGGTCGCTTTGACCGCCGTGCGACGATCCGTTTCAAGAGGACACCATTCGGGTGGAGTCGCGCTGACGACGGTGCTGCCTCTTCGTGCGCACGTACCCAGGAGGTGGCCGCATGACTCGGTTCCGCGTCTGGGCGCCTCTGGCTGAGCACGTGCAACTGGCGTTGGGGAACACACGTCACCCCATGGAGGCCGGTGAGCGCGGATGGTGGCGGGCCGATCTCTCGCACGGTAGCGTCGACACCGACTACGCATTCGTGGTCGACGACAGCAGGCCACTGCCGGACCCGCGATCGCCCTGGCAACCGCGGGGTGTCCACGGAATGTCGCGACTTGTCGACCACGCGGCTTTCGCCTGGACGGACATGGGCTGGCAGCCGCCGCCGCTGGCTTCGGCCGTGATCTACGAGCTCCATGTCGGCACGTTCACGTCCGCCGGAACTTTCGAGGCGATCATCGAGCGGCTCGGGCATCTTCGAACCCTTGGCGTGACCCACGTCGAGCTCATGCCGGTTGCGGAATTTCCGGGAGCGCACGGGTGGGGATACGACGGCGTCGATCTCTGGGCTCCCCGCCACGGCTATGGCGGGCCCGAGGGCCTCAAGCGCCTGGTAGACGCCTGCCACGCTCGCGGACTTGCGGTGATCCTTGACGTCGTCTACAACCACCTCGGGCCGAGTGGTAACTACCTCGCACGCTTTGGTCCGTACTTCACCGATCGATATCGGACGCCGTGGGGAGATGCGATCAACTTCGACGGTCCCGAGAGCGACGAGGTCCGACGCTTCTTTTGCGACAACGCGCTCATGTGGCTACGCGATTATCACGTGGATGGTCTCCGCATCGACGCTGCCCACGCCATCGTCGATACTTCGGCAGTGCATGTCCTCGAACAACTGGCCGAGGAAGTCGACGCGCTCGAAGCCGAGGTCGGGCGACACATGGTTCTGATCGCCGAGAGCGATCTGAACGACCCGCGGCTCATCCGTTCCCGTGAGGCTGGTGGTTACGGCCTCGACGCCCAATGGGCCGACGACTTCCATCACGCGCTCCATGCTGTGCTCACCGGCGAACGGGATGGCTACTACGCGGACTTCGGCAGCCTGGCGGACCTGGCCAAGGCGCTCGAGGCGGCGTTCGTCTACGACGGGCACTACTCGCTATTTCGGCGTCGCCGCCACGGCAGATCGGCCATCGGGCTGCCCGGTCACCGGTTCGTCGTGTGCCTGCAGAACCACGACCAGGTCGGCAACCGGGCTCGAGGCGAGCGCGTGAGTCACCTGGTCGGAATCGAGCGAGTGAAGGTCGGCACGGCCCTGCTGCTCACCGCGCCATTCGTCCCGCTGCTGTTCCAGGGTGAGGAGTGGGCCGCGTCGACGCCCTTTCAATACTTCACCGATCACGACGACCCCGAGCTCGGCCGTGCCGTGAGCGAGGGCCGACGCAACGAGTTCGTCGCTTTCGGCTGGAAGCCAGCGGACGTCCCCGACCCGCAGAGTCCGGAGACCTTCGCACGCTCGAGGCTCGACTGGAGCGAGCTGGGCCGAGAGCCTCACGCGAGCGTGCTCGACTGGCACCAGCAGTTGATCCGCCTTCGGCACCAGCTTCCGTCGCTCGGCGACCCCCGGCTGGCGCAGATCCGCGTCCGGTTCGACGAGACGGCGCGTTGGCTCGCGGTTGACCACGGGCCGTTCACGGTCGCCTGCAATCTCGGAGACACGAGCACACGCGTGCCAATCGAGCGCGGAGGCCTGCGTCTGCGGCTGGCCTCGGATCCCAGCGCCAAGCTCGTCCAGCACGGTGTGGAGCTGCCGCCCGTAAGCGTGAGCGTCCTGGTCAAGGACGCGGACATCTGAACCCGAAGACCGAGGACAATGACTCCGGCTGAAGTCTTCCAGAAATTCGAGCGCGATCCCGCGGCGTTCACCCGTATCCCGACCGCGACCTACCGGATACAGCTCGGGCCTCAGTTGACCTTTGCCGATCTTCGCGCGATCGTCCCATACCTGTCGGCCCTGGGAATTTCCGACTGCCATCTGTCGCCGTTCCTGCAGCCCTGCTCCGAGGCATCGCACGGCTATGACGTCGCCGACCACGGGCAGCTCAACGCCGCGCTCGGCACCGAGTCCGACTACGGCGCGCTCGTCGAAACGCTCCGGCACCACGGCATGGGCCAGATCATGGACATCGTGCCGAACCACATGGGCATCTCGGGCAGCCGCAACCGCTGGTGGATGGACGTGCTCGAGAACGGCCGGGCCTCGGCCTACGCGGGATTTTTCGATATCGAGTGGGAGCCGATCAAGCTCGAGCTGAAGGACAAAGTCCTGCTACCGATGCTCGGTGACCAGTACGGTCGAGCCCTGGAAAACCAGGCGCTCCAGCTCGAATTCCAGGATGGTGCCTTCAGTATTCGATATTACGAGAACCTGCTCCCGGTGGCGCCCGCCACCTACGTGGACATCCTGAGCTGGCGTCTGGACGAGCTCGCGCAGACGCTCGGTGCGGATGACCCGCACCTGCTCGAGCTACGGAGCATCGTCACGGCGCTCGGGCACCTGCCTCAACAAACAGAGCACGACGCGGTGCGGCTCGCCGAGCGCCAGCGGGAGAAGGAGATCGTGAAGCGTCGCCTGGTGGAGCTCGTACGCGACTCGTCCGCGATACGCGCGTTCGTGGACGAGAACGTGCGTCGTTATAACGGCATCAAGGGTGATGCCCGGAGCTTCGACCAGCTCGACGAATTGATCGCGCGACAGGCGTACCGACCCGCCTTCTGGCAGACCGCCGGTGACGAGATCAACTACCGGCGCTTCTTCGACATCAACGAGCTCGCGGCGATCCGCATGGAGGAGCCGGCGGTTTTCGAGGCGGCACACCGTCTCGTGTTCCGCCTGGTGCGCGAGGGCGCGGTGACGGGCCTGCGCATCGACCATCCCGATGGGTTGTTCGCGCCCATCCGCTATCTCCGCGATCTGCAGCGGAGGTGCTTCCTCGAGCGCGCGCGATACGTCCGGCAGGCCGAACGCGGGGACGCGACCGAGCCGGCCGAATGGGAAGCGGCCGTGCTGAGCGAGCTCGATCGCCGGATCGCCGAGCACGAGGCGGCTCCCGACTCCTCCGGCGGCGAAAACGGTGGGCCCGCCGGGCTCGGGCTCCTGGCGCGCTGGTCGGCGACGCGCCGCGCGGTCCCCGGCCGACTGGTGCGTGCGGTGCGGGCGATGCTGGGCAAGCCCACGCCGACCGACAATGTCGCCCGCCCCTTCTACATCGTGACCGAGAAGATCCTGATGCCAGAGGAACGGCTGCCGCCGCGCTGGCCGGCGGCGGGGACCACCGGCTACGCGTTTCTGAATGCGGTCAACGGCCTGTTCGTCGACCCTGCCGGCGCCCAGAGCTTGACGTTGACGTACGAGCGGTTCGTCGGCGCGCGTCTCGAGTTCGCCGAAGTGGCCTACCAGTCCAAGCGTCTCGTGATGGAGACCACGATGGCGAGTGAGATCGCCATGCTCGGTCAGCGCCTCGGCCGGATTTCCGAGCGGCGGCGCTCGGCCCGCGATTTCACCGATCGGATGCTCACCGTAGCGCTGCGCGAGGTCATCGCCTGCTTTCCGGTTTACCGGACGTACGTCGCGACCACCGACGGTGACGTGGCCGAACGGGACCGCCGATACGTGGAGGCGGCGGTGGCCGAGGCGCGGCGCCGCAATCCCTCGATGAGCGCGTCGATCTTCGAATTCATCGGGAGCCTCCTGTGGCTCGCCCTTCCCGTTGACATGAGTGACGCCGAGCGCGCGGAGGTCGTCGACTTCGTCCGGCGGTTCCAGCAGCTGACCGGGCCCTTCACGGCGAAGGGTATCGAGGACACGGCCTTTTACCGCTATCACCGCCTGATCTCGCTCAACGAGGTGGGTAGCCATCCCGATGTGTTTGGCATCAGCGTCGAGGAATTCCACCGGCGCTGCCTCGAACGTCTCGCACACTGGCCAACCGCCATCTCCGTTCTCTCGACGCATGACACGAAGCGCGGCGAGGATGTGCGGGCCAGGATCAACGTGCTGTCGGAGATCCCCGACGAGTGGCGAACTCGGGTCCGCGTCTGGCATCGGCAGAACCTGTCGAAGAAGACGCGAATCGACGGCGAGCCGGCGCCCGACAACAACGAGGAATACCTCCTGTATCAGACACTCGTGGGCGCCTGGCCGCTGGATTCGAACGCCGGAGAGCACGACGCGTTCGTCGAGCGCATCCAGCGTTACATGCACAAGGCGCTCCGTGAGGCCAAGGTCCACGTGAGCTGGATCAATCCCCGTCCCGAGTACGACCAGGCTGTTCGCAACTTCATCGCCCGGCTCCTGGACCAGTCGCAGCGAAACGAGTTCCTCGACGACTTCCGTCCCTTCCAGGCCCGGGTCGCCGAGCTGGGCCTCTACAACTCGCTGTCCCAGACAATCCTGAGATTGGCTGCTCCCGGCATTCCCGAGCTCTACCAGGGCGCCGAGCTCTGGGAGCTGAATCTCGTCGACCCAGACAACCGTCGACCCGTCGACTTTGCTCGTCGTCAGGCCGCGTTGGCGGAGCTGAGCGGTCGGATCGAGGCCGCGGATGCCGATCTTGCGGGGTTGGCCCGCGACTTACTCGAGCAACGCCAGGACGGCCGCGTCAAGCTCTACGTCATTCAACGCGGACTGGCGTACCGCCGCGAGCACGCGCAACTCTTCCTGCGCGGGAACTACGTACCCCTCGAGGTCAGCGGGGCCCGGGCGAATCATGTCTGCGCCTTTGCGCGGTCGTACGCCGAAGAAGAGGCCATCGTCGTGGTCCCACGGCTCCTGTCGCCACTGATCGGGTCCGGGATGCCGCTAGGGGCTCAGGTGTGGGGTGAAGACGCCGTGATCTTGCCGGGGGGCACCACTCGGATGTACCGAAACCTCTTTACCGCTGAGACCATCGAGAGCGGAGACACACCCGAAGGGCATCGGACATTGCCGCTCGCCGCCCTGTTCTCTCGTTTCCCGGTCGCCATACTCGAGCGTGCGAAGCGTTCGTGAAGTACTCGCGGGACCCGCCTCAGCGCTGCAGCGATCTACGGCATCAGGGGGATCTCGACGCGAGTGTTGTTCGTGACCACGCGGAGCCGAAGGTCGACCGGCGCTGACCGGAGGGGCGGCGTCGTGATGGAGTAGGTCCCGGGATTGGCGCCGGCTCCCAGCGCGAGGTCAAGCGTGGTGCCGTCCGCCGTGCGGATGCGCAGGAAGACCTCGGCTCCCGCGAGAGGGCGGCCGCCCGAATCAGCGAGCCGTACAGCAAACGCCTCGCCCCCGCCGTTGGATGCCGGCGCCGGGTCACGCGTCACATCCACCTGGGGCGGGCCGACGTTGAGAGACGAGTCCCTCGACACGGCTCCCGTCTGCGACGGGCTGCTGGCGCTGGGGGTCGGCCCAGTCATTGTCGGCGCGTCCACGCTCGGTTCCGGTACGCTGCGACGCAGCGAGTCAGGGGCGCGGGAGCCCCACGGTTCTGGGCTCTCGGCCCGCTGTGACGCGTGAACCTCCAAGCTTGGCGAAGGCGTCTCGGCAACCGCCAGACCCGGCCTCGGCGCCTGAGCTTCAACAGCCTGCGGACTCTTCTCGACGAGGGGAGAAGCGCCCATCCCATCGATCGGCGGTGGCTCGACCGGGTGCGTCCGACTCACGAGGGTCCTCCCCGCTAGCGACAGCACGGGCAGGGCGACCAGCACAGCGATCAGCCCGGTCAGGATCCACCGCTGCCGGAGGCGGGCTCTTCGCTTGAATCCGAGAATGCGCTCGAGTTGGCGCGCGTCCGCCGCCTCGAGCCCGACACGTTCGATCGGTGACGCCCCGCTGACCTCGAAGAGTTGCAGTTGTTCGTCCTGCACCGGACGAGTTTCGAACTGCGAGACAACGGCAAAACCGTCCCGCTCAAGCGCACGGGTGACGTCCGGGCGGCTGCGCCGGTCGGCGGAAGGCGGGTCCGACGGAGGCCCGTCGCGTCGCCGGTCTACGATGATTTCGAATTTTTCGCGTGCGCCCAGCGCCGTGGTGAACGATGCGACGAACTCGCCAGACAGGTGCCGATCACGGCTGACAATACACAGACGTCGCGACGCTTTGCTGGGCTCTCCAAGAGCATTCGGCCTGAATAGACCTCGCACCTTCATCAAACCATTCTGGAATGCGGCGGCAGGCCAGTGGGTGACCTCGTGACGCCCGTCCATCGCTACCTTCATAGCCCCGCGACCCGCGATCTGACGAAGTTTTTCTGCGTCGTCCGCTTCGCCATGGGGCCAGATCTCCACCCCATGGTCGGCCCACTCCCCCATCGTCGACGACGGCGTTCCGCGCTTCTCCTAAAGAGGAGGGCGCCGATCTCTAAGGGGATCGAGGCGACCCGCTTCAGCGCTGCGGCGATCTACGGCATCAGGGGGATGTCGACCCGAGTGTTGGCCGTGAGCACGCGGAGCCGAAGGTCGACCAAGGCTGACCGGAGGGGCGGCACGGTGATGGAGTAGGTCCCGGGATTGGCGCCAGCTCCCAGCGGGAGGTCAAGCAGGGTGCCGTCCGCCGTGCGGATGAGCAGGAGGACCTCGGCTCCTGCGAGTGGGCGGCCGCCCGAATCAGCGAGACGTACAGCATACGCGTCGCCCCCGCCATCAGATGCCGGCGCAGGGGCACGCGTCACATCTACCTGGGGCATGCGGACGAGCAGAGACGAGCCCTTCAACGCTCCCGTCTGCGGCGAACGGCTGGCGCCGGGGGTCGGCCCAGTCCGTCGTGGCGTCTCGGCAACCGCCAGACCCAGCCTCCGCGCGTGAGCTTCACCAGCATGAAGATTCTTCTCGACGAGCGGAGAAGAGCCTATCTCATTGCGAGGCGGTGGCTCGACCGTGCGTGTCCGACTCAAGAGGGGCCTCCCCACTAAAGACAGGAGGGATAGGCGACCAGCACGCCGATCAGCCCCGTCAGAATCCTCCGCCGCCGGAGTCGGGCTCTTCGTCGGCGATTGAATCCGAGGATACTCTCGAGTCGGCGCTCATCCTCCTCCTCGAGCCCGAGACTTTCGATCGGCGACGCGCCTCGGCCCTCGACAAGTTGGAGATGGTCGTCCTGCATCGAATCGGTCTCGAACGGCTCGACAATGGCGAAGCCATTCCGCTCGAGCACCCGCGTGACGTGCTGGCGGACGCGGCGGTCTGCGGGAGGCGGACCCGTCGGAGGCCCGCCGCGTCGCCGGTCTTCGATGATGTCGAATTCTTCACGCGCCCCCAGCGCTGTGGCGAACGACGCAACCCACTCGCCAGACAGGTGCCGATCACGGCCAACAATACACAGACGTCGCGACGCTACTTCAGGTTTGCTAGGTTCTTCGCGAACCTTCATCAAGCACCATGCGGAATGACCTCGTGACACCCGTCCATCGCTACCTTCATAGCCCGGCGACCCGCGATCTCACGAAGTTTTTCGAGATCCCGTGTGGTAGGTCGACGACGGACACCACATCTTGCGGGCCGCGAAGCAAAAGGCCAGGCCAATGCGCGCACCGAGGGTCGTAGGGAGCGGCGTTTTTGAACCGACGACCTTTGGGCTGCGAGGCTAGTACTGCGTCGACAACCTCAAACGATCCCCGATGAGAGCCGTCACTTAGCGGCGCCCTGGTGCATCCTCAGGCGCGCTGGTGACAAGCCCAACCCTCGACTCGGGTTTCGACCGCCGGCGTTCACGCGCTCCTTGGTCGGGTGCCCGTTCGCAGCGCGTACGAGCTCAGCACTCTCATGTAGTTCGCGCGCTCGAACGCAGCCGGCTCCGCCACCGATCGGTAGCTCAGGCTCCCCTGCATCTGCGCGATCGACGCGTACTCGTGTTCCTCCATCCACTGCAGGAGATCCGCGCGCACGCGTCCCAAGTACGCGATGCCGTTCTGCAGGAGCGCAGACGTCATCATCGCCACCCGAGCGCCGGCCATCATCGACTTCAAGACCTGCGCCGAGCCGTGCACGCCTCCGGTCACCGCGAGGTCTGCGCGCACACGGCCGTAGAGAATGGCGACCCAGTGCAAACGCACCAGCACCTCGGGCGGATTCGACAACGTCAGCCGTGGGGTCACCTCGCGCCGTTCGAGATCGAAATCTGGTAGATAGAAGCGGTTGAAGAGGACCAGCCCGTCGGCGCCCGCGTCCGCGAGACGCTGCGCGAGATTGGCGATCGCGCTGAACACATGCCCGAGCTTCACCGCGACCGGGATCGAAAGGTTACGCTTCACATTCCGCACGAGGTCGACGTACATCTGCTCGACCTGGCCACCGGTCAGTTGTGGATCCGTGGGAACATAGTAGACGTTCAGCTCGAGCGCGTCGGCGCCCGCCTGCTCGATCTTCTTCGCGAACTCGATCCAGCCGCCCGTCGACACGCCGTTCAGACTCCCGATGACCGGAATCCTTACTGTCTCCTTCGCGCGCCGCACGTGTTCGAGATACGCGTCCGGCCCGAGGTTGTACCCGGTGAGGTCCGGGAAGTAATCGCGCGCCTCGGCATAGCTCTCGGCCCCCCGCGTCAGGTACCGATCGAGGTGGGTGCTTTCGACGTCGAGCTGCTCTTCGAACAGCGAATGCAGGACGACCGCAGCCGCCCCCGCGTCCTCCATCGCGCGGATGTTATCGAGGCTCCCGCACAACGGCGAGGCCGAAGCGACCAGCGGACTGGTGAGCGACAAGCCGAGATACCGCGTCGACAGGTCAATCATGCACGCCTCCGGCCGCGACCGGCATTGCTGAGCCCGTAGGCGATACCAGCGGCCGCCTCATTGCCGTCGATCCTGACGGTCGCGGCCCGGTCATGCGTTTCCGCCATGATGATGACGACGTCCAAGATACGTGCCATGCAATTCGTCGGCGTCGGACAGAGGACAGGCGCCGTCTTTTCGCGAACTTCAGTGAGACCGCCGGGCCGACCGCCGCCGCAGCCTGGCGGGTTCGCCAGAGGCCCGATGAGGCGCGGTCGCCTCAGTGGGGCAGTCAGGGACCGACATCCGCGGAGTTCGAACTGCGGCAGTTCTGTTTCAGCGTGCCGTGTCTGACCGCGTTTCGGTTCGGTCCAAGAAGCTGCCCGCAAAGGTGCGACAAGGGCTGGGGAGGCCGACCGGCGCTCGCGCCGCCGTGGGAAGCGAGCTATCGTTGACACATGTCGCGCCTCACCACCAGAAAGCGAGCGCGCCTCCCGGACAGGGCCTTCGCATACATCGACTCTCGCGGCCGTCGCCGGCTGCCGGTCCACGACAAGGCGCACGTGAAGAATGCTCTGGCCCGGTTCAGCCAGGTCGTCTTCGAGACCGATGCCTCTCGGGAGCAAGCACGCCGCCGGCTGCTCAACGCGGCGAAGAAGTTCCGCATCGTGCCCGTCGGGTTCATCACCGGACAGCTGCAATCCGAGCAGCGGCACGCCAGGACGGGTCGCCTCGTGATCGAGCTCGGACGGAACCCGGCACCGGGCGAGCTGGAACGGCGATTGCGGACCGTCCTTCGTGATCCCACGCTCACCGTTCTGCACTGGTCCGATGCTGCGGGGGCGTACATGGACAGCACCGGCAAGCCCGCTCCGCTGCCGGCGGAAGGCGACCAGCGTGGCGTGACGTATCTCGAGCGCCAGGGGCGGCCGATGACGGCGCTGGTGCACAACCCGATGACCCTCGATGATGCGGATCTCTCGGAGACCGTGCTGACGGCCGTCCGCTTCGTCGTCGAAAAGGAGCGCCTGCACGGCCAGATCCAGGCGACATCGACCGATGCCGCGGCCCTGCCCACCGGCTTCGTCACACTGCTCATGACCGACATCGAGGCGTCGACCGGCCTGCTCCGCAGGCTGGGCGATGGCTATGGCGCGCTGCTGAACGACGTCAGATCAATCGTCCGGAGAGCGGTATCACGAGGGAGCGGCCGGGAAATCGATGCGCGCGCCGACGAGTTCTTTGCGGTCTTTGGTCGCGCCGCGGCCGCTATCGAGGCGGCGGTGGCCATCCAGCAGATGCTCCGCAACCACACCTGGCCCGACGATCTGGACGTGCGGGTGCGTGTCGGCATTCACAGCGGCCACCCGACACTGACGGATGTCGGGTACATCGGCCTGGCCGTCCACACTACGGCCCGCCTCTGCGCGGCGGCGCATGGAGGGCAGATCGTAGTGTCCGCCACCACCAGAGCGGCAGCCGGGAAATCGACGTCGAGCGGCTTCCGATTTCGGAGCCTCGGTCGACATCGCCTTCCGGGCCTTCCCGACGCCGAGATCCTCTTCCAGGTTCAGGCGCAGGGACTACGCCTCAGCTTCCCGCCCCCTCGCACCGGCCGTCGCTCGGCACCACGCCGCCGCCAGAAGGAGAGTGGGGATGGCGTGCGTCGGACGCCTCCCGAATATGGTCAGCTGGAGCTTCCCGAGCTCACCTGAGCGCGCGTGACGTCGAAATATGCCCTCACTGCCTCACGACACGCGTTGCACGAAGGATCGGTCCTCGACCAGGATGACGCCCGCCTGCCCGGCCCGGCGCGCCACCTCGAGATGCTCCGGATCAGCAGCGAGCGCCTCGCGATATCGCTCGTAGACAGCGAGGCTGGGGAAGTCGATGAGAGAAAGCGCACTGTTGGTGGGGCCGGCGAACTTCGTCGGCGCGTAGTAGCCGACCACCTTACCGCCACAGCGCTCGATCGGCGCGGCGATGGCGCGCGCATAGGCCTCGAAGTCGGCGAGCTTGTTCGCGTCCAGTGTGTAGCGAATGCACAGCGTGATCATTGGCGTCCTCCTCTTGTTTGCGATCTCTCACGTCGCAGTATCGCGCGCGCCGGACACGGGTCCACGCCGAACGCTTCGATGGGGACCAAACCATCGCGCCTTGTCTCTCTACAGCCCACGGTCTACGCTGGGGCAATGCGTGACACCGACATACTGGCGGACGTGGCCCGGCTCCTCGGCGAACCCGCGCGGACGCGCATCCTCACCGCGCTGCTTAGCGGTTGTGCATTCACGGGGAAGGAGCTGGCCTACTTTGCCGGCGTGACGGCGGCAACGGCGAGCAGCCATCTATCCAGGCTGGTCGCCGGCGAATTACTGGTCATGGAGAAGCAGGGGCGGTTCCACTACTACCGGCTCAAGTCCGCCGACGTCGCTCGCGCGATCGAGGGGTTGATGACGGTGGCGGCGTCAGTGACCCCGGCTGGGTGGCCGCCCGGCCACCGCGTGGAGGCTGCTCTCCGCAACGCGCGCATGTGCTATGACCACATGGCCGGCCGTCTCGGGGTCTCTCTGTGCGACATGATGGTGCGGCGCGGGCACCTAGTGCTCGTCGACGACGGCGCCGAGGTGACGGATGTCGGCGCGAGGTTCCTCGCGGGCGTCGGCGTCGACCTCGATCGCGCACGCGGGGCCAAGCGGCGGTACTGCCGTTCGTGCATCGATTGGACGGAGCGCCGCCGGCACATCTCCGGCGCCGTGGGGGCAGCCCTCGCCAAGGCGTTTCTCGAGCACGAGTGGATTTCGCGTGTCCGGGACAGTCGGGCCCTCACCATCACGCCGGGCGGACGGAAGAAGTTGACGGACCTAGGGGTGGTCGTCGATCCCTTGACGGCAGGTCCTCAGGCTTCCGACGTTTCGCAGAGCATCCGGCTTTCCATGGTGAGCCAGAACTGAGGGGCGTCCCGCGCGTGGTCGTCGCGCTCCGCGACAAGACGAGGTGCGGCGGGAAGGGCCGAGCGGGGCAAGAACTGGTTATGCAGCGCCGGAGTCTGCAGCCCGAATCTCCCGGTGGAGCGGCAGCGTCCAAACGGGATGGAACGTCTGATGAGAGCGACGATCGACACACCCGCTCGCCCCGACTCGACGGAAAGCGCGACGGCCGCGCTCGCTTCGGTCTTGGCTGGCCGGTCTGGTCTGACCATGATTCTCTTCCGGGACGACCAATCAGCCTCTGACATCCTGGCCACGATCCTCTTCGAGGTAGCGCACGGCTTCGCTGATCGCAATCCACCGATCCAGGTCGACGTCCGCGATCAGCCCGCGCTCACCGCGCTGTACAACGTCCGGACGACACCGACGATCCTGCTCGTGAAGGACGGCGTGGTCGTCGACCGGGTGGTCGGAACGCCAACCAGGATCCTCCTGGAGAGCCTCCTCCGCGCACGGATACCGGGCGCTCCGCCCTAATATCGCGTCTGGGCCCCCGGCACCAGGGAGTGCTTCCCGGGTGAGGTCTGGGTAAACGAAGGGGGTTAGCGGCCTCTGCGTCCGCTAACCCCTGGTCGTCTTGCGGATGCTGCCGAAATGTTCGTCGATGTGGCCGAGAAGAGCACCCTTGACCATCTCCTCGGCGCTCATCGGGGGCATCCCCGTGAACACAGTGCCGGTCTTCGCCAACTCGACATCGGAGAGGCCGCGCACGGCCGCAGCCGCCGTCGCAGCTCCCTTCTGGTGGAGCGCGATTGTCTCCTGCTTCGTACAGCCGGCGAACTCCTTGGCATGTTGGGCGTTCATCTCGTCGAGCATCTCACGTGTGAAGTGTGGCAATGCCTGGCCGGCGGCGATCGTCTTGATGATGTGAGTTATCGGCTCGTAGCTGCTGGCGACGTGGTGCGCCGTCGCGGCGACCGTCCACTTCTCAGCGGCCGTCGTTCTCTTCCAGTCGGCATCGGTCAGCTTCTCGAGAAGAGCCGTGGCCTCCTTCGCCTTGGCCTCGAACTGCTCGGCAAATGCCTCTCCCTTGGTTTCCATGGTGTCCTCCTTGGTTTCCCTTGGCCACCCATTGCTCGTTGTTGCTCATGACATTCATTTACCGCCGGGTGGCGAACAGTGGGAGTTACAAGTGTGACGCGAGTCCGGGGTGTGCCGGAAGAAGGCGGAAGATATGCTCCGACTGCTCAGCTCACTTCGGCGTGGCTTCGCCCTGCCCCGCCCACTGCGCGTCCGTCAGCGTCCAGCCACCGCCGAGCGCCCGGTAGAGCTGCGCGTAGGCGAGCAGACGGTTCTGCCGAATCTGGGCGAGTGTGTTCTGGGCGGGGTAGAGCTGCTGCTGGGCTTCGAGCACCTCGAAATAGTTGGCCAGACCTTGCCGATAGCGAGCCATCGCGTGGTCGACGGCCTCCGCGAGCGCCTTCACCGCAATATCCTGCGCCGTCTCGGCCGCGCTCAGCTTGCCCAGCGCGGTGAGCGCGTCCGAGACTTCGCGCAGCGCGAGGAGGACGGTTTGCTCGTACTGCAGCCGCGCCTGTTCCGACTGCGCGGTGGTGGCGCGATAGGCTCCCAGCGTGCGGCCGGCGTTGAGAAGCGGCCCGCTCACGAGGCCGGCGACTGCCCAGATCGTCGCGCTTCCGCTCGTGAGCGAAGAAAGCTCGGGGCTGGCCGTGCCGAGGAGCGCCGTCAGGCTGAGCTTCGGAAAGAATTCGGCCTTGGCGACGCCGATTCGCGCATTGGCGCTCACGAGCGCTTGCTCCGCCTGGCGAAGATCGGGACGGCGCTCGAGCAAGGTCGACGGCAGCCCGGCCGGCACCGAGGGGACGACGACCTGCTCGTACATCGGCTTTCCACGATTAATCGGGCCTGGCGCCTTGCCCAGCAGGACGCTGATCTGGTTTTCCTTGGCAATGATGTCGCTCTCGATCAGCGGAATGTTGGCCTGCGCATCGCCGAGTGCACCGAGCGCGCGCGACGTCTCGAGCTTCGACGCCACGCCCAGGTTGAGGCGATCGAGGAACAGATCGTACGTGCGCTGATAGGCCTCCGCGCTGTCCCGCGCGATCTGCAGGCGCACGTCGAGAGCCAGGAGCTCGAAGTAAGCCTGCGCCAGGTCGCTGACCAGCGTCAGCCAGACGGCCCGACGCGCGTCCTCGGTGGCCAGCAGCGCGGCGCGAGCGGACTCGTTCGAGCGACGGATGCGACCCCAGATGTCGAGCTCCCAAGACATGCTCGTCGACGCGGAGAAGAAGTTGGTCGAGTTGGGCACCGGGCCGCCGGGGCTCCCCAGGATGCCGGGGCCGACCTTGCTCTTTCCGGCGCCGAGAGTGTAGTTGATTGACGGGAAGTAGTCCGAGCGCGCGACGCCGACATTCGCGCGTGCCTCCTGCACCCGTGCAGCGGCTATAGCCGCGTCGTAGTTACTGCGTAGCGCCTCCTGGATCAGCCCCTTCAAGATCGGATCCTGGAACACCTCCCACCACGGCGCATCCGCGAACGACACCGCCTCCGCCGTCTCCTGGCCCCGGAAGGTGGGCGGCTCGGCAACGGCGGGACGTTTGTAGTCGGGACCAATCGCACAGCCGGCGAGCGCCGCCGCCGCGACGAGCATCCACGCGGAAGCCCGAGATCTCACGGACGCGATGCACCCGGCGAGGGCTCGTCGCCGACCCCGCCGGAAATCGCCGCCGGAGCGGCTACCGGCCGGGCGGCGGCAAGCGGAGTTCGGCGGAAACGCTCACTGACGTAGAAGCTCACCGAGATGAAAAGACTGGCGATGAGCGTGTCGGTCAGCATCCCGCCGATCACGACGGTGCCAAGGACCCGACGTGCAACCGCGCCGGCACCGGACGCGGTCCACAACGGCACGCAGCCCAGGATGAACGCGAACGAAGTCATGAAGAGGGCGCGCCGACGCACACGAACGCCTTCGAGCGCGGCGTCGACGAGCGACATGCCCCCCTCGTAGGCGACCTTGGCAAACTCGACGATGAGGATCGCGTTCTTGGCCGCGAGGCCGATCACCATGAGCATGCCGATCTGCGAGAAGACGTCGAGCTCGAAGCCGCGAAGCCAGAGCGCTCCGAGAGCGCCAAACATCGCGATGGGCGTGGCGAGCAGGACGGCGAACGGAAGCGTCCAGCTCTCGTACAGGGCGGCCATGAGCAAGAACACCACCAGCACCGAGAAGCCGATCACGACGCTCGCCGGCACCCCCTGGGCAGCCACCTGCTCCTGGAACGACATCCCCGAGTAGTCGAAGCCCATGTCACGCGACATGGTTTGCGCGAATACCTCCTCGAGGGCCTGCATCCCCTGCCGGGTGGAGTAGCCTGGCGCGAGAAGTCCGTTGATCTGCGCTGCGCGATACTCGTTGAACCGCGTCGTGAATTCCGGGCCGTTGACCTCTCTCATCCGGACCAGCGTGGACAACGGCACCGGCTGTCCGGCGGCGTTGCGCACATAGAACCGGCCGACGTTGTCGGCATGGGTCCGGAACTCGCCCTCGGCCTGGACGTACACCTGCCAGACCCGTCCGTACTGGTTGAAATAGTTCACGAAGGCCCCTCCGAGGAAAGCCTGGAGGGCCTGATAGACCGAGCTCAGATTGATCCCTTGCTTCAGGACCTTGTCGCGATCCACGTCGGCGAAGAACTGCGGCACACTCGGCAGCAGGGTCGTGAAGAGTCGTGCGAACTCGGGCCGCTTGCGGGCGGCGGTCAGAAATCTGTCCGTGCTCTCGGCGAGGAACGCGGGATCCTTGCCGGAGCGATCCTCCAGAATGAAGGTCACGCCACCGGATGTGCCGATGCCGGGAATCGCCGGCGGTGAGAACGCGAAGACCTGAGCCTCGGCCACGCCGGCCAGCTTCTGGTTCAGCTGTCGAATGATCACTTCGGCCGTGAGCCCATGCTTGTTGCGCTCGTCCCAGTCTTGCAGCGTGATGAAGTAGAACGAGTTGTAGGTCGTCGTGACCAGGCTCAGCAGGCTGAAGCCCGCCACGCCCGTGTAGTACTTGATCCCCGGCTGGCTCTTGAAGATCGCGTCGAGCTTGTCGTTCACCACTGCGGTGCGATCGAGCGAGGCGGCCATGGGAAGCTGGCCGTTGGCGAAGATGTAGCCCTGGTCCTCCTCCGGGACGAACCCTCCGGGAAGTCGGAGGCCGAGGAGGCCCGATACGGCCGCCGCGGCGAGCAGCAGGAGGATCGCGAAGGCGGCCTTGCGGATCAGGATGCGGCTTCCATTGAGATACCCGGCCATCACGCGCTCGAAAACGCGGTTGAAGCCGCGGAAGAACCACCCGAGCGGGCCGCGCATCTCGCGCTTCTCTCTCAGTAATAGCGCCGCGAGCGCCGGGCTCAGCGTGAGCGCGTTGAAGGCCGAGATCAAGACGGACACCGCGATGGTGACCGCGAACTGCTGGTACATGCGCCCGGTGATGCCCGGGATGAACGCCGTCGGAATGAACACCGCGGCCATGACGAGCGCGATGGCCACCACCGGTCCCGACACCTCGTCCATCGCCTTCAACGCGGCGTCGCGCGGGGAAAGCCCCTGCTCGATGTGCTGCTCGACGGCCTCGACCACCACGATGGCGTCGTCGACCACGAGGCCGATGGCTAGCACGAGGCCGAAGAGCGACAGTGTGTTGATCGAGAATCCCAGCAGGGGAAAGACCATGAACGCGCCGACGAGGGCCACGGGCACCGCCAGCAGCGGGATGAGCGTCGTACGGAAGCCCTGCAGGAAGACGAAGACGACGAGCACGACCAGCAGGAGCGCCTCGACCAGCGTCTTCGCGATCTCCTTGATCCCCGCGCTGACTGCGAGCGTCGTGTCGAGGGCCGTCACGTAATCCAGGTCGGCAGGGAACCGCGCCTTCATCTCGTCCATCAGCTTCGTCGCGCCCCGCATGGTGTCGATGGCATTCGAGCCGGGCAGCTGGTAGACCGCAACGATTGCCGCCGGCTGACCGTTCAGGCGTCCGCGTCGGATGTAGTTCTGCGCGCCGAGCTCCACGCGCGAGACGTCCTTCAGCCGCACCAGCGCGCCGTCCGGCTTGGCCCGCACGACGACGTTCTCGAACTCCGCGAGGCTCCTCAAGCGCCCTTGCGCCAGCACCGTGTACGTGAATTCTTGGCCGCGCGGGATCGGATCGCCGCCCAGCTGGCCTGCCGGGTTGACGGTGTTCTGCGCCTGCAGTGCACTGGCGATCTCGTTGACGGTGATGTCGAGCTTCGCGAGCGTGTCGGGGTTGATCCACAGGCGGATCGCGTACTGCGACGCCCCGAAGATTTGCACCTGACCGATGCCGGGCACCCGCGTCATCGGGTCGTTGATGTTGACGTACGCATAGTTGGCGAGGAACAGCGGGTCGTACGTGCCCTTCGGCGAGTACAGGACGAAGAGCCCGAGCGGCGCCGTGACGGACTTGATGACGGTGACGCCCTGGTTCACCACATCGGGCGGAAGCTGGGAGGCGGCCTGCGAGTAGCGCAGGTTCGTCAGCACCTGGTCGACGCTCGGGTCGGTAGTGACGTCGAAGTTCACGCGCAGCTGCATCTGGCTGCCGGCGCTCTGGTTCAGCGAGTACATGTACAGCATCTTGTCGACGCCACTCATTTGCTGCTCGATCGGCGTGGCCACCGATTGCTCGAGCGTTACGGCGTCGGCGCCCGGGTACCGCGCGGTCAACAAAATCTCCGGTGGCGCGATGTTGGGATAGAGCGCGACGGGGAGCTGCACCATCGCGACGACGCCGAGGATCACCATGAGGATGGAGATGACCATGGCGACGATCGGCCGGTTGATGAAGAACCGCGGCATGTGGGTCTACTTCGCCCCCGAGCTCGACTCCGCGGGTGTGTTCGGCGCCAGCCGGACTTTCTGGCCGGCGCGCACCCGGTCCCCTCCCTCGACGACGACCCGCTCCCCGGGCTTCAGCCCCTCCGTTACAACCCAGAGCGGGCCGACGCGCGTGTCGGCCTTGACCGTGCGGATGTCGACCGTGTCGTCGGGGCGGACCACCGCGACCTGATGAATGCCCTGCACGTCCTGGACGGCGCGCTGCGGGATCAAGAGCGCCGACTTCTTCACCTCGACGACGGCGCGGACCTTGGCGTACTGGCCAGGCCGCAGCAGATTGGTCGGATTCGGAAAGATGGCTCGCGCGAGCACGGTGCCGCTGGTGACGTCGACCTGTCGATCGAGAGCCGCCGCACGCCCGCGCTGAGGGTAGACGGTGCCGTCTGCCAGAATCAGCTCCAGCTCGAGTCTGCTGCGCTCGCTCGGGTCCGCCGCCCACCGCCGCAACACGGTGAGAGCCCGTTGCTCGCTGACCGGGAATTCTGCGTAGATGGGATCGACCTGCGACACCGTCGTCAGCGGCGTGCTGTCAGTCGGCCCGACGTAGTCGCCGATGTTCGCCCCACGGAAGCCGGCGACTCCGGCGATCGGCGACAGCACCTTGGTGTAGCCGAGGTTGAGTCTGGCGTCCGCGAGCGCGGCGCGTGCGGCGGAGATGTTGGCCTCTTGCGTCTTGACGTCGGCCTGGGCTCGTTCGAGCGCGGCGCGCGACTGCGAGACGGTCGCCTGCGAGTTCAGGACCGCGGCTCGCGCTGCCGCCACCGCCGCCAGATTGGCTAGATTGCTCTGGACGGCGTTGTCGAGCTCTTGCTGGCTGACCGACCCGCGCTGGGCCAGCGGCGTATAACGGTTGACGTCGAGCTCCGTCTGGCGCTGGGTCGCCTCGGCCCGCTTCACCTGGGCCTCGTCTTGGGCCACCTTCGCGATCGCCTGTTCGACCTGGGCCTGGCTGGCGCTGACCTGCGCCTTGGCCTGGGTCAATTGTGATTCCGCGAGGGTCAGCTTGGCGTCGGCTTGGTCGGCGGCAGCCTGGAACGGCCGAGGGTCGACCTGGAACAGGAGGTCGCCCGCCTTGACCAGCGAGCCTTCCGAGTAGTTCTGGCTCACGAGGTGCCCCGCCACACGAGCCCGGATCTGCGCGTTGATGGAGCCAACCAGCGTCCCGACATACTCGACGGAGATCGGCACGTCGCGCTCTACGACCGGCTCGACCTTCACGACGGGCGGCGGTGGCGTTGCGGTCGCACGAGACGCATCGCCACATCCGGCAGCGGTGATCGTCGCCAGCGCGATCAGTGAGACTCCGAGCAGGGCGCGTGCGTCTCTCATGTGGCTTCTTCCTTCATCCTCTTCGCATCTACTTCTTCGCATCTACTTCTTTGCACAGCGAGCGTCGGCCTGCTGGAGCGCCTGGATCGCCTGATCGTTGAACGGGATCGGCGCGCACCCATGGCCCTTCTCGCATACGAAGTCGAAGCTGGCCGCCGGCTGATGACAGCTCAAGCACGTCTTGCCCTGGGAGAGATTCACGACGCTGTCGCCACGATCCCGGATTTTCGTGCCGGTCGGTGAGACCTCCAGCGCGAAGAATTCCCAGCCGTTGGTTTTCGGGAACTTCTCACGCGGATGCTTCACCATGGCCTCAAACGGAACCAGCTGGAGGATCGTGCCGACAGGATACTCCGTGTTCCGAACGCTGTCCCGGAAGATGCGCATCGCCTCCGCGAGCTCCTTGGGATCCGCATGCTTGATGCGCGTATTCCGGACCTGGGGCCAGTCGAGGATGCACCCAAAGGTCTGCTCTGACACAGAGACGTCAGCTGCGGACGTGACGCCTATCATCCAGCAGGCTAACCCAACACTCACGCCAATGGCGACACCGAGGAACAGGGAGCACAGGCTGGCTCTCATTCGTTTCCTCTCAAGAATCCTCTCCGGCGCGTGCGCTAGCGCTGGTTGCGCGGATCATCTGTCGGGTTCAGGTACTCGAGGCCCAAGGGGCCAATTCCCGTCACCTGGGTGATGTACTCCCCCGATTTGGCCCAGTGGAAGTGGGATGTAGAAGACGTCGGACATGACCGTGTAGATGCGGTCCTCCGGGTGCTTGTGCGGCATGAGTTTCACGCCGGACGGCACCTTGACGCGAACAACGTAGGGGCCGGGTTCCGAAGGTTCGCCGACGACCACCGCGAGGCGAGCGGAAGGCGGCTTGGCTGGGCTGATGGGAGCGCGTCATCGCGCTACTCCTCAGGACGCGAGCCCAGGCTGGAGTGGCAGCTTGCGCAGCCGCT
>JBKPCO010000069.1:0-9591 GCA_046727415.1 Candidatus Methylomirabilota bacterium
TACGCGCTGGCGCTCTCGGCCGGCGTCACGATCTACGTGGCCGCGTCGGATCTGATCCCCGAGGTGAACCGCGAAGGCGGGCCGGCGGTCGGCTGGACAGTCTTCGCGGGCCTCGTGCTCTTCGCGCTCGCCGACTGGCTCGTGTCGCCCCTCGGCGCCCGCTGATGCTAAGCTCGCGCCTGTCGTGAAGATCCTCGTCCTGCACGGCCCGAATCTGAACCTGCTCGGCACCCGCGAGCCCGGCGTCTATGGCAAGGTCACGCTCGCCGAGGTCGACCGCTTGATCCGCGAGCACGCCCGGCGCCGCGGCGGCTCGGTCGACTGCCGGCAGTCGAATCATGAGGGCCAGCTGGTCGACTGGCTGCAGACGGCCCAGCGCGAAGGGTTTGACGGCGTCGTCTTCAACCCCGGCGCGTTCACGCACTACTCGATCGCGCTCCGCGACGCAGTCGCCGCCATCAAGCTGCCCGTCGTCGAGGTCCATCTATCGAACGTGCACGGCCGCGAGGAGTTTCGGCGCCACTCGGTGATCGCGGCGGTCGCCCGCGGACAGATCGCGGGATTCGGACCGCAGAGCTACCTGCTCGGCTTCGACGCGCTGACGGCGCCCGCGCGCCGACCGCCTCGACGGTGAATCGCCGCCGCCGCCCCGGCGTCTAACCGCGACGTGAGGGGGGAGCGGGTGACTCCACGTGGACAGCGACGACGCGGTCCTGATCGAGCGGTGCCGCGGCGGCGACCTGGCGGCCTTCGAGCCGCTGGTCGAGAAGTACCGCCAGCGGGTTTACCGGCTCGCCTACAACATCCTGCGCGACCCCGAGGAAGCGTGGGACGTCGCCCAGGACGCGTTCATCCGTGCCTACCAGGCGCTCTCATCCTTCCGCGGCGACTCCGCCTTTTACACCTGGCTCTTTCGCATCGTGATGAACGTGGCGCGCGACCGCGCCCGCCAACACGCGGCCCGCGGCCGCGCCTTCGGCACCGAGCGCGTCGAGGAAGCGGACTGGGACCGCGCGCTGACCGACACCGGGACCGCGCCCGACACGCACGCCGCCGAGGTCGAGGAGCGCGAGCGGATCAACCGCGCGCTCGCCACTTTGTCCGAGCCGCACCGCACCATTATCATGTTGAGTGATCTCGAAGGACTCTCGTACCGCGAGATCGCGGAGGTGCTGAACATCCCGATGGGGACCGTGATGTCGCGGCTGCACAACGCGCGGCGTCGCCTGCGGGAAGCACTCGGGCCGCTGCTGGTCCTGATCCTGGCCCTGCTGCTGGCGCTCGCCCTCACCGCCGTGGCCCAGGCTCAGCAGATCGTCCGCTTCGGCACCCGGATCGTCCTCGCCAGCGACGGGCCGCCGCCCAACGCGCCCCCACGGGCGCCGGAGCCGCCCGACGAGCGGTTGGAGGCGTTCCTGCCGAAGCTCCGCCAGCTCTTCCGCTACAAGGAGTACACCTCGCTCGAGCGCTATCGCGCCGAGGTGCCGGTGGGCACGACGCAGAAGTGGCCGGTCCCGGGCGATCGCCGGCTCGAGGTCACGCCCCAGAGCGTGAAGGGAGGCGCCGTGAGCTTCAACGTGCGTCTCAGCCGGGGCAGCATCGCCGAGGTCTCGACGAACATCCAGGCGCAGTCGAACAACCCCGCCGTGATCGGCGGCCCCAAGCACGGCTCCGGCACGCTCATCATCATCCTCTGGACGAACCCCACGCCGTGATCGGAAGGACCACGCAGTGAGCTCGGGCGAGGAGCGCTACCGCCAGGAACGCGCGCGGATCGAGCAGGGCCACACCCGTTACCGCGACAAGCTTCGGGCCGAGGGCAAGCTTTTCGTGCGCGACCGGCTCAAGCTCCTCCTCGATCCCGGCTCCGAGTTCCAGGAGGACTGGCTATTCGCCCGCAATGCTGAGCCCGAGACGCCCGCCGACGGCGTCGTCACCGGCGTCGGCACGGTCGGAGGCCGTCCCCTCTGCATCATGGCCAACGACTACACAGTCAAGGCCGGCTCGTGGGGCGAGAAGACGATCCAGAAAATCGTGCGCATCCAGGAAAAGGCCGCCCGGCTCCGGATCCCCCTCATCTATTTGGTCGACGCGGCCGGCGGGCGCATCTCCGAGCAGATCAAGATCTTCCCGGGCCGGTTCCACGCCGGGCGCATCTTCTACAACGAGGTCCAGCTCTCCGGCGTGGTCCCGCAGGTGTGCATCCTGTTCGGTCCCTCGCCGGCGGGCTCGGCATACCTGCCGGCGCTCACCGACGTGGTCATCATGGTCGAGGGCAAGGCCTCGCTCTACGTCGGTAGCCCGCGCATGGTCGAGATGGCGATCGGCGAGAAGACAACGCTCGAGGCGCTGGGCGGAGCGCTCATGCACTGCAAGGTGTCCGGATGCGGCGACGTGCTGGCCCAATCCGACGAGGAGGCGATCGAGCTGGCGCGCCGCTACCTCACGTACATGCCGCAGTCGTACGGCGAGCTGCCGCCCGTGCGCGAACCGGCCGCCGCGAAGCCCGGCCGCTCCATCGACGAGATCGTGCCGTACGACCAGCGCAAGTACTTCGACATGTACGAGGTGATCGACCGGGTCATCGACGCGGGCTCGTGGTTCGAGATCAAGCGACTGTTCGCCGGGGAAGTCATCGTCGGATTCGCGCGCCTGGCCGGCCGCCCGGTGGGCATCGTCGCCAATCAGCCGAAGGTGAAGGGCGGCGTGCTCATGGTCGACTCCGCCGACAAGGCGGCCCGCTTCATCTGGCTCTGCAACGCGTTCAATATTCCGCTCGTCTACCTGGCCGACATCGCGGGCTTCATGGTGGGCACGAAGGTCGAGCAGCAGGGCATCATCCGTCACGGCGCGAAGATGGTCTTCGCGACGTCACAGGCTACCGTACCGAAGATCTCCGTGATCGTGCGCAAGTGCTACGGCGCCGGGCTCTACGCGATGTGCGGACCCGCTTTCGAGCCCGACGCAGCCATCGCTTTGCCGCAGGGGCAGATCGCGATCATGGGCCCGGAGCCAGCCGTGAACGCCGTCTACTACAACAAGATCATGGAGCTGCCGGAGAGCGAGCGCGCAGAGTACGTCCGGCAGAAGCGCGAGGAGTACGCGCAGGACGTCGACACATACAAGCTCGCCTCCGAGATGCTGGTCGACGACATCGTGCCGGGCAGCGCACTGCGCGACGAGCTGATCAAGCGGCTCGCCTACGCGCAGACGAAGGTCCACGAGTTTCCGGCGCGCCGCAACGGCGTCTACCCGGTCTGACCGCGCGGTTCCCCCGACGCGGCGGCGCCTGCCGGCGCCACTATTTCGAGCGGTTTTACGCGGTCCCCATGCTAGGAATCAAATGTGCAAAAAATGAAACTCGCGTTGGCCGGACGCCGCGCACACTTGACGACCCGCCAGGCGGCGGCCCACTGCCGGATCTCGATCCCCACGCTCCGCCGGTGGATCCGCAACGGCGACCTCCGCGCGTACCTCACGCCCGGCGGCCACCGCCGCATCGACCTCGACGAGTTCCAGCGCTTCCTGGCCGCGCAGGGGAGGCCGCCCTATCCGGTCGGTGCGGGGACACGCACGCGTCTCCTCGTCGTCGACGACGAGCCGCTCGTCGTGGCGATGCTGATCGATCTCCTGTCCGAGGGGCCGTTCACGATCGAGACGGCCACCGACGGCTACGAGGCGCTCGTCAAGGTGGGGACATTTCGGCCTGCGGTCATCGTCCTGGACGCCGTCATGCCCGGCCTCGACGGGATCGAGGCGTGCCGCTGCCTGCGTCGCCTTCCCGAGACGCGCGACATTCGCATCCTCGGCGTGACGGGGCATCCGTCGGTGATTCCGGTGCTCCGGGGCGCCGGGGCCGATGCATGCGTCACCAAGCCACTGGATCCGACCGTCGTCGTGCGCGAGCTCGAGCGTCTCGCTGCGTCGATCCGAGCCCACTCCCTCACGGGCTGAGAACGCCATGGACTCCATCCGCGTGCTCTATGTGGAAGACAACCTCGCCGACCAGGACCGGACGCATCGTCACCTCGCGCGTCACGCACCGCACATCAAGCTGACCGTCGCCGGCACCGTCGCCGAGGCGCTCGAGCGCGTCACCGTCGGCGACATGGACGTGCTGCTCGCAGGCTATCGCCTGCCGGACGGGACCGCGCTCGATCTGCTGGACGCGGTCAAGGCGAGGGGCCTCGAGGTGCCGGTGGTCTTGATGACCGGCTCCGGCGACGCCGACGTAGCGGTGCGACTCCTCAAGGCCGGCGCAACCGACTTTCTCGTGAAGCGCGCGGCCTACCTGGTCACGCTCCCGGTCGTGCTCGAGAGCGCGTGCCGATGGTTTCGCACCGCGAGCGAGCTCCGGCGCGCGCCGGTACGGCTGCTGTACGCCGATCACGATCCCGAGCATACGGCGCGCACGCTGCGCGCGTTCGAGGAGCACGACCGCCGCGCACACGTCGAGATGGTCACGCTCGCTCGCGAGGCGCTCGCGCGGCTGAAGACCGCTCACTATGACGTGCTCCTCCTCGACAACCGTATGCCCGACCTCTCGGGCATCGAGGTGCTCAAGGAGCTGCAGGCCGAGGGCATACGGATCCCGGTCGTGATGGTGACCGCGGAGGACGACGAGGACACCGCCGTCCAAGCCTTCAAGCTGGGCGTGGCCGACTACCTCATCAAGCGCGAGGGCTACCTGGCCAAGCTGCCGTCGACGATCGAGAACGTCCTCGCCCAGCGCCGGCTGGCTGACGAGAAGGACGGCCTGACCGTCCTCAACGACCTCGCCAAGTCGCTCACCACCATCAAAGATCTCGACGAGGTCCTGCGCCGTGTCGTGAGCGCGGCCCGCGAGCTCATCAAGGTCGAGGCGAGCGTGCTCTGGCTCTTCGAGGCCGGCGTGCTGTGGCCGGTCGCCTGGGAGGGGATCGAGGACCGCGCGGCCGAGCCCTTGCGGTTCACGCTGACCCAGAACTTCGCCGAGCGCCTGGCGTGCGAGCGCAAGGTCTCCGTGCGCCATCTGCTCGCCCAGGCCGGCGGCCCGCACGCGACGGCGATCTTCGGGACGGCCGGCCAGCCGCTCGCGGTCTCCTTCGTGGGGCCCGAGGGCCTGGTGGCGGTCCTGGCGGTCGGCAGCGCGCGTCCGCGGGAGTTCACCGCCGTCGAGGAGCGGCTCTTGCTGGCGCTCGCCGATCACGCTGCGGTGGCCGTTGAGAACGCGCGGCTCTACCGCCGGCTGCGCCAGGAGCTCGAGGCGCGCGAGCGGCTGACGGCGATCCTGGACGTCACGACCGACCTGGTCGCGATCTCGGACCTCTCGGCGCGGCTCCTGTACCTCAACGGCGCCGGCCAGTCACTCCTGGGCCTGACGGCCGAGGAGTCGCTCGGCCTGCCGATCGCCGGCCTGGTGCCCGAGCGGCTGCGCCCGGTCGTGCAGGATGAGATCCTGCCGACCTTGCTCCGCGACGGTCGGTGGACGGGCGAATCCGTGCTGCTCGCGCGCGACGGGCGCGAGGTGCCGGTGTCGGTCGTGGCCGTCGCCCACCCCGCGGCGGACGGCGCCGTCGAGTTCGTGTCCGCGATCGTGCGCGACATGACAGAGCGCAAGCGGACCGAGGCCGAGTTGCGCCGCCAGCGCGAGGCCCTCTACCAGACCGAGAAGCTCACCACGATGGGCACAGTGCTGGCCGGGGTCGCCCACGAGCTGAACAATCCGCTGACGGCGGTGACCGGCTACGCGAATCTGCTCCGTCAGGACCTGGCCGGCACGCCGTCGGCGACGCGCGCCGAGAACATCGCGCATGCCGCCGATCGCTGCGCCTCGATCGTGCGCAACTTTCTGGCGCTGGCGCGGAAGTATCCCCCCGAGCGCCAGCTGGTGCGGCTCAACGACATCGCGCGCGACGCCGCGGAGCTGCTCGCCTATCACCTGCGCGTCGACGGCATCGAGGTGAAGCTCGATCTGGAAGAAGGCCTGCCGGTCCTGTGGGCCGATCCGCACCAGCTCCACCAGGTCGTGGTCAATCTGATCACCAACGCCCGTGACGAGCTGCGTAAGGCTCCGCCGCCGCGCCGGCTCACGCTTCGCACCCGCGCCGACACGGCGCGCGGCCGCGTCGCGGTGGACGTCGAGGACACGGGCCCGGGAGTTCCCGACGAGATCCGCGATCGGATCTTCGAGCCGTTCTTCACCACCAAGCCCGTCGGTCAGGGCACGGGTCTCGGCCTCTCGCTCTGCCACGGCATCGTCGAGGGGCACGGGGGAACGCTGTCCCTCATCAGCGAGCCCGGCGAGGGCGCCATCTTTCGCGTCGAGCTTCCGGTGGTCGCGCCGCCGGCCGCCACCGGCAAGAACGCGCCCGAGACGACGCCCGCCGTCAGCGGGAAGCGCATCCTCGTTGTCGACGACGAGCGGCTCGTGCTTCAGCTGCTGGGCGAGATGCTCGGAGCCGATCACCATACGGTCGATACCGTCGGCGACGGGACCCAGGCGCTCGAGGTACTCCGGCGGACTTCCTACGATCTGATCCTGAGCGACGTCCGTATGCCGTACCTCGACGGCCCCGGACTCTACCGCGCGCTCGAGCGCCGGCTCCCCGATCTCTGCCGCCGCTTCGTGCTGATGACCGGCGACGTGCTGAGCGCGGAGATCCAGACGTTTCTGGAGCAGACGGGCGTGCCGGGGTTGAGCAAGCCGTTCGATCGCGGCCAGGTTCGCCGGGTTATCAAGCAGATCGCGGGGGCGTGAGCAGCCGGACGCGCGCTCGGGCGCGCTCTCCGATCAGCCGCCGAAGCGGCGCCGGGTGATCGCGAGCGACTCGGTGATCGGCCTGGGGAGCCGATCGCCGAACTGCTTGTTGAACTCGCTGAGCTCGTCGAGCCCCTCCAGCCACTCGCCGGCGTCGCACCGCAGCGCCTCGCCGAGCTGGGCCGGCGTGACGTCGAGCCCGGTGATGTCGATGGCGCCGGGCGCTGGCACCCAGCCGATCGGCGTCTCCTCGGCCCGCCCGGTGCCGCGAATGCGCTCCACCATCCACTTGAGCACGCGCACGTTCTCGCCGTAGCCCGGCCACAGGAAGCGGCCCTCGGCGTCGCGCCGGAACCAGTTCACGCGGAAGATCCGAGGCGGCGTCTTCAGACGCGATCCGATCGCGAGCCAGTGGCTGAAGTAGTCGGCCATGTTGTAGCCGCAGAACGGGATCATCGCCATGGGGTCGCGCCGGACGACCCCGACCTTGCCAGTGATCGCCGCGGTCGTCTCGGTGCTCATCGCCGAGCCGAGAAAGACGCCGTGCGACCAGTCGAAGGCCTCGAACACGAGCGGGATGACGCCCGTGCGCCGCGAGCCGAAGATGACGCCGGAGATCGGCACGCCCTGCGGGTCTTCCCAGTTGGGCGCGATGGACGGGCATTGCTGCGCCAGCACGGTGAAGCGGGAGTTCGGATGAGCGGCGGGCCCCTCGGCCGGCTTCCACGGCCGGCCCTGCCAGTCGGTGAGACCGCCCGGCGGTGCGGGGCTGAGGCCCTCCCACCACGGCTCGTCCGATCTCGTCAGGGCCACGTTGGTGAAGATCGTGTTCGAGCGCACCATCGACGTGGCGTTCGGGTTCGTCTTCGGGCTCGTGTTCGGCGCGACGCCGAAGAAGCCGCGCTCCGGATTTACCGCGCGCAACTGGCCACTCGCGTCCACCCACATCCAGGCGATGTCGTCGCCCACCGTCCAAATGCGCCAGCCCGGCAGATGCGAGACCGCCATCGCGAGGTTGGTCTTGCCGGACGCGCTCGGCATGGCCGCCGCCAGATAGGTGATCCGTCCCTCGGGATCTTCCACGCCGATGATCAGCATGTGCTCGGCGAGCCATCCCTCCTGGCGCGCCTGCCACGACGCGATGCGGAGGGCGTGGCACTTCTTGCCCAGGAGCGCGTTGCCGCCGTAGCCTGATCCAACACTCCAGATCAGCTGCTCTTCGGGAAAGTGCAGGATGAGGCGGCGGTCGGGCGAGAGGTCGCCGAGCGAATGAATACCGGCGATGAAGTCGTCGTCGCGTCGCATGTGCTGGAGCGCGACCTGGCCGACGCGCGTCATGATATGCATGCTCGCGACGACGTACGCGCTGTCGGTGACCATCAGGCCGACCCGGCTCATGGGCGAGCCCACCGGGCCCATGAGGTAGGGGATGACATACATCGTGCGTCCGCGCATGCTGCCACGCAGCAGCGCGCCGGCCGTCGCCTTGGCCTCGACGGGCGCGATCCAGTTGTTCGTGGGTCCGGCCGCGTCCTTCTCGCGGGTGCAGATGAATGTGAGTTGCTCGGTGCGCGCAACGTCGGACGGATGGCTCCGGTGCAGGTAGCAGTTCGGATAGGTCCTCTGGTTCAGCGGCAGCAGCGTGCCGTCCGCCAGCATGGCTTCGATGAGCCCGTCGTACTCGGTCTTGGAGCCGTCGCACCAGACCACGCGAGATGGCCGCGTCATTCCGGCCGCCTCGGACACCCACTTCTGGGCCACGCTGGTCACAGTCATGAGGGGCCTCTCGCGCTTTGGGGTGAGGTTGCTTCCAATAGGAAATTGTCCCCTCGCTCGGCAGGACCGTCAAGAAGAACGTGCTAGCATTCGCGCCGTGACGGGCCTCGTCGCGGCCGCCCGCTACCTCACGATCCTCCCCATCCCCGGCGCCGCCCCCGGCGGGGCCAACGCTTTTGGCGGCGCCGCCGTCTGGTTTCCGGTAGTTGGCTTGGGTCTCGGCGCGGTTCTAGTAGGTGTTGACCTGATGACGGCGCTGGTCTTTCCCTCGCTCCTTGCCGCGTTGCTCACCGTGACGGCCTGGAAGCTCGTTACCGGGGGCCTCCACCTCGACGGCCTCGCCGACAGCCTCGACGGTCTGGCCGGGCGCGATCCGGCGCATCGGCTCGCGATCATGCGCGACAGCCGCATCGGCGCTTTCGGCGTAATGGGGCTGATCCTGGTGCTCCTCCTGGAGATCGTTGCCGTCTCCGAGCTTCCGCCCGGCCTCCGGGGTCGGACGCTCCTCGTCGTGCCTGTCATCGCCCGGGCCACGCCGCCCCTCCTTGCACGTCTGTTTCGGCCGGCGAGGTCCGAGGGCTCCGGCGCGGCCTTCTCGGCGAGCGTCGACTGGTGGGCGGCGCCCGTCGCATTGGCAATCGCGCTCGCGGTGACCCTGGCGGCGCTTCACGGGCTCGGGGCGCTGGTCTTCGCCCTCTCCGTCGCGTGCGCGGTCGCCGTCGCGTGGTTCATCGTGACCCGGGTTTCCGGAATTACAGGTGATGTCCTCGGCGCAGCCATCGAGATCGCCGAGCTAGCCGGCCTGCTCACCGCGTCGGCCTGGTCGCATCTGGCTCGCTGATTTCCTGTTCCGGCGCTCCGTGATTTACCTGTTCCGGCACGGCGAGGTGGAGATGGCCGAGACGCGCCGATTCATCGGTCACCTCGACGTTCCGCTCTCCGTGCAGGGCGAGCGCCAGGGCGCCGCTCAGGGTGTCCGACTCTCGTCGGTGAAGCTCGACGGCCTGTTCGCGAGCGATCTCGTCCGCGCCAGGCGGACCGGCGAGCTCATCGGCATGCCGCAGGGGCTCGTGCCC
>JBKPCO010000070.1:0-19140 GCA_046727415.1 Candidatus Methylomirabilota bacterium
GCACGGGGCGAGCCCGCGCCCGCCTCGGCTCATGCGCGCGCGAGCAGCGTGCGGGCGAGAGCGAGCGAGCGGCGCACGGCATCCGGCGCCGTCCCGCCGGTCGCGGCACGGGCGCGCAGCGACGCTTCGACCGTGAGCGCGTCCTTCGCGTCGTCCTCGAAGAGCGGCGAGAACCGGCGAAACTCGACGAGCGAGAGGCCGTCGAGCGCCTTGCCCTCGGCCTCGCAGAAGCGCACGATCTTTCCGACGACTCCGTGGGCCTGGCGAAAGGCCAGGCCCTTCTTCACCAGATAGTCGGCCAGGTCGGTCGCCGTCGCGAAGTTCTCGCCGGCCGCCTGCCGCATCCGATCGGTGCGGAAGGTGAGCGACCCGATCATCGGCGGCACCACCGCCAGGATGGCCTGCACGGTGTCGACCGAGTCGAAGAACGGCTCCTTGTCCTCCTGCATGTCGGAGTTGTAGGCGAGCGGGAGCCCCTTCATCGTCGCCAGCACCGCGACGAGGTTCCCGTAGAGACGTCCGCTCTTGCCGCGGATCAGCTCGGCCACGTCGGGATTCTTCTTCTGGGGCATGATCGACGACCCAGTCGCGAAGGCGTCGGAGAACTCGACGAACCCGAACTCGGCGGTCGCCCAGAGGGTCAAGTCGGCGGCGAGCCGCGAGAGGTGCATGCCGGTGATCGCGGCCGCAGCCAGGAACTCGAGGAGCGTATCGCGGTCGCTCACCGCATCGAGGCTGTTCGGCGACACCGCGGCGAAGCCGAGATCTTTGGCGAGTGCCTCGAGGTCGATCGGAAAGGCGGTGCCGGCGAGTGCCGCGGCGCCCAGCGGCAGGGTGTCGGCGCGCGCGCCGCAGTCGCCGAACCGGTCGCGGTCGCGCTGGAGCATGAAGACGTACGCGAGCAGGTGGTGGCCGAGCACAACCGGCTGGGCGCGCTGCAGGTGCGTGTAACCGGGCAGCGGTGTGTCCACCGCCTCCGCGGCGCGCGCGACGAGTGCTTCCTGCGTGGCGCGGAGGCCCGCCCGGACCTCGGCGATTATTTCCCGGAGGTAGAGGCGTTCGTCGACGGCGATCTGATCGTTCCGCGAGCGGCCGGTGTGGAGCTTGCCGCCGACGTCCCCGATCAGCTCCTGAAGTCGACGCTCGACGTTGGTGTGGATGTCCTCGAGCTCGGCGCGGAACGGGAAGGTGCCGGCCTCGAGCTCGGCGCGGACGACCTGGAGACCCCTGACGATCGCGTCGCGCTCCGCCGCGGAGAGGAGCCCCGCCTTTGCGAGCGCCTTTGCCCACGCGACGCTGCCCGTGACGTCGTGCGGCCACAGCCGGCGGTCGAAGGCGAGCGACCCGGTGAAGCGCTCGGCGCGTGGATCGGCGCCGCGGGTGAAGCGTCCGCCCCAGAGCTTCTCCGACCGCGCCGCCTTGCGCGCGGGCTGCCGCTTGCGGGGACGCGACTTCACGACAAGAGGGCCGCGATGTCGTCCATGATCCGGCTGGTCACGCTGAGCCTGGCGCTGCGCCGACCGTGAGAGCCGTCATGGGAAAAACAACGCGCCGGTCCGAACCTGACGGCGAGCGGAACCCGTCGCGGGATGTAGCCGCGGCGTCCGGCCAGCGCCTCGTAGGTGCCGCGGATGCCGGCCGGGACAACCGGCACGCCCGAGCGCAGCGCCAGCAGCGCGACGCCCGGAAGCCCCGGCTCGAGCCGGCCGCGCACGCTGAACGGCCCCTCCGGGAAGATGCCGACCACCTTGCCTGCCTCGAGGGTCTGCAGCGCGCGGCGCAGGGCGCTGACGTCCGCCCGTCCCAGGTCGATCGGGATCGAGCCGATGTGCCGGTGCAGCATCGGATGCAGCGGCGTCGCCCGCCACACGCGCGGCATCACCAGAAACGAGATCGGCTCGGGCGCGGCAACGCCGAGGACGATCCCGTCCAGGTAGTTGTGGTGATTCGCTGCGATGAGATAGGGGCCGCTGGCCGGCAGAAGCTCGAGACCCTCGATGCTGAGGTGGAACCAGCGTGCGAGCGCCCGGCGAACCGGGCCGCGAAGCGCGCGATACAGTAATGGTGCCGGCGACGCCTCGTTGGCGACCCGCCGGTTCGCGGCAAGGGCGGTCGGACCGGCCATGTCGCGCGTTTTATAGCACGGTTCACCGAGCGCGGGCGAGCCGGTACCGGGCGACGGCCGCGTTGTGCTCGCTGAGCGACGCCGAGAAGTAGTGATGCTGGTCGTCCATCGCGACGAAGTACAGGTACTTCACGGGGGCGGGGTCGAGGGCCGCCTCGATCGCGGCAAGGCCCGGGCTGGCGATCGGCCCCGGCGGCAGGCCGCTCCGTCGGTACGTGTTGTAGGGATGATCGGTCGCCAGATCGGCGCGGGTGAGGGCGCGCCGTTCCTTGCCGGTCGCGTACTGAACGGTTGGGTCGGCCTGCAGTGGCATGTTGATCTTGAGCCGGTTCCAGAACACCCCGGAGATCGTCCGCAGCTCATCGCGCTGGACCGCCTCGCGCTCGATGATGGACGCGAGCGTGAGGAGCTGGTGCACGGTGAGTCCGCGCGCCTGGGCCCGCGCGGCCAGATCGGGTCCGGCCTTGGCCCGGAGGCGCTGCACCATGCGCGTCAGGATCTCCTCGGTCGTCAGGCCGCGGACGAGCTGATAGGTATCCGGGAACAGATAGCCCTCGATGCTTGGTGCCTCGTCGATCCCGAGCGTCGCCAGGAACGCGCGGTCCGTTGCGAGCCTGGCGACGGCGCCGCTGGGCGCCAGCCGCTCGCTCTCGAGGACACGGGCGAGCTCGGTCACGGTCGCGCCCTCCGGGTGCAGGACTAGGTGCTGCTTGACTCGCCCAGCCTCGATCTGCTTCAGCACGTCGAGCGTCGAGGCCCCGCGGGCCAGCTCGTATTCGCCGGCCTTGAGCTGGCGCGAGCTGCCGCGCAGGCTGGCCAGGATCATGAAGCCCACGCGGCTCCTGATCGCCCCCGCCCTGTACAGGCGCCCGGCGATGTCCAGGACCCCGTCGTGGGCCGGAATGTCGACGAGGATGGGCCCGGAGTCGAGGGCATTCGCCGGGGTGAGGACCTCGTGCGCCAGGCCGACGACGGCGCCCATGCTCAGCAGCACGACCAGGCCGATGACGAGACGCAACTGCATGATTTCCCAGTGTAACATCGGGCCTCTGGTATACTGATTTCCGTTGGAGCAGAACCTTCCCTTCACACTGGCTGATCTTTAGGGGGTCTTAATGCTGGAGCTTCAACTACCCGTGCGCCACGACTGGACCGTCCAGGACAAGATGTACGGCAAGCTGACCATCGAGCCCTTCGAGGCGGGGTTCGGCTTGACCGTCGGGATCGCCTACAGGCGAGCCCTCCTGTCGGCGATCCACGGCGCCGCGCCGACCTGGGTGAAGATCGAGAACGTCCTCCACGAGTTCTCCCACCTGCCGGGCGTCATGGACGACACGCTCGACATCATGATGAACCTGCGCAAGGTGGTGTTCACGCTTCACCTGAACCGGCCCAAGATCCTCCGGTTGAAGGCCCAGGGCTCGACGACCGTCAAGGCGGGGGACTTCGAGGCGGACTCGGACATCGAGATCCTCACGCCCGACGTCGTGTTGGCCACCCTCGACAAGGACGGCGTCCTCGAGATGGAGGTCTGCGTGGAGCGCGGCCGGGGCTACGTGCCGGCCGAGAAGCGAGAGCCGGAGGCGCTGCCGATCAACGCGATTCTCCTCGACGCCGACTTCTCGCCGGTCAAGCGCGTCAATTTCCACGTCGAGCCCCTCGCCACCGGGGGCCGCGAGCGGCTCGTGCTCGAGGTGTGGACCGACGGCAGCGTCAGCCCGGCCACCGCGGTCGGCGAGGCCTCCCGCATCCTCGAGGACCACTTCGATCTGCTGATGAACTTCCCGGAGGCGGCGCCTCACGAGGAAGCGGCCGAACGCGACGAGACGCACCCGCGCACCGAGCTGAACGAAAACCTCTTCCGTAACGTCGACGAGCTGGAGCTGTCGGTCCGCGCGTCCAACTGCCTCAAGACCGCGAACATCCGGACCATCGCCGATCTCGTGCAGAAGACCGAGGCCGAGCTGCTCAAGACGAAGAACTTCGGCAAGAAGTCTCTGAACGAGATCAAGACGATCCTGGGCGAGATGAGCCTGTCGCTGGGCATGCGCCTCGATCCTGAGGAGCTGGAGCGGCTGCGCTCGCAGTACGAGCGCGCGTACGAAACGTAGCCAGGCGCGCCTGCCGACGAGCTACAGCACGAGGCGCGTCTTGATCCGCTCGACCGCTTCCTGCGTGGCTTCGCGCCCCCCGAACGCCGTCAGCCTGAAGTAGCCTTCGCCGCTCGGCCCGAAGCCCGCACCCGGCGTCCCCACCACGTGGGCTTCGTTCACGAGCTTGTCGAAGAACTCCCACGAGGAAAGACGCCCGGGAGTCTTCACCCAGATGTACGGCGCGTTCTCGGCACCGTACACGGTGAGACCGGCCGCTTCGAGACCCTGCCGGATGATCCGCGCGTTCTCCATGTAGTAGTCGACCAGCGCCACGACCTGGCGCCGGCCCTCGGACGAGTAAGTCGCCGCTGCTCCGCGCTGGATGACGTAGGCCACCCCGTTGAACTTGGTGGACTGCCGCCGCACCCAGAGCGCCTGCAGACTCACCGGTGTTCCCGACGCCGACAGCCCCTTGAGCTCCTTGGGCACGACGGTGTACGCGCAGCGCGTCCCGGTGAAGCCGGCGCTCTTCGAGAACGAGCGAAACTCGATCGCGACTTCGCGAGCCCCCTCGATCTCGTAGATCGAGTGCGGGATGGCCGGGTTGCGGATGTACGCCTCGTACGCGGCGTCGTACAGGATGACGGCGCCGCGCTCGCGCGCGTAGTCGACCCAGTGCTTGAGCGCCGCGCGCGTCATGACCGCGCCGGTCGGGTTGTTCGGATAGCAGAGATAGATGAGGTCGACGGGCCGATCGGGCAGCCGGGGCAGGAAGCCGTTGTCCGCGGTGCAGGGGAGATAGACAATCCGGTCGAAGCGTCCCGCGGCGTCGGCGGTGCCGCCGCGGCCGGCCATCACGTTGCTGTCGAGGTAAACCGGATACACCGGATCGGTCAACGCGACGACACAGTCGCTCGCGAAGATCTCCTGGATGTTGGCGACGTCGGTCTTCGAGCCGTCGCTGACGACGATCTCGTCGGGGGCGATCTTCACGCCGCGCTCGCCGTAGTCGTGTCGGGCGATCGCCTCGAGGAGGAAATCCCATCCGGTCTCCGGCGGATACCCGCGGAATGTCTCGACCCGCGCCATCTCGTCCACCGCGGCGTGCATCGCCTCGACCACCGCCGGCGGCAGCGGACGGGTGACGTCGCCGATGCCGAGGCGGATCAGCCTGGCCTCGGGATGCGACGCCTGGAAGGCTTTGATTCTCCCGGCGATCTCCGAGAAGAGGTAGCTCGACTTGAGCGCGAGGTAGTAGTCGTTGACTCGAGTCATGGGGCCCGATTCTAACAGATCCCCTCAGGGTCGAGGCAGAAGCGGTCGACGCGGCGCCGGGCCCATCGCGTCGCGGTGAGCGTCCCGCCGTCGGTCTCGAAGATCAGCGCGCCGTCGAGGTCCGTGCGGTAGACCTCCACGCCCGCCTCGGCGAGCCGCGCCAGCACGCCTGGGTCGGGATGGCCGTAGGCGTTGCGCGCGCCGACCGAGATCGCGGCGGCGGTGGGGCGGACCGCGCGCAGGAATTCCGGGGTGGTCGAGAAGCGGGAGCCGTGATGCGCGACCTTGAGGACCGTCGACGCGAGACGTGTCCCGGACGCGATCAGCTCGTGCTCGCGCGCGGCTCCGATGTCGGCAGCGAGCAGGAACGAGGCCAGCCCGAGCTCGACGCGCAGCACAAGGCCCGCGTCGTTGCGTCGCCCCCCGGACGCCGCCGCGGGTGGCAGCGGCGTCACGATCGCACGGCCGAACCGCCGCGGCTCCGAGGGGGCGCTCGCCGCGGTCCACTGTTCGTCGATGCGGAAGAGCCGCCGCATTGCCGCCATACCGCCAGCGTGGTCGGTGTCGTCGTGCGTCACGGCGAGGCCGGCAAGCCGGAGAATGGCGCGGTTCCAGAGAAACGGCGCGACGACGCGCTCGCCGACGTCCAGCCGCATCGGGCCTCCCGAGCCGGCGTCGACGAGGATCGTACGGCCGTCCGGCATCTCGAGGACCACGGCGTCGCCTTGACCGACGTCGAGCACGGTGATCCGAAGCCGCCCATCGGGCCATCGCACGAGCGGCCACACGGCGATCCCGACCGCGAGGCCGAGGAGCCCGACAGCCACGACCCGGCGGACAAGACGGCCGCGTGGCGAGGGAGCGCGGCCATGCACGAGCAGAAGCGCGAGCCCGCCGACGTAGCAGACGATGGCGATCGGCCCCGGAGCGGGCAGGTGGACGACGGCCGCGGGTACCCTCGCGGCAAGGGCGACGACGCCACGCAGCGCCAACATGATGGGCCACACCGCGTCGAACGCGACTGCCCCGATCGCTTCGCTGAGAAAGGATAGGCCGACCGCGGCGAGGCCGACGACGGTTGCGGCGGCTGCGAGCGGAACGACCCCGAGGTTGGCGACGACGCCGATCGTCGAGAGCTGGTTGAAGTGCGTCAGCGCCACCGGCAAAACGGCCAGCTGGGCGGCCGTGCTCACCGCGAGGGCGCCGACGATCATCCCGCGCGGCAAGGGGGCGACGACGATCCCGAGCGTGGCTGCGAAAGAAAGCTGGAAGCCGGGATCGAAGACATCGCCGGGCCGCACCGCGAGGATGGCCAGGGCTGCCAGCGCGAGGCTGTTCGTCACCGAGGCGTCCCGCTCCAGGAGGAGCGCGGTCAGGACGAGCACCGCCATGACGACAGCGCGCAGCACCGACGGCGACGGGCCCACCACGAGCGCGAACCCGATCACGATGACGATCGCGGTTGCAGCCCCCGCGCGTCGGGGAACGCGCAAGAAGCGACAGACCGCCCAGACCGACGCCGCCAGGATCGCCACGTTAAAGCCTGAGACCGCGAGGACGTGATAGACACCGGCGAGGCGGAACGCCTCGTCGACGTCACGGGGCAGATCGGTGCGATCGCCGAGCAGGAGCCCGGCCAGCAGGGCCGCCGAGACGGGCGGGAGCGCCGTTCCCATCGACGCTATCGCGGCGCGCCTCACGCGGACGGGCCACGGCGGCGCCGGATCGTCAAGTATCTCGATGCTCTCGGCGCGCCCCGTCGCCACGATCCGGATGCCCTGGCGCGCGAGGTGCTCGCCGTAGTCGAACGTCCCCGGATTGTGAAAGCCGGTCGCCGGACGAAGCCTGAGCAAGCCGGCAAGGTGTTGGCCCTCGGTGAGCATCGGCGAGACGCCGTACACAGTCGCCTGGATGCGTCCGGAGGCCGGTGTGCCGTCGGCCCGCTCGGCGTCGATCAAGAGCCGGGTGCGATCCGGCGCCCACCGCGTCGGCTCGGCGGCGAGCCGTCCTTCGACACGCGCGACTCCGGGAAGCGAGAACCGGGCGATGTGGTCGGGAGGCAGGGGCTGCTCGATGCCCCGCAACGCGCCCAGCAGGGCCACCGCGACGAGCAGCGCGACCGAGGCACCACGAGCTTGTCCAAGCGTCAGGAGCCCGGCGCCGATGGCGAGGGCGGCGAGCCACGAGGGCCAGAGCAGCACGGGCTCGATCCGCGACGCCAGGACGATGCCGATGCCGAAGGCGAAGGCAAGGGGAGCCAGAGGCGTTCGCGCGAGAGTCACGCGGCATCACCAGGACGTCGACCCAGCGTCGGTCGTCTGATCGGCGTCGAGGGCGTCGTCAGAAGACGCTGTCGGGGTGCCGGCAGGAGGTGCGGCCGGCGCGCCGCGTGGCGGCCGGCTACGACGGGTACGTCGAGGCTCGCCGTCGGCCGCGGACCTCGCGGCTCGAGCGCGAACCGAGGGCTGAGGCGCGGAGATGCCCGGGGGCGGCGCGGGGGCCCGATCGAGCTGCTCGAGATACTCGACGGCATCCGGGTTCGCGCGGCGCCAGTGGCCGACGGCGAGACCGCCCCCACCGGCGGCGACCAGCAGCAGGAGGACGAGGAGCTGGCGGCGCGTGTAGAGGGCCATGGATCGACGATCCCACCGGCCCGCCGACGCGACTAGAGTCGAAAAAATCTGACGGTGCGCGAGCGCTAGGGCGCGAGCGCAGCGCGCGTGATGCTCGTGGTCTCCTTCGCGTGCCACTCGGAGTCGGCGAAGGCCTGATTGATCTTCTCGAGCGGATACGTGTGCGAGATGAGCCGATCGAAGGGCCAGCGCGCGCGGTTGCGCACGAGGAAGTCGAGCGCGCGCGCAATCGTCCCCGGGTCGTACTGGATGACGCCGACGATCGTCTTCGAGCCCCAGACGAGCAGCGAAGGCTCGAGCTCCACCTTCGCGCCGCGGCTGATCGTGCCGATCTCTAGATACGTTCCGCCCGAGCGGAGCATCTCGATCCCCTCGGCGATCACCTGTGGGAACCCGACGAAATCGCACGCGACGGCGGCCCCGACGCCGCCCGTCCACTTGCGCACGAGGTTGACGCGCTCGCGCCGGTCGGTGACTTCCTTGAGGTCGATCGTGTGGTCGGCACCGAAGGCGCGCGCGAGCTCGAGGCGACTGGCCAGCTGGTCGATGACGATGACGGTGGCGGCACCCATGTCCTTGGCGACGGCCGCCGCCTGGATGCCGAGGCCGCCCGCGCCCTGGATGACGACGCTGTCGCCGAAGCGGAGGCCCGCCCGGCCGAGACCGAAGATGACCTGTGAGAGGGCGCAGTTCACGGGCGCCACCAGCTCGTCGGGAAGCGAATCCGGCACGAGGAAGATCGCCCCGCGCGGCCGCAGGTAGTAGTACTCGGCGAAGGCGCCGTGGAAATGCGGGAACTGCGAGGGCCCGAGCGGGCGCTCGATCTTGGCCGGGCACGCGGCCGGCTGGTTCTCGAGGCACGCGTGGCAGCGCCCGCACGGATAGAAATAGGTATAGGCGACCCGGTCGCCCTCCTTGAGCGGGCGGCCGAGCGAGTCGGTCTTCACGCGCACGCCGAGCGCCGCCACGCGGCCCGTCATCTCATGGCCGTAGATCCAGCCGTCCGGCGGCAGCCGCAGCGGCGCGTCGCCCCGCCAGAAGTGGAGATCGGAGCCGCAGACGTTGGCGAGCGAGACGCGGATGAGGACGGCGTCGGGCTCGACCTCGGGCAGCGCGAATTCGCGGATCTCGAAGGGCCGGCCGGGGCCGAAGAAGACCGCCGCCTTGCCGGTGCTCATCGCACGCCGCCCCGACCGACGTCGAACGCGTCGTGCAGGGTGCGGACGGCGAGCTCGGCGTACTTGTCCTCGATGACGCACGAGACAGCGATCTCCGAGGTCGAGATCATCTGGATGTTGATGCCCTCGCGGGCGAGGGCCGCGAACATGGTCGAAGCGACGCCGGAGTGGCTGCGCATGCCGACGCCCACGATCGAGACCTTGGCGACGCGCTCGTCGTGGACGATCCCGCGGGCGCCGATCTCACGGGCCACGTCCGACAGCTCGGCGACCGCCCGCGCGTGGTCGCCGCGAGGCAGGGTGAAGGACATGTCGGTGTGGCCGTCCTGGCTGATGTTCTGCACGATCATGTCGACGACGATGTTCTTCACGGCGATGGCCCCGAAGACCCGCGCGGCGATGCCCGGTCGGTCTGGCACGCGCAAGATCGAGATCTTCGCCTGGCTCCGGTCGTGCGTCACGCCGGTGACGACTGCCTGTTCCATGCCCTGCTCCTCCTTCGTCACGAGCGTACCTGGGTCGGGTCGAAACGTGGAACGCACGTGGACGGTGACGCCGTACTTCTTCGCGAACTCGACGGAGCGGGTTTGTAAGACTTTCGCGCCGAGGCTCGCCAGCTCGAGCATCTCATCGTAGGCGACGCGCGCCAGTTTGCGGGCGTCGGGGACGATATTCGGGTCGGCGGTGTAGACCCCGTCGACGTCGGTGTAGATCTCGCACACGTCCGCCTTCAGCGCCGCCGCCAGCGCGACGGCGGTGAGGTCGGAGCCGCCGCGCCCGAGCGTCGTGATCTCGTCCTGATCCGAGAGCCCCTGGAATCCGGCGATTACCGCGATCTCGCCCGTATCGAGCGAGCGGCGCACGCGATCGGTTTCGATCTGGGTGATGCGCGCCTGGGTATGCGAGCGATCCGTTCGCATGCCGACCTGCGGGCCGGTGAAGGACCGTGCCTTGAGCCCGCGCGCCTGCAGGGCCAGGGTCAGGAGCGCGATCGTCACCTGCTCACCGGTGGAGAGCAGCATGTCCATCTCACGCAGATCGGGCGCCGAGGAGAGCTGGCGCGCGAGGGCCAGGAGCCCGTCGGTCGTCTTGCCCATGGCGGAGACGACCACGACCAGTTGGTTGCCGGTCGCGCTTTCGGCAACCCGGCGCGCGACGTTCGCGATCTTCTCCGCGTCGGCGACGGACGAGCCTCCGTACTTCTGGACGAGCAGTGCCATCTTTTCCGAAGCCTATACGACGCGGGCCGGCATCGTAAAGATTGCGGGTGCTGACCTTGGGCCGGGCGGGCTCACGACAAGCGCCGCGGGTTTGCCCGGGTCGCCTCGGTGAGGCTCACTTGCTCGCGGAGGAAGTAGAGCCAACCGACCAGCGTCACCGGCACGATCTGACTCGCGTGGAAGAGCAGCGCGTAGCCGACCCCCGCCGACTGCGAGACGCCAAAGAGCCCGACTGCGAGCACCGCGGCGGCGTGGAAGACGCCGACGTAGCCCGGCGCTGAGGGAATCGAGATCCCGAGCCCGACGAAGGAGAGCACCGCCCAGCCCGCGATGAAGGGCAGATGGAGGTCCAGCGCCCGAAACATTGTCCACGCGGCCAGCGCCGGCACGAACCAGACGGCGACCGTCCAGGCCACCAGTGGCGCCGCGTGCGACGGGGCTCGGATACCGTCGAGGCCGTGGACGAACGTCTGGAAGATGTTCAGCAGGCGCCGATGAAGACCCGGCCAGCGCCCCACGAGCCGCGCGACGAGACGGACGCATGCGTCGGGCGTCGCGGTGAGAGCAATGAGGACGCCGATGCCCACGACGTCGATGGCCAGCACGACCAGCGCCGCCATCTCGAGGAACCGGGGCACCGGCACGATCAGGACCAGGAGCACGAGGACCAGCACGACGACGAGGCTGTCCAGCACGCGCTCGACCACGAGCGTCGCCAGCGTTGTCCAGAAGGGATGAAGGCGCGCCGTCGATCCGGCCGCACTCCAGCGCCGGGCGACCACGTAGATCCGCACGACCTCGCCGGCGCGGAGCGGGAGCACGTTGTTGGCCATGTAGCCGATCATCATCGCGGGGGTCAGTGGCGGCGGGTTCGAGCCCGGCGGAAAGAGGTACCACCACCGCCGACCCCGCACCCAGATCTGGAGCGGCGCGATCGCGGTGGCGACGACCACCCAGCCCCAGCGCGCCTCCCGGAGTTGACGACCGAGCTCGGCCAGATCGACGCCGCGGAAGAGATAGACGAGCAGAACGACACTGATGACAACGCCGAGGGCGACCTTGATCCGGCTCAGAGTCCGAGCTGCGCCAGAACGGCGTCGATCTGGGGTGGCACCGCCGTCGGGCGCGACGCCGACTCGAGCGCGGTGTCGGGATCTTTCAGACCATGGCCGGTCAGGGTGAGGACGACGGTTGACCCGGGCTCGAAACGTCCCGCTTTGACCGACTTGATCAATCCGGCCACGGTCGCCGCCGACGCCGGCTCCATGAAAATACCTTCCTCGCGGGCCAGCAGGCGGTAGGCGCGGAGGATCTCCTCGTCGGTCACGATGTCGATCCAGCCGCGGGAGTCCTTCATCGCCTCGAGCGCCGGACCCCACGACGCCGGATTGCCGATCTTGATCGCGGTGGCGACTGTGCGCGGCTCCTCGATCACCCGGTTCTCGTAGATCGGCGCCGCGCCCGCCGCCTGGAAGCCGACCATCCGCGGCAGCTCGGTCACGCGGCCCGCCCGGTGGTACTCGCGGTAGCCGCGCCAGTACGCGGTGATGTTACCGGCGTTACCGACGGGAATCAGGTGGTAGTCCGGCGCGCGGCCCAGCTGGTCACACACTTCGAAGGCGCCGGTCTTCTGCCCCTCGAGGCGAAACGGGTTCACGGAGTTCACGAGCGTGACCGGGTGACGCTCGGCGATCTGACGCACGATCGTCAGCGCCTGGTCGAAGTTGCCCTCGACGGTGAGGACGCGGGCGCCGTGGATCGCCGCCTGCGAGAGTTTGCCCAGCGCGACCGAGCCCTTCGGCACCATGACGAACGCGCGGATGCCCGCCCGCGACGCGAAGGCGGCCGCCGAGGCGGAGGTGTTACCGGTCGAGGCGCAGATGACGGCGCGCGAGCCCATTTCCAGGGCCTTCGAGATGGCCACGGTCATGCCGCGGTCCTTGAACGAGCCAGTCGGATTGAACCCCTCGCACTTGAGATAGATCTCCATGCGCGCGTCGGTCGCCTCGGCCAGACGCGGTGCGGGGACCAGCGGCGTGTTGCCCTCGAACAGCGTGACAACCGGGGTCTTGTCGGAGACCGGCAGGAAGTCCCGGTATTCCTCGATCACGCCACGCCACGCTTTCACGCAGCGCTCCCCTCCACGCGGATCATCATCGTCGCGGCCGCGACGTCCCGGAGCCGGTCGATCTTCGCCAGCGCCGCGCGCATGTCGCGCTCGCGCGCCTCGTGGGTCAACATGACGACGGGGATCGCCTCGCGCACTCCGCGACCCTTCTGGATGACGTTGGCGATCGAGATGTCGTGCTCGCCGAGGATGCCCGCGACTCTCGACAGCACGCCCGGCTTGTCCTGGGCGGTGACTCTCAAGTAATAGCAGGAGCGGATCGCCTCGATCGGCGTGAGCGGCATGGCCGTCGGGCCGACCGACGGCAGCTCGAGGGAAAGCGACGGAATGCCGTGCGCGATGCGCCGGGCGACCTCGACAACGTCGGACAGCACCGCGGACGCCGTTGGCATCTGGCCCGCCCCGCGTCCATAGAACATGAGGTCGCCCACCGCATCGCCGGTCAGGGAGATGCCGTTGAAGACGCCGGACACCGCTGCCAGCGGCGACGCCGCGGGGATCATCGTCGGGTGCACCCGGACCTCCACGCCGCCGCCGGAGGTCCCATCGGGGGCGGTCGCCTTGGCGATGGCGAGGAGCTTGATCCGGTAGCCGAGTTCGCGGGCGTACTCGATGTCCTGGGCGGTCACGCGCGTGATGCCCTCGGTGTGGATGTTCTTGAGGTCGACGAACGTGCGGAAGGCGACCGCCACCAGGATCTGCAGCTTGTGAGCCGAGTCCATACCCTCGATGTCGAGCGTGGGATCGGCCTCGGCGTAGCCGTGAGCTTGCGCCTCCTTGAGGACCAGCGAGAAGTCCAGACCCTCGTCGGTCATCTTACTCAGGATGTAGTTGCAGGTTCCGTTGACGATGCCGGCCAGCGACAGCACCCGGTTGGCGACGAGCCCTTCCTTGACGGCGCGGATCAGCGGAATGCCGCCCGCCACCGCGGCCTCGAAGCCCAGGCTCACGCCCGCCCGCCGCGCCGCCTCGTACAGCTCGGCGCCGTGGTGGGCGAGCAAGGCCTTGTTGGCGGTGACGACGTGCTTACCGGCGGTCAGCGCGCGCAAGATGAACGTGCGCGCGGGTTCGAGGCCGCCGACGAGCTCGATCACGATGTGGACGGCGGGCGCGCCGAGGACCTGGGCCGCATCGCCCGTGAGCGGCAGGCTCTTGAGGTCGAGCCCCTCGCGGGCCCGCGTGAGATCGGTGTCGGCGATGGCGGCCAGCGTCAACCGGGCGCCGGCGCGCTCCTCGAGCATCGCGCGGCGGGTGTGGAGGATCTTGACGACACCGGCACCGACGGTGCCGAGCCCCAGGAGGCCGATGCGCACGTCACTGACGTGGCTCACAGGTAATTCCTCGTCGCCGGCCCCCTCAGCGATTCAGGCTCTTGAGCCCGCGCAGCGCCTGACGGATGCGCTGCTCGTTCTCCACGAGCGCGAAACGAACGTAGCCTTCCCCGTACTCGCCGAAGCCGATGCCCGGTGACACGGCGACCTTCGCTTCCTGGATGAGGAGCTTGGAGAACTCCAACGAGCCGAGGCCGCGGAAGGCTTCGGGGATCGGCGCCCACACGAACATTGTGCCCTTCGGCTTCGGGACGCTCCACCCGAGCTTGTTGAGGCCGTCCACCAGCACGTCACGGCGTTTTCGATGGACCTCGACGATCTCCTCGACGCACTTCTGGTCGGCCTCGAGCGCCACGATGCCGGCGATCTGGATCGGCTGGAAGGCGCCGTAGTCGAGGTACGACTTGATGCGGGCGAGGGCGCTGATCATACGCGCGTTGCCGCAGACGAACCCGAGCCGCCACCCGGCCATGTTGTACGATTTCGAGGTCGAGAAGATCTCGACGCCGACCTCTCGCGCGCCGGGTACCGAGAGGAACGACGGGGGCTGGTAGCCGTCGAACGTGAAGTCGGCGTACGCGAAATCGTGAACGACCATCAGCCGGTGCTCGCGCGCGAAGTCGACGACCTTCACGAAGAACTCGCGGTCCACGCACATCGTAGTCGGATTGTGCGGGAACGACAGGATGAGCAGCTTGGCCTTGGGCCACGCGAGCTTCGCTGTCTCCTGCAGGCGCCCGAAGAAATCTTCGTCCGGCGCGAGCGGCACCGACCGCAGGTCGCCGTCGGCGATGACCACCGAATAAGAGTGGATCGGATAGGTCGGGTTCGGCACGAGGGCGCCGTCGCCCGGCTGGAGCACAGCCAGCGCCAGGTGCGCCATGCCTTCCTTGGCGCCGATGGTCGCGATGACCTCGGAATCCGGATTGAGCTCGACCGCGTAGCGGTCGCGATACCACTTCGCCATCGCGACGCGCAGCCTTGTGATGCCGCGCGAGGCCGAGTAGCGATGGTTCTTCGGATTCTTGGCCGCTTCCACGAGCTTGTCGACGATGTGCTTCGGCGTCGGCATATCCGGATTGCCCATGCCGAGGTCGATGACGTCCTCTCCGCGCACTCGCGCCTTGCTCTTGAGGTCGTTGACGATTCCGAAGACGTACGGCGGCAGGCGTTTGATTCGGTAGAACTCGTCCATCGAGGACTCCCTTCGATGTAGCCTTGCGATGATACTGCCAGCCCTGACGAAGTGTCAAGAAACGACGCTCTCACGCGAGGTTAGGCGTCAGGCTCGCTTTCCAAACTGACGCAAACTGTCTGCGAGATTGCCGTTATGGCAGGAAGGTTTCTCCTGGGTGTCCCCGAAGTCCCTGATTGTTTGAGCCGGCGCCCCGGCACGCGCCTTGCCCTAGATCTCCTACCGTGGGTCCCCTGGAACCGTCCGTTGACACTTTGTCTGAGCCTGTAACGGGCCCGGAAGCAGGGGCCGTGCAGCCTCGGTCGGCCCGTCCCCGGGCTAACGGGCGGTGGACCGGCCGCAAGCAGTTCAGCCTGCTCATCGTGCGGGGCGACGGTTCCCGCGTCATCCGCTTCAACGTCCCCCGACCCGCAGCCCTGGCAGCCGTCGCCGGCATCGCGGTCGCCGTCACGACGTTCTTCACGCTGCTGGGAGACTGGGTTCAGCTCCGGAAGCTGACGTTCGAGGCGCGGACCTTCAAGCAGCAGATCGCCGAGCAGCAGGCGACCATCGACTCCTTCAATCGGCGGGTCGTCGAGCTACGCCGAGAGATGGCGGGCTGGCGCGAGCTTCACGCGCGGATCTGGGAGCCGTTCGGTCCGGAGCTCCAGCCCGGCGGTCGCGACCGCGCGATCGGTGGCGCCGCGCTTCGCGCGGATAGCAAGAGCGGCCGGCTCTCGCCGCGGGACGAGCTCGAGCAGCTCGCAGAGAACGTGGCCGAGCAGGGCGAGAGTCTAAAGGCCCTCGACCGGCTCGTGACGCGGGCGGGCAAGGCGCTGGCCGCGCTGCCGTCGCGCTGGCCGGTACGCGGTGCCGTCAACTCCGAGTACGGCATGCGGCAGTCGCCGTGGTCGCAGGGCACCGAGTTCCACAGCGGTATCGACATCCGCTCGCAGCACGGCACGCCCGTACGCGCGCCGGCCGCGGGCTCGGTCACGGTGGCGGGCACGTACCAGGAGTACGGCATCACCGTCATCCTCGACCACGGACAGGACATCAAGAGCCTGTACGGCCACCTCTCGCGGTTGAACGTCAAGCCGGGCGAGCGCGTCGAGCGAGGCGCGGTCGTGGGGTGGTCTGGCAATACGGGACGCTCTACCGGCGCGCACCTGCACTACGAGATCATGGTCAAGGGCCAGGCGGTCAATCCCCGCGCCTATCTCTGGGACTAGTCGAACCCTTCCTCCAAGTCCCTTCTTCAGCGCCGGTCAGCGCGAAGATCGCGCGATGAAGTCGAGCGAGATTTCGTTGAACACCTCCGGACGCTCCAGGAAGTAGCAATGCCCGGCGCCCGGGACCAGGCGTAGCTCGGCCCCGGGAATCCGCTTTGCGATGTCCCGTGAGAAGCGGGGCGGCACGAGAATGTCCTCCTCGGCGACGCTGACCAGGGTCGGGCAACGAATCGCCTCGAGCCGATCGATGGCGTCGTGAGCGTCGATCGCCTCGCCCTGCCGGAGAAACCCGACGACCGATTGCGGATACGGATTCGCGAGGGCGTTCTGCAGGAGCATCTCCACCAGGTCGGGCCGCTCGGCGTACGTCGTCGGCGCGAAGAGCCAGAGGGCGAGGGTCCGGAGCGTCTGGTCGCGACCGAGCCCGATGCGCATGTCGCGCCACGCCGTGTTCAGCGCCAGCATGTATGCGTCGGGGCGCGCGAGCGTGCAGCCGAGGTGCAGCGAGCGCACCCGCTCGGGGTGGGCGAGCGCCAGCTCCTGCGCGATCATGCCTCCCATCGACACGCCGACCACGTGGGCCCGCTCGATGCCGAGCGCGTCCATGAGGGCGAGCGTGTCGGCGGCCATCAGTCGCGTCGTGTACGGGCGATCGGGCGCCTCGGTCTGGCCCGCGCCGCGATTGTCGAACGCGATCACCCGGTGGCGTGCGGCGAAGGCGCCCACCTGGAATCCCCAGGCGGTGTGATCGCCGCCGAAGCCCATGATCAGCAGCACCGGCTCGCCGACCCCGGCCTCCATGTAAAACATCTCGATATCCCCGACCCGAACCGTAGGCACTGCGTCGCCTCTCAGTTCGACCCGGCAGATCGGCTCGAAACGTCAGGCGCGGGACGGAGCGGGCTGCGGGGGCTCGTGAGCCCCGTGTAGGTACCGTCATCAGAGTCGAAGAGCACGAACTAAGATGTTACGCCCGGTAGGCAAGCGGGGCTCACGAGCCCCCGCAGCCCGCTCCGTCCCGCGCCGGCGATTAGCGAGTCGGAACGCCGGTCCGAACCTGGCAGGCGACCCAGTGGTTCGGCGAAATCTCCTTGAGCACCTGCTCGTTCGTCGAGCACGACGGAACGCGCAGGGCGCAGCGGGTGTGGAAGCGGCATCCGGACGGCGGGTTGATCGGACTCGGGACGTCGCCCTCGAGCAGGATCCGCTTGCGCTTCATCGTCGGATCGGGGATCGGCACCGCCGACAGGAGCGCCTCGGTGTACGGGTGGCGCGGGTTGGTGTAGAGCTCCTTCGCCGGCGCGATCTCCACGATCTTGCCCAGGTACATCACCGCTACGCGCGTCGAGATGTGCTCGACGACCGAGAGATCGTGCGCGATGAAGAGATAGGTGAGCCCGAACTTCGCCTGGAGATCCTCCAGCAGGTTCACGATCTGAGCCTGGATCGAGACGTCGAGCGCGGAGACCGGCTCGTCGGCGACGATCAGCTTCGGGTTCACCGCGAGCGCCCGCGCGATACCGATGCGCTGACGCTGGCCGCCGGAGAATTCGTGGGGATAACGGCGGAGGTGGTCGGGCAGGAGGCCGACCGTCTCGAGGAGTTGCACCACCCGCTCCTCGCGCTGCTTTCGTGTCGGCGCCAGCTTGTGGATGACCAGCGCCTCGCCGATGATCGAGCCGACGGTCATTCGCGGGTTCAGCGACGCGTAGGGGTCCTGGAAGATAATCTGCATTTCCTTGCGGAGCGCGCGTAGCGACCGCTTGTCGAGCGTCGTCACGTTCCGGCCCTGGAACCAGACCTCGCCGGACGTCGGCTCGATCAGCCGGAGAATCGATCGGCCGGTCGTCGACTTGCCGCAGCCCGACTCGCCGACGAGCCCGAGCGTCTCGCCGGCCATGATGTCGAACGAGACGTCGTCGACGGCGTGAACCCGGGCCACCTCGCGCGAAAGGAGCCCGCCCCGTATCGGGAAGTACTTCTTGAGGTTCCGGACCTTGAGCAGCGGCTCAGCCATGGCGGACCTCAGTAAAGGAAGCAGGCCACCTTGTGGCCCGGCCGGACTTCCTTAAGCGGGGGCGTGTTCTCAAAATGCATCGGCTTTGCCAGCGCGCAACGCGGGGCGAAGCGGCAGCCGGGCTTGATATCGCCCCGCAGCGTCGGCACCGTCCCGGGAATCGCCTCGAGCTTCTGCTTCTGGGTGGCGGCCAGGTCGATCCGCGGAATGGATCGGAGAAGCCCCTGGGTGTAGGGGTGCAGCGGCTCCTTGAAGAGCTCGGCCACCGGGGCCTCTTCAACCACCTGGGCGCCGTACATCACGATGACCCGCTGCGCGGTCTCGGCGATGACGCCCATGTCATGGGTGATCAGCATGATCGCCATGCCCAGCTTGGCCTTCAGCTCGTTGAGCAGCTCGAGGATCTGGGCCTGGATCGTGACGTCAAGGGCGGTGGTGGGCTCGTCGGCGATGAGCAGCTTGGGGTTGCACGAGAGGGCCATTGCAATCATCACGCGCTGGCGCATGCCACCAGAAAGCTGATGGGGATACTCCTTCACGCGACGCTCCGCGTTGGGGATGTGCACCAGCTTCAGCATGTCTACCGTCTTGGCCATCGCGTCGCGGCGGCCGAGTCCCTCGTGCAGGCGAACCGCCTCGGCGATCTGCTCGCCGACGGTGAATACCGGATTGAGCGAGGTCATCGGCTCCTGGAAGATCATCGAGATCTCTTTGCCGCGGATCTTCCGCATCTG
>JBKPCO010000071.1:0-58890 GCA_046727415.1 Candidatus Methylomirabilota bacterium
CGCGCTCGCCGAGCTGCGACAGACCGCCCTGGGCCGAGGCCGGCCCGGGGCGACCGGCCGTCAAGCGGCGGAGTCCGCATTCCGCGACTACCGGGCGGCCATGTGGTCGGAGTTCCCGGAGCTCACGCGGACGGGCGACGACGACTCGGTCGGCGCCGCGCTGCTCCGGCAGGGCCGCGGCCGTGAAGCGGTGCCGGTGCTGATCCGGGAGGCCTCGGCTCTCAGCGAGCCGGCGCAGAGCGCGCTCGAGGCGATCTATCTTCGCGGCGTCGACGGACAGGTACCCGCACACGACGGGCGGATCCTGGATTACTTCAAGGCCGCCGCCGACGAAGGCCAGGCCCGCGCGCGCATCGCGCTCGCGCGATGCTACGCGACCGGGCTCGGCGTGCCGAAGGACATGGCGCGGGCCATCAGCCTTCTGAAGGCGACGCCGCACGAAGACGCTCAGAGGCTGCTCCAAGAGCTTCAGGCCGCGAGCGAGGCCGCCCCGGCGCCGGCCCGCCCCTAGGCAAGGCACCTGCCATGAAGACCGCCGCGCTGGCTGCGCTGATGGGCGCCGCCGCCGCTCTGGTGGCCACGGGCGTCGTGCTTCTGGATGGCTCCGGGCTGACCGCGCTCGAGTGGGCTCCGTACGACGCGTGGCTTCGCGGGCGAGCCCCGCTTCCGGTGAGCTCCGATCTGGTCATCGTCGTGCGCGATCCCGCAAGCGAGGGGCGCTCGGGCGAGGGCGCGGCGGACCGCGCACTCGTGGCCGGCCTCATCACGAACCTGACTCGATCGGGTGCGGCGGTCATCGGGGTCGACGTGCCTCTCGGGCAGCCGAGCCTGGCAGACCGCCGCGGCGCCGCGGGCGACGCTATGCTGAGTCAGACAATTCTCCAGGCCGGCAACGTCGTATTTCCGATCGCCCTCGACCGGTGGGCCGGACGCTCGGGCCACCCGGACGCCGACCCGCCGCCGGGGCACCGAGCGTGGCCGACGCTCTCGACGACAGCGCCGCTCGAGACCCGCGCTCTCACGCCGCCGCTCCAGGCAATGGTGCAGCCGGCGAAGAACGTCGGACACACGCTCGCTACGGCCGACCCCGACGGCGTCGTCCGGCGCGTGCCGCTGTTCGTGCGACTGGGCGACCGAGGCGTGCCGGCGTTCGGCCTCGCGCTCGCTGCCGCGTTAGCGAAGAGCGACCCTCCTCGGATGCGTGTCGATCGCGACGGGCAGGCGTTGGTCGGCTTCGCCGGCCGGGCGTTTCCCCGGGGCTTCAACGTCGTGCCGCTGACCGAGCTCGTGGCCACCATCGAGAGGCGAGAGACCGAGTCGCTCGAGAAGCTCTTCGCCGGACGGATCGTGCTGCTCCTGCTGGAGCCGTCGCGCACGACGCATTCGACTCCGCTCGGACCCATGTCCGACGGTGCAATACAGGCGCAGCTCCTCAACACCGTGCTGACGAACGCGTGGGTGCGGCCGGCGCCCTTCGCGTGGGCAGTCATCCTCACCGCGTTCCTGGCGGCCCTGACGGCATGGCTCTGGCTCGCAGCGCGGTGGTGGACGGCGGCGATCGGCGTCCTCGGCCTGGCGCTCGTCTATGCGGCGAGCTTGTTCATGGTCCCCTCGCGCGCCGGCCTTCTCCTGCCCGTGGCGGCACCCCTGGTTGCCGTAGTCATGTCGTCAGCCGCCGCGCTCGTCTGGAACCAGCTCTCGTCCGGAAATCGGATCCGCCGTCTCGAGGACGAGGTCGGCGCGATTCGCGAGGCGCTGGTGCGCCAGGAGTCCCAGGTGGAGGGCCTCGAGGAAGATCTCGAGGCGGCGCGCGCGGCGGTCGCCCGTTCGACCGGCACCGAGGAAGGCTTGCGCGCCCAGCTCGCGGCGGCCCGTGCCCGGGAGGCAGAGACGCGCGCCCGGCTCGAGCGGCTGGAGCGCGAGGCGCGCAGCGGCCCGCCGCTTCCGCTGAGCGATGCCGCGCAGGAGCGGCTGCGCGAGGCGAGTGAGCGCGTCGGCATCGTCACGCGTGACCCCGCGCTCCTGGCCGCCTTCCGCGACCTCGAGAAGGCGGCACGCTCGTCGCTGCCGATCCTCGTCGTGGGCGAGCCAGGAACCGGCAAGGAGCTCTTCGCGCGGGCGGTCCATCGCCTGAGCCCACGCGCCGACGGGCCGTTCGTCGCGGTCAACATGGCGGCGATCCCGGCGGAGCTGTTCGAGAGCGAGATGTTCGGCCACGTGCGGGGCAGCTTCACGGGGGCGGTCGCCGACCGGAAGGGACATTTCGAGCAGGCGAACCGGGGCACGATCTTCCTCGACGAGGTTGGCGAGCTTCGCCCAGAGCACCAGAGCAAGCTCCTGCGCGTGCTGCAGGACAAGAGCTTTCACCGGGTCGGCGCAGCGCGTCCCACGACCGTCGACGTGCGCGTGGTGGCGGCCAGCAACCGCGACCTCGAGCGCGGCGTCGCCGAAGGATGGTTCCGCGAGGATCTCTATTTCCGGCTCAAGGGGCTCGTCCTTCGACTGCCACCGCTTCGCGAGCGCCGGCGGGACATCCCGCTGCTAGCGGCGCGATTTCTCCAGGAGGCGGCAGTTGAAGCGGGGCGGGCGGCTGACGTGGGGCGGCCCGCTCCGGGCCTGTCCCCGGCAGCCCTCGCCGCGCTCGAGCACAGCGACTGGCCCGGTAACGCCCGCGAGCTCCAGAACTGTTTGCGGCAGGCCCTGGCCCTCGCCGACGGCGCCGAGATCAGTGTCGACGACCTGCGCCTGGCTCCCCGGGAAGCGGGTCGTGACGAACCCGGCAGCGACGCCGCGGTCCTCGCTTCGCTGCGCCAGCACGGATTCGACATGCAGGCGACCGCCCGGACTCTCGGATGGGACCGGAGCACGGTGACCCAGCGGCTCAAGGGCCTCGGCTTCCGCGCGCTGGTCGAGGCGGGCGGCGACCGGCAGAAGGCGGCGCTGGAGCTGGCCGGCGACCCCGCGCTCGGCCGGACGGTCGAGCTGAAGCTCCGCGAGTACTCCGAGCACCTCACGAAGGTAGTCGAAGGCTTCCCCACGGCCGAGGAGGCCATCGCCGCGTGCCGCCGGCGCTTCAAGAACCTGCCCGAGCGTCACTTCAGATCGCTGGAGCTCCTGGTCCGCCAGTCGTTCGCCCGGCGCGCGCCGACCCCGAGCGTCTGATCCCCCGCGGGGCGATGCGGGGATGCGGGAATTCCCCGCGCCGCGCCGCTTCGCCCGAACGATCTTCCGCCGGCCAAGTCCTTGAACTCTCGGTGTTCCAGCGCCCTCCCGCATCGCCCACGGGCGTGGCTCGTGCGTTGCTCTCCGTCCCGGCCGGGCGCCGCGCCGCATCGGGCGGGTTGCGGCGACCCAACACGAAGGCCGCGAAAGGAGAAAAGCGATGGCCGAGAACATTCAGCAGCGGATCAAGGAGAGCAGCGGCACCAAGGAGCTGGTGATCCTCGTCGGAGTCCTGTTGACGGTGATTGCCGCCACGATCGGAACGTACTGGGTTCGCTCGAAGGGCGTAGAGGCGGCGCCCCAGACGAGCGCCGTCACGAGCAAGCCGGCCGCCGAGACCACCCGGCCGCGCACCGTGGTGCCGGCGCCGCCCGCCGGCGTCTTCCACGCCGACGTCTACTTCGACTTCAAGAGCACGCGCCTGCGCGCCGACGCCGTCCGGGTGCTCCAGGAGACCGCCAGGACGATGGACCTGTCGAACGCCTGGGTAGTGCTCGTTCAAGGCTATACCGACCGCCAGGGCCCGGCCGAATACAACCGGACGCTGGCCCAGCGTCGCGCCGAGTCGGTCAAGCTGTTCCTCGTCGAGCTCGGCGTCCCCGAGACTGCCATTCGGGTGGTGACGATGGGCAAGGACGGGGCGCTCTGCGACGAGCCCGAGAAGGAGTGTCAGCAGGTGAACCGCCGCGTCCATCTCGAGTTCCGCAAGCTCGCCGCGGCGATGCCGACGCCGACCGTGGCGGACACGACCACGGGCGATTCGGCGCCGAGCGGCACCACTTCGCCGGCGGGCGATAAGTGATCGGAGCGATCGTGCGTGCGCGACGGCATGGCGCACGCCTGATCGTGCTGGCGGGCCTCATCTCCGCCCTGGCGGCTGCCGCCGCCGGGGCGGAGAACGCCCATGGAACCCCGGGGCGCGTCACCGAAGGCGCGCTGCTCTTCCGGATGGACGGGTCCGAGGCGCTCGTGCCGGCGCCCGTGCTGAACACCGACGTCCACATGGTCGTGACCGGAATCGTCGCTCGAGCTCGCGTCCGTCAGGAGTTCACCAACCCCGGCAACTCATGGACCGAAGGCATCTACGTCTTTCCGCTGCCCGAGGACGCCGCCGTCGACCATCTAGGAATGAGGATCGGCGAGCGGGTCATCGAGGGCGTCATCAAGGAGCGGGCCGCCGCGAAGGCCGAGTACGAGGGTGCGAAGCGAGCGGGGCAGCGCGCGAGCCTCGTGGAGCAGGAGCGGCCCAACATCTTCACGACGTCGGTCGCCAATATCCCGCCCAGCGCAGCGATCACCGTCGAGATCGAGTATCAGCACGCGCTCCGATACGACAGCGGACAATTCCGGCTGCGCTTCCCGATGGTCGTGGGTCCGCGCTACATCCCGGGAACCCCGGCGCCGTCGTCGGACGGCACCGGCTGGGCATCCGACACCGATCAGGTGCCCGACGCCTCACGCATCACGCCGCCGGTGGCGCATCCGGCGCGCGGGCCGATCAACCCGGTCAGCCTGGTGATCGAGCTCGATCCAGGCGCGCCGCCCGCTCTCCTGGAGTCGCCCTACCACGAGATCCAGACGACACCGCTGGCCGGCGGCCGCTACCGCATCGAGCTGGCGCGCGGCACCGTGCCGGCCGATCGCGATTTCGAGCTCGTGTGGCAGCCCCACGCCGAGGCCGCGCCGTTGGCGAGCCTGTTCACCGAGCGGACGGGCGGCGAGACGTTCGCGCTCCTGATGGTGATGCCGCCCGCGCCCGCCGCGCTCGAGGGCACGCGCCTGCCGCGCGAGGTGATCTTCGTCATCGACAACTCGGGCTCGATGCACGGCGCGTCGATCGACCAGGCGAAGGCAGCGCTGAAGATGGCGCTCGGACGCCTGCGCCCGGAGGATTCCTTCAACGTCATCCGCTTCAATCACACGACCGACGCGCTCTTTCCGGACGCCCGGGCCGCGACGCCGCAGAATCTGGCCCTGGCCGATCGCTATGTTGGTTGGCTCCGCGCCGACGGCGGCACCGAGATGCTGCCTGCGCTCCAGCAGGCGCTCGACGGTCAAGAGCATCCCGGCCGGCTTCGACAGGTGATCTTCCTGACCGACGGCGCCGTCGGCAACGAGGCGCAGCTCTTCTCGGCGATCAACGAACGACTGGGCGACACTCGCCTGTTCACCATCGGGATCGGCTCGGCGCCGAACAGCCACTTCATGCGCGAGGCCGCCCGGCTCGGCCGCGGCACGTTCACCTATATCGGAAGCGTGACCGAAGTGAAGGAGAAGATGGTCACCCTCTTCGGCAAGCTCGAATCCCCGGCGCTCACCGATGTGCGTCTCGAGCTCGCCGGCGGGTCGGCGGTCGACACCGTGCCGACGCGGATCCCGGATGTTTATCTCGGCGAGCCCGTCACGGTGGCGTTGAGAGCCGGCACGCTGCCGCCGCGCGTGGTCCTGCGAGGGCAGCTCGGCTCGGACCGATGGGAGCGCGAGCTGTCGATGCAGGTAACCGACACGGCGGCCGGGCTGTCGGTGCACTGGGCGCGCGGAAAGATCGCCGGCCTCCTCGACACGCGTCGGACCGGTACGCCCGACCACGAGGTTCGCCGCGGGGTGCTCGATCTGGCGCTGGCCTTTCATCTCGTGAGCCCGTACACGAGCCTGATCGCCGTCGACGTCACGCCGGTGCGTCCGGGCAACGAAGGGCTTCACACGATGGCGCTCGAGACGAACCTGCCCCACGGCTGGGACTACACCGCGGTCTTCGGCATGGGCCAGGGCGCGACGGCGGGACCGGTTCACGTGGCGCTCGGGCTCACGGCGCTCGTGCTCGCCGCAGCGCTTGGCGCTGTCGGCCACCGTACGAAGAGGGCATGACGCGTCGGCGCGCTCTGATCGGTCTGGCGCTGTTGCTCGCCGTGCTGGGGCTCGAGCAGCTCGGCCACGGTGCTTGGATTCACGTCAAGGCCCGTCTCGCTCAGCACCTACTGCAGCGAGCCTGGGCACGGACCGCCGGCGGCGAGCCCCACGCGCGGCCGTGGCCGTGGGCCGACACCTGGCCGGTCGCCCGGCTGCGGGTGCCGGCCCACGGCGTCGATCTCATCGTGCTGTCCGGCGTGAGCGGTCGCACGCTCGCCTTCGGGCCTGGCCACGCGCCGGAAAGCGCCGCGCCGGGAACACCCGGCACGGCGATCGTCACCGGCCACCGCGACACACATTTCCGATTCCTGGCACACGTGAGGCCGGGCGACGAGGTCCTCGTGGAGCTTCCCGGAGAGCGACCGACGCGACTCCGGATCGAGGCGGTGTCCGTGGTCGACTCGCGGACGGCGATGATCCGGAGCGAGGACCGAGCCGCCGCGCTGATCCTGATGACCTGCTATCCGTTCGACGCCGTCGTACCGGGGGGCCCGCTCCGTTACGTGGTGACCGCGCGCGCCGCCGGCGGCTGAGGCGCCACAAAAATGTCGGGCGGCATCGTCTCTCGCGAGAAGATGAGCCCGTGCCGCGGAAATTGCAACGCCGGCCGGGCCGCGTCTGGACCCTGGTCGGACTCGCGGCCGTGCTGGCCGGCGTGCTCGTCTTGCTGGCGATCGCGGTGCCGGCGCGGTTCATCGGCTCCCACTGCTTCAGCGTTCGAAGCCAGCCGGTCGAGCGGTCGGCGGATCTCCGGCGCGTCGCCGCCGACGTCAAGGGTTACTTCCGCAACGAGTCCGGGACCTACCTGACCCTACCGGAGTGGTACATCGTCTACAGCGCCGACGAGTACGCATCGTTCGTGAAGTCGCGCGCGCCGAGTCGGTTCCCGTACTTCTCCGCCGCCGATCAGTACTGGCGGTACTACGAGCAGGCGTGCCGCGCCACGAAGCGGGTTTACCCCTTCGATCTCGGCAACCATCTGATGCTGGGTGTCATCGGCATGAGCTTCTGGGCGGAGAACGTCGCCAAGGGCCTCTACGAGAACACCATCGGCGTCCTCACCGAAAACATCGGCTTCTATCACACCGACGAGGACCTCTTCGCCCGGAAGACGGCCCAGGAGTACGCCGAGTTCATCCACGCCACACCGTGGTACGAGTTCCCGTTCGCCACGAAGCTAAAGCGCCTGTGGACCCAGACGCCGCTCTGGGGGCCCGAGCCGGTGCGCAAGTGGGAGCGGCGGCTCGTCCTCAGCGTGGAATATACGGTGAAGGCTCTGTATGGATGGGTCATCGGACTGGGCACGCGCAGTGTCTACCAGCCCGAGGACCTCGTGATCCACGCGTGGCTCGATGACGCGCCCGAGCGGATCTTCGCGGATACCCGGATCCGGAAGGTCAAGACGCTCGGCTTGCGCTCGTACATCGTCGCGCTGCCGCGCTACGCGGCCTTCACGCCCGTCGTCACGGCACTGGTGAAGCAGGGCGTCCGGTTCCACGACCTGGCCGGAAACAACGAGATTCTCCTGACGGCGATCGCGCCGCGCGAGCTGGACTTGCATGCGATGTCTAGCGGAATCGTGCTGAGCGAGGAGATCCTGACCAATCCCGCGACCAAGCGGATCGGCGTACGTGTGCCCGTGCGAACCCTGCACGTGATCCTGACCGATCTGCCCACCCGCGGCGCGAGCGTCGAGCATCTCTACGATTACTGACCCCCCGCGGTCGCTACGCCACGGAGCTCGATTGCGCAAAAGCTGCCGGGCGGCGTTCGAGCGCCTTCCATGCGAAGTACGCACTGCTCGTGAGTGACTGACCGCCCGAGCGGTCAGTCGGCGCGGGAGGCGACCAGCGCCCAGGCCAAATCCGCGAATGGCCGCGCTCGCCGACCGCGCTCTTCCGCGTTGGGATCATTCGCAGTGCCGGCAACGAAGCGGCCCATGATGCCCTGAGAGATAGCGGCCCAACGGAACATCGCGAACGCGAGATAGAATTCCCAGTCGGCGATCGCGCCACGCCCCGCGCGTCGGCAGTAGGCCGCAACGTACTCCGACTCGGTAGGGATCCCGAGCCCGACGAGGTTCGTGTCGGCAAGGCCGTCCAACTCGCGCGTGACGCGATATGTCCACGCGCAATTGTAGGCGAGGTCGGCGAGCGGATGCCCGAGTGTCGACAGCTCCCAGTCGAGCACGGCGACCACGCGCGGCTCCGTCGGATGGATGATGAGGTTCCCCAGCCTGTAATCGCCGTGCACCAGCGACGTCTCGTCACCTGGCGGAATGTGCGCGGCCAGCCACGGGATGAGCCGTTCCATCGACTCGATCTTCTCGGTCTCGGAGGCGCGGTACTGCTGGGTCCAGCGGTGAAGCTGGCGTGCGACATAGTTGTCCGGCCGCCCGAAGTCCGCGAGGCCGAGCGCTCGCCAGTCGACGGTGTGCAGGCGCGCCAGCACGTCGACGAGCGATTCGTAGATGCGCCGCCGCTCGCGCGGGGTGATCCCAGGAATCGCCAGGTCGGTGATGATACGGCCGTGTACACAGTCCATGACGTAGAACGCGGTACCGATGACCGAGTCGTCCTCGCACAGGGCGAAGGTGCGCGGCACCGGGAAGCCCGTCTTGCCGAGCGCCGTGATGACCCGATATTCCCGGTCGACGGCATGGGCGGACGGCAGGAGCTTGCCCGGCGGCTTGCGCCGTAGCACGTATTCGCGACCGCCCGCCACCAGGTAGTAAGTGGGGTTCGACTGGCCGCCCCGGAACTGGCGTACGTCGAGCGAGCCTGTGAACCCCTCGACGTGATCGCCCATGTAGCGCGCGAGCGCCCCCACGTCGAAGCGGTGGGCTTCCCGAACCTCCGCGGTCTGCGCGATCATGTCAGTCATCGGGCGCGCGCGTCAGTATAATCCCGCTCGCCGTCTTTTCACCGCCGGAGGGAAGCCACGATGCGGTCGCGCGAGACGACGCCATGATCCGTGAGGTGCCGGGACGCCGGCCGCGGATCGATCCCGACACTTACATCGACCCGCAGGCTGCCGTGATCGGCGACGTGACGATCGGGGCCGGCTCCTCGGTCTGGCCCTTCGCCGTCCTGCGCGGGGATCAGGACAACTACGTCACGCTCGGCCGCAACTCGAACGTGCAAGACAACTCCGTGCTGCACGTGACGCCGGAGTTCCCGTGCATCGTCGGCGACTTCGTCACGATCGGCCATCGCGCCGTCGTCCACGCCTGCCGGGTCATGAACAACGTGCGCATCGGCATCGGCGCCGTCGTGCTCGACGGTGCCGTCGTGGAGGAGGGCGCCCAGGTGGGGGCCGGCGCCCTGGTGCCGCCCGGCAAGGTCGTCCCGGCGGGCTGGCTGGTCATGGGCGTCCCGGCCAAGCCCATCCGCAAGATGAACGCCGCCGAGCTCGAGGACATCTTGAAGAGCGCGCGCGACTACATCGAGCTCTGGCAGCGCGACTACCGCTAGGCGCGGCAGGCGCTCGCGCCTGCGGCGGCGGCTACCTGGTCAGCGCGCTACCCCGCGTCAGCTGTGACCGTTGCCGCGGACAGCCTCGCCCATCGCCACGTTGAGGTTGTGGCGCGCGCCCTGAAGGCGCGGATGCACGACGAGGGCGCGCCGGAACATCGAGGCCGCCTCGCGGGGCCGGCCGATGGCCAGGTAGCAGAGCCCCTGCCCCGACAGCGCGCCGAAGTGGTTTGGATTGCGCCGGAGCGTCTCCTCACAGTCGGCGATCGAGCCCTCGTAGTTCTCGGCGATGTAGCGGACGGTCGCGCGCTTGTTCCAGCCTTCGGCGAACTCCGGCGCCCGCGCGATCATGCGGGTGAAAACATCCTCGGCGCCGGCGAGATCGCGGCGCTCCATCAGCTGGATCCCCTGGCGCAGGAGCGTGTCGATCTCGGGATTGCCGGAGCGATGCCACATCGCCCAGAGCTCGGCTTCGGCCCGCGCCGCCGCGGCGTCGTCGGGTCCAGTCAGCGCTTTCAGCCCTTCGGACTCGGTCACGGCGTTCCAAGCTTGCGTCGAGTGGGCGCCAAGAGCAAGATGGGGCGACGCGATGGCGGCGCGCTTTTCCGGGAAGGTCGTCCTCATCACCGGCGGCGGCGGCGGCATCGGTCGCGCCGCCGCGGAGCGCTTCGCCTCCGAGGGCGCGCGCGTGGCCCTCGTCGACCTGGCGCCGGCGACGCTCGCCCAGAGCGCCGCGACGGTGGAAAAGTTGGGCGGCGAGGCGTTGACCGTAGACGCAGACGTGACGCGGCTCGCCGACGTCGAGCGCTATGCCGAGGCGGTCGTGAAGCGGTTCGGTGCCATCGACGTCTTCTTCAACAACGCCGGAGTCCTCGGCGCCGTCAAACCGCTCGTCGATTATCCGGAAGAGACGTTCGATCGCGTGATGGCCGTCAACGTGAAAGCGGTGTGGCTCGGCATGAAGGTGGTCGCGCCGCTGATGCGCGCGCGCGGGGGCGGCGCCATCGTCAACACCGCGTCGATCGCGGGCCTGCGCGGCTCGCCGAACATCATCGCCTACACTGCCAGCAAGCATGCGGTCGTCGGCCTCACCCGTGCGGCGTCGCTCGAGCTGGCCCGTCACGGGATCCGCGTCAACGCCGTGTGCCCGGCGCCGATCGAGACGCCGATGGCGCGACAGCTCGAGGTCGACGTCAAGCGCGAGCGGCTCACCGCGACCATCCCGATGCGGCGCTACGGATCGCCCGAGGAGGTCGCCGCGCTCGTCGCATTCCTGGCGAGCGCCGACGCGGCCTATATCACGGGCGCCATCTACACCGTCGACGGCGGTGCCATGGCGTGATCGTCGCGGTCACCGGGTCGAGCGGCCTGCTCGGCTCCGCGCTCACCGCCTCCCTCATCGCTGACGGCCACGGCGTGATCCGGCTCATCCGGCGAGATCCTCGCCCGGGCGAGCGCGCGCTCCGGTGGGATCCGTCGACCGGCGCCATCACGCCGAGCGGCCCCGCCCTCGCCGACGCCGTCGTGCACCTGGCGGGCGAGAGCGTCGCGGACGGCCGGTGGACGGCCGCCCACAAGCAGCGAATTCGCGACAGCCGTGTGGGAGCGACGCGCCGTCTGGTCGAGACGCTCACGCAGATGGCCACTCCGCCGGCCGTGCTCGTCAGCGCCTCGGCGACCGGCTACTACGGCCACCGCGGGGACGAGATCCTCACCGAGGAGAGCAGGTCGGGAGCCGGATATCTCGCTGAGGTCTCGCGCGAATGGGAGGCGGGCACCGCGATGGCGATCGCCCGCGGCGTCCGCGTCGTCACGCTGCGGATCGGCATCGTCCTGAGCCCGGCCGGTGGCGCGCTCGCGAAGATGCTGTTTCCGTTCCGGCTGGGTCTGGGCGGCCCCCTGGGCGACGGGCGCCAGTGGATGAGCTGGATCAGCCTCGAGGATACGATCGCCGTGATCCGTCACGCGCTCGACACCGATACGCTGCGCGGACCGGTCAACACGGTCGCTCCCTCCCCGGTGACCAACGCCGAGTTCGCGCGGACGCTCGCGCGCGTGCTCTGGCGCCCGGCCGTCATTCCCATGCCGGCCTTTGCACTGCGTCTCGCCCTCGGCGAGATGGCGGACGAGCTGTTGCTCTCGAGCGTCCGGGCGGTGCCGGCGCGGCTCCAGGCAGAGGGCTTCACGTTCCGTCACGTGACGCTCGAGAGCGCTCTCCGCTCCGCTCTCGGCGCCTCCTGACCCCTCCAGGCCTATTGACCTCACAGCGTTTTGGAACGATTCTCATGCGCTGTGGAGCGCGCGCGTTGACACGACCCGTCTCGTCGCATCCGTTCGGTTTGCTTCTCGCGGTTCTCGCGTTCGTCGGATGCGCGGCCACGGGGCCGGCGCCTGCCCGCTTCGAGGCACACCAGGCGCTTCCGGCGCCGACCCAGCCGCGCGAGATCGCGCTGACGCGGCTGGTGAGCAAGCTCCCCGTGGGCGCCCGGATTGGGAGAACCTCCGAGGGTTGGCTTTGCCTGCCACAGGGACCGATGACCTGGCGGGTCGGAGTGGACGAGAACGTGCCTGGTGAGGTCATCGCGGTTCTCCGGGACGAGCTCCAGAAAGCCGGCTACCGGACCCCCGGACCGCCGAAGTCGCTCTTCGACGACCCGAACGATCGACAGGCCGAGCTCTTGCTAGCGGGCGCCATCAAGGCGGTGACCCTCAACGTGTGCGACGGCCCGCAGGGCCGCTCCAGCGAGGGATCCGTCGAGATCGAGTGGCAGGCCTACGAGCGGCGTACGCGCTCGGTCGTCCTCACCTCCACGACGGGCGGGACGGCGACGTCGAGTCGCGGAGGTCGCGACGCCTACTATGATGCGGCGGCCGCGGCCCTCAGGAACCTGCTCGCCCAAGAGGCCTTCGTCAAGGTGGTCGGCAGCAGCGGTCGCGCGCAGCTACGATAGGACGGCAGCGCGCTGACGCGCGTCAGGGGCGCGGCAGGTGGGGTGCCTCGGCGCAGGCGTGCTCGACTTCGTCCACGGTCTTCGGCGTGCCGGCAGTCAGGACCTCGCAGCCGTTCGCCGTGATCAGCACGTCGTCCTCGATGCGGATGCCGATCCCGCGCAGCTCGCGCGGCACCGGGTGGACGACCGTCGGGGCCTTCGCTTTTTCCTCGTCTTCCATCTTCCTGGCGACGGCGGCGCCGTAACGGAGGCGGCGCTCCCACAGCTCGTCCTCGCTGTACTCGCGCAAGTGATAGGTGACCGACTCGCGGTCGGGATCGAAGTAGAGTCCCGGCTCGACCGTGAGTACCATGCCGGGCTCCAGCACCCGCGACGCGCGATCGATCTTGTAGTCGCCGACGTCGTGCACGTCCATGCCGAGCCAGTGGCCGGTGCCGTGCATGTAGAACTCGCGATAGTGATGCATCGCGAGCGACTCCTCGAGCCCCCGCGGGAGCGCGCCGAGCGCGACGAGCCCCTCGGCCAGGACACGCCGGGCCGCCGCGTGGATGGCCTCGTAGCGATTGCCGGGACGCGCGGCCGCGATGCCCGCAAGCTGCGCCTTCAGGACGATCTCGTAGACCGCGCGCTGGGCGGGGGTGAACCGGCCGTTGACCGGGAACGTGCGCGTGATGTCGGCGGAGTGGTAGCCCCACTCGCATCCGGCGTCGATCAGGAGCAGGTCGCCGTCCTCCATGCGACGCGTGTTCTCGTTGTAGTGCAGGATGCACGCGTTGGGGCCCGAAGCGACGATGGACGGGTAGCCGTTGCGCGGCGAGCCGTTCACACGGAAGACGTACTCGAGCGCCGCCTGTACCTGGTACTCGTAGAGGCCGGGCCGCGCGTAGCGCATGGCCTCGGTGTGCGCGTCGCGGCTGATCTCGCAGGCCCGGCGGTGGCGCTGGAGCTCGGCCGGCGAGCGACGAAGCCGCAGCTCGTGGAGGATCGGGCCGGGGTCCTCGACCCGCACCGGTGCGGCGTGGCCGCGGGCGCGCGCGCCTCGCAGCTCCGCGACGAGCCGGGTCACGCGGCCGTCGAACGAGCCGCTACCAAGCCGGTAGAACACAACCGGCCGGTCGACCATGTACTCGCGTAGCTTGTCGTCGAGCCGGTCGATCGTGTACGCAGCGTCCGCGCCGTAGGCAGCGATGGCGCCCTCGACGCCGGCGCGCCGGCCGTTCCAGATCTCCATCTCGCGATCGCGCGGGCGTACGAAGAGGACAAAGCGCTCCTTGGCGTCGGCCGGATTGAAGACGGCGACGGCGTCGGGCTCGTCGAAGCCCGTCAGGAAGAAGAAATCCGACGCCTGGCGGAACTCGTAGTTGACGTCCCCGTTGCGCCGGAGCTCCTGGGCGCCGGGAATGATGGCGAGCGCGTCGCCGATCGCTGCCGCGAACCGCTGCCGCCGTTCCATGAAGGGGGCTGGATCGAATGGGCTCATCGTGGCAATAATACAACGCCGAAAGGGGAGCGCCCATGCACGTCGGAATGGCGGCGGTCTTCCAGAACCCGGGCAAGTCCAGGACCGACCGCGAGGTCTACACCAGCGAGCTCCGGCTCGCCGACCTCGCCGAGCCGCTGGGCTTCGAGTCGATCTGGGGCGTCGAGCACCACTTCACCGACTACACGATGTGCCCCGACGTGCTCCAGTTCCTCACATACATGGCCGGCCGCACCACGCGCGCCCAGCTCGGGTCGATGGTGGTGGTGCTGCCGTGGCACGACCCGATGCGCGTCGCCGAGGAAGTGGCGATGCTCGACAACATCTCGGATGGCCGGCTCATCCTCGGTCTCGGGCGCGGCGCTGGCAAGGTCGAGTTCGACGGTTTTCGTCTCTCGATGGACGAGTCGCGCCAGCGCTTCGTCGAGTCGGCCGAGACGCTGCTGCGCGGGCTCGAGACGGGCTACTGCGAGTACGACGGCACCTTCGTGAAGCAGCCGCGCGCGGCCATCCGGCCGGCGCCATTCAAGTCGTTCCGCGGCCGGACCTACGCCGCCGCCGTCTCGCCCGAGTCGCTGCCGGTCATGGCGAAGCTCGGTGTGGGTATCCTCATCATTCCGCAGAAGCCGTGGAAGGAAGTCGCCCGGGAGCTCGAGACCTACCGCGCGATTTTCAGACAGGTTAACGGCGGCGATGCGCCGCCGCCCGTCTCGGCCGGCTGGACGTTCTGCGACGAGAGCGCCGAGCGCGCCGAGGCGATGGCGCGCCGCTACATCGGCGGCTACTACCAGACGGTCCTCGACCACTACCAGTTCCAGGGCGATCACCTCGCCCGGACGAAGGGCTACGAGTACTACGGTAAGATGGCTGAGAAGATCGCCCAGTACGGGACCGACACGGTGGTCGACTACTTCATGAATCTACAAGTTTGGGGCACGCCCGCGCAGTGCTACGACAAGATCCTCGACATCCACGCGCGCACCGGCAACAGCCACTACGTCGGGGTCTTCAGCTACGCGGGCATGCCGTACGCGGACGCCGAGCGGAACATGCGCCTCTTCGCGCGCGAGGTCATGCCCGCCCTGCAGAAGCTCGGTGCCGACGCACCGGCGCGCGGCCGCGGCGCGGACGCGTCCGCTGCCGCCCCGGTCAACGTGGGGCTCCTCGGCTCGTGACCACACCGCTGACCGTTTACCTGCCGTTCAACATGGATTGTCTACGCGGCTCCTTCGTTCCGGCCAAGCGCGGCACGAGGCCGCCGCGGGAGCATGGGAAGTGGCTGATCGTCCAGGACCAGAAGCTCGTGGTCGTCCCCCACGGGGAGAGCTTCCGGCTGCCGGACGGCGGCCGTCCAGCGAACCTCGACGGCGCGCTCGGCGAGGCGATCTGGCTCGGTACGCTCGGCGGCGACACCGAATGCTGGGTCGCGTCGCTGCCGCGCGACGCGGCCGTGCCGGACGAATTCCAGCGCGAGACGCTTGTGCCGATGCAGGGCACGCGGCTGCCCGACGACCTGCTGTCGCTGGGCGGCATGGCCATGCAGGCGCTCTGGTGGGAATCGACGAGCGGTTTCTGCCCGCGCTGCGGCAACACCACCGAGCGTCTCGCGGGCGAGTGGGGCAAGCGCTGCCCGAAGTGCAAGTACGAGCACTACCCTCACCTGCACCCGGCGGTCATCGTCGTCGTGCGCGACGGCGATCGCGTGCTGCTCGCCCGCAAGTCCATCTGGGCGCCCGGCCGCTACGCGCTGGTCGCCGGCTTCGTCGACAACGGCGAGTCGCTCGAGGGCTGCGTGGCGCGCGAGGTGAAAGAAGAAGTCGGGGTAGACGTGAAGGACATCACCTACGTCGGGAGCCAGAACTGGCCCTTCCCGAGCCAGCTCATGGTCGGCTTCGTCGCCACCTACGCGGGCGGCGACATCAAAGTCGACCCGGAGGAGCTGGAGGACGCCCGATGGTTCGCGTGCTCGAACCTCCCGAGCCTTCCGTCGCGTCACAGCATCTCGCGCTTCCTGATCGACAACTTCGCTCGCTGATCCATGTCATCGAGAGCGCAAGAAGAGCCATAGTCGGGACGAGACCTGGTCGGGCGTTCGATTGATGAAGGAGGCGCCCATGTCAAGCAAAGTTCAGGTCAATCTCGCCAATCCCGCCGAGCTCCTCGAGCTTCCGGGCGTCGGGCCCGAGCAGGCCCGCGCCATCCTCGAGTTTCGCGCCGTGCACGGACCCATCCAGAATGCCGCCGAGCTTGCGACGATCCTCCGCGCCTGGCCCGTGTCCGACACGCTCTGGGACCGCGTTGAGTTCGATCCGTCGGCGGGTACGACGCCAGAGGCGCCCGGGGCCTAGAGTCGATACCAGTGCAGTGCGAGCCGCAGGCCGTCGCGGGGCTGGGGCCCCGCCGGCCGAGGCGCAGCGATGAACAGGAGGTCAATCATGGTGATCCGCGTTACCTGGGGTAAGCTTCGCGCCGGTTCGTGGAACGAGTTCGAGCGCACCTATCGCGCGAACGTCCTCACCAAGGGCAAGGGGCTCAAGGGGCTGCGCGGCCGCTGGCTCGCGCAGGACGCCGGGGACAAGGACACCGGCTTCGCGGTGAGCCTGTGGGACAGCCAGGCGGACATGCAGGCCTACGAGCAGAGCGCGCTCTACCGCGAGATCATGGCGCCGCTTCAGCCGTTCTTCGTGGGTGACTACAAGACCTATCGCTGCGACGTGAAGTACACCGACGTCGGCGCCTAGCGCCCGGCCGCGACCGTCCGGAGGCGACGTGGCTTGCGTCGTCTCTGGGCGGTCAGGCGCCGGCCGGAACGCGCAGGACCGCGCCGCACTTCGCGCAGGTCCGGAGCTTCGCGCTCGCGTTGAACGTCTGGATGACCTCGCGCAGCTCCACCTCGATGTTCGCGCACGAGAACGTCGCCTCGTGGAGCTTCGCGCCGCACCGTTCGCAGAACCACGCGAGCCGGTCGAGCTCGTCGGGCCGGCGTTTGCGCTCGATGACCAGCCCCCAGGTGTCCGCCGGGCGCATCGGGCAGTGCGGCGTGCCGGCGCGGCAGAGCATGACCTCGCCCTCGCGCACCGGGACGTCGCGCATCGTGCCGTCGGCGTCGATGCACCGCACCGTGATGTCGCCCTTCAGCTGAAAGAAGATCTCGTCGCCCGGGTCGATGTGGAAATCGTTCCGCGCGTTCGGGCCACGGACGATCTGGTAGATGAACTCGCTCTCAGGAAAGACTTCCTTGTTAGCGACGGGCCCGCTGAACAGGCCCTTGTTCTCTTCGATCCAGCGCATCAGGTGCAACGGCACGATATTCGCCATCACCGCCTCCTGCCTGTTCGGAGCCGCGCCTCGGCCGGCGGGGCTCCAGCCCCGCGACGGCCTGCGGCGCGGACGGCGCAGTAAATGCGCCATGCTATCACCGGTCTCGAGGCCGCCGCGCTCAGCGCTGGACCTCGGCGACCCACGCGGTCGTCCGGCCGCCCACCGTGAGATAGCGGATGCGCTCTCCCCGCGGGGTCACCGGGCTCTTGAGCCGCTTGCTCCACCGCGTGTGGAAGAGCCACTTCGCCGGGAACCGGTCGCTGTCGGCGCCGACGCGAACCGCCAGAGCTACGACCGAGCGCAGCCGCGCGCGCAGCCGGCCGATCTCCGCCGCCGTGAGCGTGTGGGCCCGGCGGCGCGGGTCGATGCGGGCTTGATAGAGCACCTCGTCGGCGATCCAGTTCCCCACCCCCGCTGAGAACGACTGGTCGAGCAGCACCGCCTTGACCGGCGCCGCGCGCGCGCCGAGGAGCGCCGAAAACCGGCGGAGCGGCGGCAGCTGATGGAGCGCGTCGAAGCCGAGCAGGCTGATCGGCGGCTCCGCGCGCGGATCGTGGCGCAGCCGTACGCGCCCGAGCCTCCGCGCGTCGCGAAACGCGACCTCGGTCCCGTCGTCGAGCACCAGGTGCAGCTTGAGGAATCGGGGCGGCCAGACGTCCGGATGCGCCCGGCGGCCTTCCGTCATGAGCCGGCCGCGGCGCTGGCCGCGAACTTCGATCTCGCCGGACATCCCGAAGTGGAAGCACGGCCACGGGCGGCCGTCGAGCTCGAGCCACAGGTGCTTGCCGTGCCGGTGCGCGGCCACCACGCGGCGTCCGACCAGCGCCCGCCGCACGCGCGCCGGGCTCACGCCCTGGAACACGATCGGGTCGCGCACGACGTTGACGTTGACGATCCGGCGTCCCACCGTCGTGCGCGCGAGCAGGCGGCGGGCGGCCTCGACCTCGGGAAGCTCGGGCATCGGGCGGTAGTGTACGATGAGCCCCGCGCCGGCGGGGCGGAGGCGGCCGGCGGGTGCGCGTGGTACCCTTCGGCCCTGCGCGGCCGGCCACGCCGGCGGAGGCGCAGCGATGAATCCGTTGTGCGCGCCGCAGGCCGTCGCGGGGCTGGGGCCCCGCCGGCCGAGGTGCGCCTCGTTCAAGGAGCCGTCAATGGCACGCATGACCGGTGGTGAGGCGATCGTCAAGGCTCTCGCTCGCGAAGGCGTCAAGGTGGCGTTCGGTCTCCCGGGCGTCCAGCTCTACGGCATCGTCACCGCGTTCCGCGACGAGCCGATCCGCTTCATTACCGTGCGCCACGAGGGCTCCTCGACCTACATGGCTGACGGCTACGCGCGGGCCGGCGGCGGCATCGGTGTGGCGGTCGCGGTGCCGGGGCCCGGCCTGCTCAACGCCGCGGCGGGCCTGAACACCGCGTACTCCGCCTCGTCGCCGGTGCTGATGATCGCCGGCCAGATTCCGCGTCATCAGATCGGCAAGCAGATCGGCGTGCTGCACGAGCTCGACAACCAGCTCGACGCGCTCGCCGGGTCTACCAAGTGGCGGCAGACCATCATGCAAGTCGCCGATGCGCCGCGGATCGTCCACGAGGCCTTCGCCCAGCTTCGAAGCGGCCGCCCGCGCCCCGTGGCGATCGACATGCCGTGGGACACGATGGAAGAGGAGGTCGACGTCACGCTGGGCACGGTCGCCGCGCATCCGCCGCGAGCCGCGGCGCCGGCCGCCGACCTCGACCGAGCCGCCGAGGCGCTCCTGCGCGCGACGCGCGTGGCAATCTACGCGGGCGGCGGCGTTCATCTCTCGGGCGCTCACGAACCGCTCGCGGCCGTGGCGGAGTTCCTTCAGGCCGGTGTGGTCGCGACCGCCGAGGGCAAGGGCGCCGTCAGCGACGCCAGCGATCTGTCGCTGGGCGCCGGGCTCTTTCCGAAGAGCCCGCTGCGCCGCTACCTGGACGCCGCCGACGTCGTGCTGGCCGTCGGCACCCGCTGCGCGATCGCCGGGTTCCCGACCGAGCAGCAGGTCATCCAGATCGACGCTGACGTCACCGAGATCGGCCGCAACCACAAGAACACCACCGGGCTCGTGGGCGACGCGAAGGCCACGCTCGAGCAGCTGCTCGCGCGGCTCCGAGCCGGCGGCAAGCCCCGCGCCTCGCAGAAGGCCGAGCGTGAGTCTCTGCGCGCCGAGGTCGGCTCGTTCATGACGCAGGAGCCGAACTCGTCGATCCTGCGCTCGCTGCGGCAGGGCATTCCCGAGGACGCGGTCGTCATCGCCGGCATGACCCAGATCGGCTACTTCTCGCGGCCGTTCTTCCCGGTCTACCGCCCGCGCACCTACATCACCTCGTCGTACTCCGGCAACCTCGGCTTCGAGTATCCGACCGCGCTCGGCGCCAAGGTGGCCAACCCGGGCCGCCCGGTGGTCATGATCGCCGGCGACGGGGGGTTCCTCTATTACGCGCAGGAGCTGTCGACGGCGGTGCAGCAGGGCATCAACGTCGTGGCCGTCGTCTTCAACGACAACGCCTACGGCAACGTCGCCCGCGATCTCGACGAGCACTGGGGCGGCAAGTTCGGGGCCGAGCTGCACAACCCCGACTTCGTGCGTCTCGCCGAGGCCTATGGCGCCGTGGGCCGGCGCGCGAAGGAGCCGGCGGAGGTGGGCAAGCTCGTCGCCGACGCGATCCAGATGGACCGACCCGTGCTCATCGAGATTCCGGTGGGGCGGATGGCGAGGCCGGTGTTCTTCTCGCCGCTCAAGACGCTGCCGCGGTACCAGCACTGAGCGCAGTGCGAGCCGCAGGCGGTCGCGGGGCTGGGGCCCCGCCCGCCGAGGCGAGCCTATGAAGAAGGAGAGCCCGATGGAATTCGAGTACTCGAAGAAGACCAAGATGTACATGGAGCAGCTCCAGGACTTTATGACCAAGTACATCTATCCGAGCGAGAAGGTCTTCCACGACCAGCTCGATGCGGCATCGACACGATGGCAAGTGCCTCCGATCATGGAAGAGCTGAAGGCCAAGGCGCGCGAGCGCGGCCTCTGGAACCTCTTCCTGCCCGAGAGCGAGCGCGGCGCCGGGCTCACCAACCTCGAGTACGCCCCGCTCTGCGAGATCATGGGCCGCTCGCCTATCGCCCCCGAGGTGTTCAACTGCTCGGCGCCCGACACCGGCAACATGGAGACGATCGAGCGCTACGGCACCGAGGCCCAGAAGCAGCAGTGGCTGGTGCCGCTGCTCGAGGGCAAGATCCGCTCGGCGTTCATCATGACCGAGCCGAAGGTCGCGTCCTCGGATGCGACCAATATCGAGTCGTCGATCGTCCGCGACGGCGATTCGTATGTCATCAACGGCCATAAGTGGTGGAGCTCGGGTATCGGCGACCCGCGGTGCAAGATCCTCATCTTCATGGGCAAGACCGACTCCAAGAACCCCGACCGCTACAAGCAGCAGTCGATGATCCTGGTGCCGCGCGAGACGCCGGGCATCAAGGTGCTCCGCATGCTGACGGTGTTCGGCTACGACGACGCGCCCCACGGCCACGGCGAGGTCCTCTTCGAGAACGTCCGGGTGCCGGCGTCCAACATTCTGCTGGGCGAGGGGCGCGGGTTCGAGATCGCCCAGGGCCGCCTCGGCCCGGGCCGCATCCACCACTGCATGCGCCAGATCGGCGTCGCCGAGCGCGCCCTCGAGCTCATGTGCAAGCGTTCACAGAACCGCGTGGCGTTCGGCAAGCGGTTGGCCGAGAACGACATCACGCTCGAGCGCATCGCCCAGTCGCGCATCGAGATCGACCAGGCGCGCCTCCTGGTGCTGCACGCGGCCTACATGATGGACACCGTCGGCAACAAGGCTGCCAAGCAGGCGATCGCCGAGATCAAGGTGGCCGTGCCCAACATGACGCTACAGGTGGTCGAGCGCGCCATGCAGCTCCACGGCGGCGGCGGCGTGAGCCAGGAATTCCCGCTGGCTTCGATGTGGGCCCACTCGCGGACGCTCCGCTTCGCCGACGGACCCGACGAGGTGCACCGGCGCCAGATCGGCCGGCTGGAGCTGCGCAAGCACGGTTGAGCGCGACGTCGCTCCGATCCGGCGCAGAGCGACTCGTCGCCGGTCTGGAGGCCGCGGGTGTGACCCTCGCGGCGTCGGTGCCCGACACCTGGATCGGCACGCTCATGGCGGCGGTGCGTCGATCTCCAGCAATTCGCGCCGTCGACGCCGCGCGCGAGGAGGAAGCGGTGGCCATCGCCTGCGGCGCCACGCTATCGGGCGGCTGCGGCGCGGTGCTCATCCAGAACGCCGGCCTGTTCAACTGCGGCGGCGTTCTCGCCGGGCTGGTCAACCTCTACCGCATTCCCTGCTTCTTCATCGTGTCCTATCGGGGCGACCGGCGCGACCCCGTCTACTACCACGAGCCGAAGGGGCGCGTGACCGAGCCGACGCTGGCCGCCTGGCGCCTGCCCTTCGCGATCGCCGACCGCGCCGCCGACCTCGAGGGCCAGGTGGTCCGCGGCGTCGAGGCCGCGGCGCGGTCGGGTGGTCCGTTCGTGCTGCTGATCACCGGCGAGGATCTGGCGTGACGGCGCGCAAGCCGTTGCTCGAGGCGCTCGTCTCGATGCTGGCGCCCGACGACGTCGTCGTCTCCTGTCTCGGCGCCAACTCGCGCTATCTCCCGTACCTCGAGGTTCCCGTCCCAGTATTCGCCCTTTGCGATTCGATGGGGGCGGCGATTCCGCTGGCCCTCGGCATGGCGCTCCAGCGTCCCGACCGGCACGTCGTCGCGCTCGAGGGCGACGGCTCGCTCCTGATGTGCCCGAACGTCCTCGCCACCGTGGCCGCGTGTCGCCCCCCGAACCTGACGGCCCTTCTCTGGGTGAACGGCCACTACGAGTCCTCGGGCGGGCAGTCGCTGCCTGCGGCGCCGCTCGACTGGCCAGCGGTGGGGAGAGGCCTCGGCATCGCTCACGTCGCGCGGGTGGGCGACGTGGCCGGACTGCGCGCGGCCTTTCCGAAGGCGCGCGCCGCGCGCGAGCCGGCGCTGCTCGTCCTCGACGTGGCGTTCGATCCGGCGGAGCCCATTCCGCCCTACTCCGAGCGGCCCGACCAGATCCGGGCGCGGTTCCAGATCGCATGACGGCCTCCGGAGTCCGCGTGGGTGTCGATGTGGGCGGCACCTTCACCGACCTCGTCGCGTGGGACGCCGCGGGACGGATGAGCTCGCTCAAAGTTCCGACGACGCCCGCCAATCCAGCCGGCGGCGTGCTGAACGGCCTGGCCGCGGTCGCCCGCGCGGTCGGTCACTGTGCCTCGCTCGCCCACGGGACCACGCTGGTCACCAACGCGATCGTCGAGCGCCGCGTCGGCGCGGTCGGCCTGGTCACGACGCGCGGATTCCGCGACGTGCTCGAGATCGGCCGCATGAACCGGCCGCACCTCTACCGGATCGACTTGCCCGCGAAGCCGGAGCCTCTGGTACCGCGACGACTCCGCGCCGAGATCGGCGAGCGCGTGGGCCCCGATGGCTCCGTGCTGGCGGCTCTCGACCTCGCCGAGATGCCGCGGATCATCGAGCGGTTCCGGCGCGAGGGCGTGCAGAGCGTGGCGGTGTGCCTGCTGCACGCCTACGCGAACCCGGCCCACGAGCAGGCGCTGCGCCTGGCGCTCGCCCCCCATTTCCCCCATGTGTCCGTCTCGAGCGAGATCAACGCCGAGTTTCGCGAGTACGAGCGCACGTGCACGACGGTGCTCAACGCGGCCGTGATGCCTTTGGCGGCGCGCTATATCGACGATCTGGTCGCGCGGCTCGACGCGACGACCGGCGCGGTGCCGCTGCATCTGCTCCATTCGGCCGGCGGCATGATGTCGGTGGACGCTGCGCGCACGCGGCCGCTCACGATGGCCATGTCCGGCCCCGCAGCCGGCGTGGCGGCGGCCGCTCACCTCGCCCGCTCGCTCGATCTGCCGCGCGCGCTCGCCTTCGACATGGGAGGCACGACCACCGACGTCTGCCTCATCGCCGACGGCGTGCCCGAGACGGCGCGTCAGCGAAAGCTCGGCGATTATCCCGTTCGACTCCCGGCGGTCGCCGTCGAGTCGATCGGCGCCGGCGGCGGGTCGGTCGCCTGGGTCGACGCGGCGGGCGGCCTCAAGGTCGGACCCAGAAGCGCTGGCGCCCTACCCGGACCCGCGTGCTACGGCCTGGGCGGGGCCGAGCCCGCCGTGAGCGACGCCAATCTGATCCTCGGCTATCTCGATCCCGAGCGAATCTACGGTGGCTCGATCCGCCTCGACCCCGCGCGCGCCGAGCGCGCGCTCGAGCCCCTGCGGCGCCGCTTCGGCCTCTCGCTCCTGGACGCCGCGCACGCCGTGGTCGAGGTGGCGAACGCGAACATGCTGCGGGCGCTGCGGCTGGTCTCGGTGCAGCGCGGCTACGATCTGCGCGAGTTCACGCTGATCGCTTACGGCGGGGCCGGCCCCGTGCACGCGGGCGCCCTCGCGCGCCAGGCCGGGATCGCGCGCATCGTCGTGCCGGCCTACTCCGGCGCGTTCTCGGCGCTCGGTTGCCTGGTCTCGCCGCTGCGCTACGACGCCGTGCAGACCCATCGCATACGGCTCGAGTCGTGGGATCGAAAAGTCGTCGCCGACCGCTTCCGCGCACTCGAGTCGCAGTGCCTGGCGCCCCTTCTCGACGAGGGGCACCCGGCCGAGCGCGTGCTACTCAGGCGGAGTGCCGATCTCCGGTACGCGGGCCAGAATTACGAGCTCGAGGTTGACGGAGGCGACGGCGCTCCGGCGGCTCTGCGTGCCGCGTTCGAGCGGCGCCACCGGCAGCTCTACGGCTACGCCACGGGCGAGAGCGTCGAGTGCGTCAACCTGCGCGTCACGGCGCAGCTCGTTGGCGACGACGTGCCGTTCCCACCGCCCGGCGCCACCGGCCCGGCGCGCCCGGGCGGCGAGCTTCGCGCGTATTTCCGGGAGGGCGGCGAGGTGGCGATGCCGCGCTTTGAGCGCGGCGCGCTGCCGGCAGACCAGATCGTTGCCGGGCCCGCGCTCGTCGAGGACGAGTGGTCGACGACGCTCGTCTACCCGGGCCAGCGCTGCCGCGCCGATCGTCTGGGCAACCTGATCATCGAAGTCGAGGAGCGCGATTCGAGGACGAGCAGGCAGTGAATCTGCACCCAGCGACGCTCGAGGTCGTGCGCAACGCGCTCTTCGCGATCGCCGAGGAGATGAGCGTCATCGTGATGCGCTCGGCCCGCTCGCCGCTCCTCAAGGAGGCGGGCGATCTCTCCTCGGCGCTGACCGACGCAGAGGGCCGCCTGATCGCTCAGGGCCGCGACATCCCTATTCACCTCGGTGTCATGGGGTTCACCGTCAAGGAGTTCCTCAAGCGCGTGCCTCGCGAGCGACTGTGTGACGGCGACGTGTGGTTCCTGAACCTGCCCGAGGTCGGCGGCAATCACCTGCCCGACGTGAAGGCTGTACGCCCGGTATTCGTCGGCGGCCGGCTGGTCGCGTTCGCGATCAACCTCGCCCACTGGGCGGACATCGGCGGCGCCGTGCCGGGCAGCTACGTGCCGTGGGCGACCGAGTCGTATCAGGAAGGGCTCCGGATCGCGCCGATCCGGCTGTTCTCGGCGAGTGGCCCGGAACGTCACGCCATCGACTTCGTCCTCGCCAATCTCCGCGGGCGCGAGGAGCGCGAAGGCGATATCTTCGCCCAGTTCGCCGCCAACGACGTCGCGGCGCGCCGGCTTCAGGAGCTCTACGCCCACCACGGCGCCGAGACCGTCGACGCCTGCTTCGAGCGCCTGCACGACGAGTCGGAGATGCAGATGCGGCAGGCCATTCAAGCGCTGCCGGACGGCGTGTGGGAAGGCGAGGACTGGGTCGACGACGACGGCGTCGACGACGAGCCCATTCGTATCCGCGTCCGGGTCGAGATCAGCGGCGACGAGGCACGCTTCGACTTCACGGGCACCTCGCCCCAGGTGCGCGGCCCCGTGAACACGACCTACTACATCGCCTGCTCGGCGGTCTACTACGCGATGAAAGCGCTGGTCGCGCCGGACGTACCGCCGAACGACGGCTGCTACCGGCCGCTGCACGTCCTGGTACCGCCGCGCACCGTCCTGAGCGCCGACCCCGACCGCCCGGTGGTCGGCGGCAATCACGAGACCTGCCAGCGCATCGTCGACGCGATCGTGAAGGCGCTCGCCCCCGCGCTGCCCGACCGCGTCTCCGCCGGCGGGCCGACGACGTCCGGCGTCCTGATCTTCGGCGCGCGCCAGCCCGACGGCCGCTGGTCGATCCTCTACGAGGTGCACGGCGGCGGCGAGGGCGCGACCGCCGCCAAGGACGGCGCCTCCGCCGTGCGTGTGCACATGTCGAACGTTATGAACACACCGATCGAGGTCATCGAGGGCGAGTATCCGATCATGATCGAGGAGCAGGCGCTCCGCGTGGGCTCGGGCGGCGACGGCGCCCACCGCGGCGGTCTCGGCTTCCGGCGCGCCTATCGCGTGCTGGCGCCGGAGGTGACGCTGACCAGCATGCTCGACCGGCGCGTCGTGCCTCCCTACGGCCTCGCCGGCGGCGGCGACGCCGCGCCCTTTCGCATCACGCTGAACCCAGGCCCGAGCCAGCGCGTGATCCGGGGCAAGGAGACGGTGCGGCTCTCCGCCAACGACCTGGTCGTCATCGAGACGTGTGGCGGCGGCGGGTACGGCCCGCCGGCCGAACGGTCGGCCGAATTGAGAGCGCGCGATCGGGCCGAGGGAGACGATTGATGAAGCTCGCCGAGCGTATCGCCGTCGTGACCGGGGCCGCCAAGGGGATGGGCCACGATATCTGCCTCACGCTGGCGCGTGAGGGCGCAAGCGTGGCGCTGGCCGCCCGCGAGCAGACGCCGCTCGAGGCACTGGCCCGCGAGATCGAGGCGCTCGGCCGTCGCGCGATCGTCGTCTCCACCGACGTCACCGACGAGCCTGCCGTCGAGCGTCTGGTCGCTCGCACGCGCGAGACGTTCGGCCGCATCGACATCCTGGTCAACGCCGCCGGCGTTACCGGGCCCATCGAGACACCGGTGTGGGAGATCAAGGCCGACGACTTCGACCAGGTGATCGCCGTGAACCTGCGCGGCACGTTCCTGCCGACCAAGCACGTGCTGCCCGGGATGATTCAGCAACGCTACGGCAAGATCGTGAACATCAGCGGCACGTCCGGCCTCCGCGGCTACAAGTACCGGGCGGCCTACTCGTCCTCGAAGTGGGCGCTGCGCGGCTTCACCCGCACCGTCGCCCTCGAGGTCGGCCCCCACAACATCAATGTCAACGCACTGCACCCGGGCATCGTCGGCGGCGACCGCATGGAGAAGCTCTGCCGCGAGAAGGCGAAGAAGCGCGGCTGGACTCCCGAGCGCGTCTATCAGGAGTACGTCGAAGAGATGGCGTTGCGCCGCGTCACTGTCGCGCGGGACATCGCCAACGCCGTCCTCTTCCTCGTCTCCGACGACTCGGCCAACATGACGGGCCAGTCCGTCACAGTCGACGGCGGCTGGGACGTATGAACCGGAGCCCCGCCAGCCCGCGCAATCCGACCCAGACGCCTGTGCTATTCTCGCCGGGCGGCGGTAACGAGATGGAGCGCCGAGGAAGGACGTGTCCGCTGTGCGCGCGGCCGATCGCGGTCGACGACACGATCGTGTTCGGCCGCTACCTTCTGTCCCACCTGGATTGCCGGCGGCCCCAGGCGCTGAGCCCCGAAGAGCGTGCGCTCCTCTTCTTTTATTGCCGGGATCACCCGGTCGCCGAGTGCTCGACGTGCGGTCGCCGCTTCGCCCTGTTCGAGCTCGCCTCGGATCCCCGGAGGGGTCGGACGCATCTGTGTCCGGGATGCCTCGCGGATCTGAGCGCGAGCCTCCGAGCGCATATCGACGACTGCGCGATGCTTCCAGTGGAAGTCCGCCGGCGGGCGCAGGAGGTACGCGAGGCCGCACGAGGTCTGGTGAAGCGAAGCCAGCGGCTGCGTAACGCCGCGGACGTGCTGGTGCGCGAGACCGAAGCCGCCGTCGACTCCCTCCGGAGAGCCATGCGAGAGTCGCCGATCCGCCGTCGGTAGTCCCGAGCGGCGAGCTTCCGACGTCACGAGCTCGCGAACGACACTCATCCCACGACCCCGGCAATGGGCGACTGAGAGGCTACGCATGGAAGGGGACGAGATCCAGAAGCTCCTGCGCGAGATTCGCGACACGCAGCGCGAGCACCTGGCCGAATACCGGTCGGTGACGCAGCGCTCGCTGGAGCTCCAGCAGCGGGCCGTGGCGCGCCAGGAGCAGATCGGCCGCTTCACACGACAGATCGTCCTGGCCGGCGGCCTCCTGGTGCTGCCGCTCCTGGCGTTGCTCATCTACATCCTCGTGAAGTGGTCGCGCCCTCTGTTCGGTGTCTAGGGCCTCCGGAGCATAGAGGAGCATGGCGTATCGCGTGATCGGCGGAAGCCAGGCGCGGGCCGACGCGTGGGAAAAGGTGCGCGGCCGGCCGATCTACGCGGGCGACCTGGCGCTGGCCGGCATGCTCCACGGCCGGATCGTCCGGAGCCCCTACGCGTCGGCGCGCATCATCAGGCTCGACACGGAGGCCGCGCGCGCCCTGCCCGGCGTGATCGCGGTGCTCACCGCGCGCGACGTGCCGCGCAACGAGCTTCGGATGGAATTACCCGGTCGAATGGCCGAGGCCACCGCCGGCGCCGTCCTCGCCACGCAGCCCGTGCTGGCCGACGGCCGCGTGCGCTTTCAGGGTGAGCCCGTCGCGGCCATCGCCGCCGAGACGCCCGAGATCGCCGCCCGCGCCGCCGACCTCGTCGAGGTAGAGTACGCAGAGGTTCCCGGGGTCTACGATCCGCTCGCGGCGCTCGCCGCGGGCGCGCCGGCTGTGCACGAGGGCGGCAACGTCCTCCGCCGCTGGCACCTGCGAGCGGGCGACGTCGCCGAAGGGTTCCGGCGCGCCGACGTCGTCGTCGAGCACACCTACCGCACTCCGTTCGTCGATCACGTCTACCTGGAGACCGAGACCGGCATCGGCTGGATCGACGCCGAGGGCGTGCTGACCCTTCGCGTGAGCACGCAGGTGCTCGAGCACTTCCGCGACGTGGCCGAGATTCTCCAGCTGCCGCACGGTCGGGTGCGGCTCGAGGGCGCCTACGTGGGCGGCGGCTTCGGCGGCAAGGAAGACGTGACCGTCGAGTGTCTGCTGGGCCTCCTGGTCTGGAAGACCCGGCGGCCCGTCCAGCTCGTGTTCTCGCGCGAGGAATCATTCGTCGGCCACGGCAAGCGCCACCCCTACGTCATGCGCTACCGAACCGGCGCCGGGCGCGACGGCACGCTCACCGCGCTCGAGGCCGATCTGATCTCAGACTCCGGCGCCTATGCGGCGCTCTCTCCGTGGGTGCTCCTCTACAGCCTGGTGACCGCCACGGGACCTTACCGGATCCCGCACGTGAAGGTCGACGCGACCACCGTCTACACGAACAACCCGGTTGCCAGCGCGTACCGGTGCTTCGGCTCGATCCAGACCTGTCTGGCGTACGAGGGCCAGATGGACGCGCTGGCCGCGGCGCTCGGTGTCGACCCGCTCGCGCTCCGCGAGAAGAACTTCCTTCGCAAGGGCGACGCCCTGGCGACAGGACAGGTGCTCGAGACTGAGCCGATGCTGGCCGAGACGATGCGCGGCGCCTGGGCGGGGCTCGGCGAGCCGAAGCCGTCGCGCGCGGCGACGCGGATTGGACGGGCCGTCGCCGCCTCGTTCACGCCGTACGGCCGGATGTGCTGGACGCGCGATTCGGCGAGCGCCTGGGTCGGCCTGGAGCTCGACGGCACCGCCGTCGTGCGCTGCGCGGCGCCCGACGTCGGCGGGGGCCAGACCTCGTCCCTCTGCGCGATCACCGCCGAGGTGCTGGGCCTCGACCTCGATCACGTGAGCGCCGTGGGCCGCGACAGTCACTTCACGCCGCGCGCCGGCACCACCACCGCCACCCGCCAGCTCTTGATGTCGGGCAACGCGGTGCTCAATGCGGCCCGCGAGGTGCGCCGTCATCTGGCCGGCGCCGCCGCGGGGCTGCTGGAGGCGGCCCCCGCTGACGTCGTGCTGGTCGACGCCCGCGCCTTCGTCCGCGGCGCGCCGGACCGGGCGCTCCCGCTGGCCGCCGTCGTGAAAGCGGCCATCGCGGACGGACGCCCGGTCCAGGCGCTCGAGAAGTACGACGCGCCGTCGGCGCCGACGATCGACCCCACGACCGGCCAGGGCAAGGCCTTCAACGACTACACGTTCGGCACCCACGCCATCGAGGTCGAGATCGACGAAGAGACCGGGCAGACGCGCGTGAGCCGGTTGGTCACCTGCTTCGACGCCGGACGCGTCATCCATCGCGCGAACGCCGAGGGCCAGCTCGAGGGCGGCGCCGTCCAGGGGTTGGGCTACGCTCTCATGGAAGAAATCGCGCTCGACCACGGCGTGAGCCGGAACCCGCATCTGGTCGACTACAAGATTCCGACCTCGCTCGACGCCCCCCCGATCCAGGCCGTGCTGCTGGAGTCGGGCAATGGCCTCGGGCCATTTGGCGCCAAGGGCCTGGGCGAGCCGGCCATGACACCGAGCATCGCCGCGGTCGCCAACGCCGTGTCGCAGGCACTGGGCATTCGCGTGACCGAGCTGCCGATCACGGCCGAGCGCGTGCTCGCCGCGCGGCGCGCAACGCGGTAGCTCGTGCCCACCTTCGAGGAGGAATTCACGGTCGACGCGGCGCCCGACGCGGTGTGGGTGTTCCTCCTCGACCCCCGGCGCGTGGCGCGCTGTCTTCCCGGCTGCGAGGGCGTCGAGGTCGAGGACACTCGGACTTACCGCGCCCGCATCACGGTCAGGGTGGGATTTCTTTCGTCCACCCAGAATCTCCGCGTCGAGATCGTGCAAGCCGACCCACCTCGCCGCCTGGTCTCGGTCGGCCGGGGCGAGGACCGGAAGCTCGCCAGCCACGTCGAGGTGAACACCACGCTCGATCTCGAGCCTACGGCCGCTGGCGGCACGCGCCTGCGCTACGTGAGCGACGTGCGCGTGCTCGGGCGACTCGGCACGGTCGGCGATGCGGTGATGCGGGTCAAGGTGAAGCAGCTCACCGGCGAGTTTGCTACCAACCTCCGCGCAGCGATGGGCGGGCGGCCGTCGTGAACCTGGCGTTCACCTTGAACGGGCGTCCCTGCGTGACGGACGTGCCCGAGCACTGGACGGTGCTCGACCTCCTGCGGGACGGCCTCAGTCTGATGGGAACGAAGTACGGCTGCGGCGAGGGCGTGTGCGGCACGTGCACCGTGCTGGCCGATGGGCGTCCGCTGCGCGCCTGCCTCGTCCTGGCCGCCCACGTGCGCGGGCGTCATCTGGTCACCGTCGAGGGGCTGGAGATTGACGGCCGGCTCGATCCGCTCCAGACGGCATTCGCCGAGCTCGGCGCGACCCAGTGCGGCTTCTGCACCCCCGGAATGCTGCTCGCCGCGAAGGCGCTGATGGCCGAGCGCCCGGCGCCGACGGCGGACGAGGTGCGGGAGGCGCTATCGGGCAACCTCTGCCGCTGCACGGGCTACACGAAGATCATCGAGGCCGTGCTCGCGGCGGCGCCGGGCCGGAGGTAGGTGTGCGGCTTCATCCCTTCCGCCTCGTCGAGCCGGAGTCTCTGAGCGAAGCGATCGATGCCGTCGCCCGGCTCGACGGCGAGGCGCGGCTGGTCGCCGGCGGGACGGCGATCGTGCCCATGATCCGGCTCGGCCTGGTGAAGCCAGACCGGCTGATCTCGCTGAACCGGCTTTCCCCGCTGACGCGGATCGTGCTCGATGGGGCGGCGCTCGAGCTTGGAGCGATGGCCACGCTCGCCGACATCGAGCGCTCGGGCCTCGTGCGTGGGGGCTGGCCGCTTCTCGCCGAGGCGGTACGGCGCGTGGCCACGCCGGCCATCCGGACCTCGGGAACAATCGGCGGTAACCTTGCCTACGCCGAGGCCGCGTCTGATCCGGCGCCGGCGCTACTGTGTCACGACGCGGAGGTGCGCGTGGCCAGCCCCGGCGGCGAGCGCGCGCTGTCCATCGCGCGATTCTTCCGGGGCTTCTACGAAGCGGCGCTCGAACCGGGCGAGATCGTCACGGGCGTCCGCGTGCCGCCAGCGCCGAAGAGCGCGCGCACCGGCTACGTCAAGTTCACGCCACGCTCGGCCGAGGATCGGCCGCTGGTCGGCGTCGCCGCGCTGCTCGTGCTGGACGAGGCCGGACGCTGCCGCGAGGCGCGCATCGGTCTGGGCGGCGTTGCGCCGACACCGATCCGCGCCGGACGCGCCGAGACTGCGCTTCAGGGAGAGGCGATGAGCGACGCCGCCGTCCGGGCCGCGGCCGAGACGGCCTCGCAGGAAGCACAGCCGCTCTCCGATCTGATGGGCAGCGCGGACTATCGTCGGGAGATGATCCGCGTCTGGGTTCGCCGGTTGCTCGTCAAGCTACGCGACGGCGCGGCCTGACGGCCTGCGGCGCGGACTATCACTCAGAAGCGCGCCTCGGCCGGCGGGGCCCCAGCCCCGCGACGGCCTGCAGCGCGGTCTACTTCATCGGCGCGCCTCGGCCGGCGAGGCCCCAGCCCCGCGACGGCCTGCAGCGCGCACTACATCTTCCAGTCCTGATACCAGGTCGAGTCGGCGCCGATGCCCTCGCGCTGCACCTTGACGTCGATCACGTACGGCCGGTTCTCGCGCGTCGTCTTGTCGACGCCGCGCTTCAGCGCCGGCTCGAGGTCCTTCAGCGTCTTGACGGTCTCGCCCTCGACGCCCTGCGAGCGGGCGAGCGCCGCGTAGTCCGTCGCCGGCGCGTCCAGGTAGAGCCCGGGATACTTGCCGGTGTGGACCATCTTACTGTCCGGAACCTCGCGCGCCCAGTTCGTGCGCACGACCTGATAGGTCTCGTTGTTCGAGATCACGGTGAGGACGGCGGTGTTGTAGCGGGCCATCGTCCAGAACCCCGCGGCGCTGTAGGTCAGCGCACCGTCTCCGAGATGGAGCATGACCGGCCGCTCGCGCCCGGCGGCGATCTTGGCGCCGATCGAGGCGCCCACGCCGAATCCGAGCGAGCCGCCGCCGCTGCGGGTCCAGTGCATCGTGTCCTTGCCGAAGGGCAGGAGCGTCGTCCGGGCCGTGGAGCTCTCCTGGACCATCAGGGTGTTCTTTGGCAAGGCCTGCGCCAGGTGCGCCTCGAGCACCGCCGGATGCACGATCGCGTCGTGCTCGTGCTCGCGCACCAGATCCTCTTCGCGCGCGATCAGGAGCTTCGCGAACTCGCGCACCTTGGCGCGCTGCGGCGGCCACGTCGTGACCTTGTCTCCGTGCAGGCGCGTCAGGGCCGCGGTGATCCCGTGGAGCGTCTCCGGCAATTCGCACTGCGCCGCGATGTCGAGCGGATAGTGGCGGCCCATGAGCAGCGGGTTCGGTCCGATCTGGATGACGAACGGCTCGGCGACGCCGCCGTGCACGCCCTGGCAGCCGACCATGAAGATCAGGTCCGGCTTCAGGCCGGTGACCCGCTCGAACTCCTTCGACGCCGGGTACATGCCGCAATAGAGCGGATGCCGTGTCGGGAAGTTGGGGAAGATCTGGCGGCTGCTGAACGCCGGGGCTTCGAGGGTCTCGGCCAACCGCACCGCCTCCGCCTGGGCGCCCTCGCGCCACACGTCGTCGCCGAACATCAGGACCGGACACTTCGCCGCGCCCAGACGCCGGGCGATCGCCTCGATCGTCGTCGCCCGCGCCGGTCCCGGCCGCTCGATCTGATAGCCCGCCGCCTCCCCGATCTGCGCCTCGAGCCCCTCGCGCAGGAGCAGCTCCGCGCTGATCGAGAGGTAGACCGGACCGGTCGGCGGCGTGGTGGCCTCGCGCAGCGCCCGAGTCGTCGCGACGGTGATGGCCGCCGGATTGGCCGCCACCTGATAGGCTGCGCGCGCGTCCTTGGTGATCGGGCGCATCGACTCGGCCTGCGTCAGCCCCGGGAACGGCGCGAGGCCGCGGTAGTCCTGGATCTCGGAGGCCCAGTCGCCCGCGATGACCAGGAGCGACGAGCCGGCGACCTGGGCATTGAAGAGCTGGCCCGCGAGCTGGTAGGAGCCGCCCATCACGTGGGCGATGATGACGCCGACCTTACCGCTGACGCGGTGGTAGCCGTCGGCCATCGCCGCCACGAGCCCCTCGTGCTTGCCGACGATGAGCTTCTGATCCTGGTCCTCGGAGAGGGCCGCGAAGATGCCGGTCTCGGCGGAGCCGGGGTTCGTGAAGAGATAATCGACTCCCGCGTCCTTCAGGGTCTGGATGAGCAGCATGCCGCCGGTGCCGGTGATGGTCTTGCGCATCGTTGTTTCTCTCCCTCTGATCTCTCTCTCGGATCAGCGCCGCCGGCTCAGCGAGCCGGTAGCTGCGCGCGCGTCGCCTCGAGTGCCTCGCGCGCGACCTCGTCGGCCGGACGCGCCCACGCCGCTGGATTCGGCGCCTCGTAGCTCATGAACCCGTGATAGCCCTTCCGGTCCAGGAGCCCGAAGATCTCCTTGAAGGGCACGCTGCCGCGGCCGGGCGGCAGCCGGTCGAGCGCCTTGCCGGGCTCGAGCCCGGTGCGCGGCACGTCGCTGTACTGGACGTACGCGATCTCGCCGAGCATCACGTCGTCGATGGCCTTCAGCGTGGCGCCGCTGCGCTGCAAATGATAGGTGTCGAGCAGGAGCCCGCAGCTCGGGTGCGCGGCCTTCGCCACGACGCCCCGCATGACGTCGAGGTTGTTGAGGTGCTCGGCCTGCGAGTTGAACTCGACCGCCAGCTTCACGCGGTGCGCGGCGGCGATGTCCCCGGCCGCGCGCATGTTGGCGGCGGCGCGAGCGAGATCGCCGCGGCCGCGATCGGACGCGCTCATCACGGTCGCGCAGCCGAGCTCGCTGGCCCAGCGACAGGATTCGGTGAACGCCTGCATCAGCCGCTCCCGCTCGGCACCGTCGGCGAACATCCAGCCCATCTCGACGCCGACGCACGCCACGCCGAGACCGCTCGCCTTCACGAGCTTCAGGACGTCGGCTGCGGGCTGGCCCTTCTCGGCGGCCCGGGCGAAGTCGACCCGACGGAGCTCGACGCCGTCCCAGCCCGCCGCGCGCGTGGCGCGCAGCACGTCGGGCAGCGCCGTCGTCTCGAGTGTCCACGTGTGGAGCGCGAGCTTGGCAGTCATTGCTTGGCCGCCGGAGGTGTGGCCTTCGCGAACGCCACCGCCTCCTTCACCTCGGCCTCCGCCTGCTTGACCAGCTCGAGCGCCTTCGCGCGGTGGCCGCCGAAGTCGTGCTCGGCCCGCTCGAGATGACGGTGGGCGTCCTCGAGAGCCTTGCTTGCGGCGTAGAGCTTGTGGAGCCCCGGGCGCGTCGCCGTTGGGGGCTTGCTGTCCTGAGAGGACGCCAGCGTCCCCGCGCCCAGGACACAGCCGATCGCGGCCGCCACGATCACCCTCCGCTTCAGCATCCAGTCCTCCTGATGAAAATCGTTCGACCGCTGTAACGCGGCGGCGGGCCTACACGGCGGCGGTCATGCCTCCATCGAAGTTGATGGCGGTGCCGGTGATGTAGGCGGCGCGCGCCGAGGACAGAAACGCCACGAGGTCGGCGAACTCGCTGGCCTCGCCGACCCGTCCGAGGGGCAGCTTGCGCTTCTCGGCGAGCTCCCTGTAATGCACCTCGAGATCGCCCTTCGCGCGCCGCTCGTGCTGCGCGCTCTTCACGATCCCGAGACAGATCGTATTGACGAGGATCTTGTCGGCCGCGTACTCGTTGGCGAGCGACTTGGTGAGGTTGATGCCGGCAGCGCGCGAGACGCTGGTCGGCAGCGCGCGCGCCATCGGCACCTTGCCGCCGACCGTCGTCACGTTGATGATGCGCCCGCCGCCGCGGCGCTTCATGTGCGGAATCACCAGCCGGCAGAGCCGGATCGCGCCCATCACCTTGAGGTCGAAGTCGTACTGCCAGGTAGCCTCGTCGACCTGCTCGAAGCCGGCGGCCAGCGAGGTACCGGCGTTGTTGACGAGAATGTCGACGCCGCCGAACTGCGCAACCGTCGCCGCCACGAACGCCTCGACCTCGTTGCCGTGCGTCACGTCGGCCGCCATCGCCAGGACGTCGCCGCCGGTCGCCCGTCGTATCTCGTCCATGTTGCGCTCGAGCACATCCTTGCGGCGCGCGCACGCGGCCACCTTCGCGCCGGAGCGCACGAACCGCTCCACGCACGCGCGGCCGAGTCCTTCGCTGCCACCGGTGACGATCGCGACCTTGCCGGCCAGACCGAGATCAAACGTGTCCATCGACGCCTCCCGCTTCGAGATTGCCCGAACATATCATTCCGCGGTCACTTGGTATAGTCTGTCGGCCGCCGCGAGGCGTCCGCACAGATAGTTCTTGCCGATTGCCGAGGCCGGTAATTTCAGATTCAGCTCGGGCACGCGCTGGCCGACCCAGGCCGTGAACGTGTTGCTGTTCGGACCGGGCCACGTCCGGTAGGTGGACGGATACGGGTAGTCCGCCACCGCCTTCTCGACGCGCTCCACGATCGTGTCGACGCCCTCGCCGCGCAGGTCCACGAGCCGTTCCGGGCGGTCGCCGAACCAGTAGTTGTCCGGTCCGGACCGGTTGACGCGCAGGGCAGGCAGACCGCGATCGACCCCCCAGCCGATCACCTCGTAGCGCGTGTAGGCCTTCGCGTCGCGCGCCTTCACGACGATCCAGGAATGCACCGCGATGAGCCCGCGCAGACCCACCGTGCGGGCCGCATAGACCTGCACGACCGGCTCGGACGTCGTCGCCGGATCGGGCGCCTGGCCCGAGGGGCCGCGCTCGAGGTCCCACCAGGTCGTTGTCGCCCGCTGCAGCACGACACAGCCGCTCGCGGTCGCAGCGGCGACCATCACGATCGCCGCCGATAGGAGCCGCCTCACTCGCCGAGCTCTTTGCGGACGATACGGGCGCCCTCGACGAGCGAGGCGAGCTTCTGCTTCACCACCCAGCGCGGCGTTTCCCAGAAGCCGCAGTCGGGATTGAGCCAGAGCTTCTCCGCCGGCACGTGCTCGAGAACGGCGCGGATGCGCTCGGCCACGTCGGTCGGCGACTCGGCCTTGAAGGCCTTGACGTCGATGACGCCTGCGCCCAGTTCCTTGTCGGTCGGGAATTCTCGCCACAGTCGCAGATCGTCCATCCCGCGGTTCGCGTACTCGAGCACGATCTGGGAGGCGCGCAGATCGCGCAGCGCCGGATAGAGATTCCGAAAATCGCGTACCGCCGAGAAGGGCCGTCCGTAGAGATTGCCGAAGCAGACGTGCACGGCGATCTTCGCCTCGACGCCCTCGACGGCCTGGTTCACGCCCTGCTCGAAACGCGGGGCCGAGCCGGCGTACATGCCGCTGTGCGGCTCGTCGATCTGGATGAAGTCGGCGCCCGCCTCGACCAGGGCCCGGCACTCGGCGTTCACGATGCCGACCAGGTCGGCCAGCAGAGTCTCCTTGTCCTTGTAGCCGCCGGCCAGCTTGAGGGGCACGAGCAGCGTGTAGGGCCCGGGGACCGTCGCCTTTAGCTGCTTCGTCGTTAGGGCGCGCGCGAGCTTGAATTCTTCAACGATGCCGAGGCCGGCCGGCGCGCTGATCGACTCGGTCACCTCGAACGGCGTGTTGGTGTCCCAGAGGGGTTGACCGAGCTTCCGCGCGGCGGGCAGTGTGCGAATGCCGGTGATGCGGTCGTAGAAGCCGATGATGAACCGCACGCGCATCATCTCGCCGGTGGTCAAGACGTCGACGCCCGCGCGCTCCTGGTCGAGGAGCGCCGCCTGCGTCGCGTCTTCCATGAGCTCGCGCATGTCGAGTGCACCCAGGCGGCCGGCTTCTATCGCCTCGCGGGCGAGCCACACCCAGCCGGGAAGCCCGTGGCTTCCCACCACCGACGTCGGCAGCAGCATCATCGGGCTCCTTCGTCTATAGGCGCGCCTCGGCCGGCGGGGCACCAGCCCCGCGACGGCCTGCGGCGCGCACTGCCCCCTGGGGCGGCGCCGCCCGACGGCCGGCGGTGAGCGCGCGTGAGTTGGCCGGCTACTAGGCGCGGGTTCGCGCGATTACGCGTTCGTCCAGCGTTGCTCGAGCCAGGCGAAAACGACCGCGAGAATAGCCGCGTAGCCCATGGCGGCGAGTACCCCGGCCACGGCGATCTGCGTCTGTGACGGATCGCCGATTTCCGCCCACGGCGCGTGGCGGAGCCCAGTCGGCATCAGGGCGAACCAGCAGACCAGCCACCAGGCGATGCCGACACCGAGGGCCCACAGGGCGGCGCCTTCGCGACGAAGCCTCAGCGCCGTGAAGAGCAGGCCGAAAAGGACCCCGAGAGCCGTGCCGAACACGAGCTGGACCAGCCAGCCGGCGAGGAGCTTGTCGGTGCGCGCGGGTCCGGAGGCCAGCGTGATCGCCCACGTGAGATCGCCCTGGCGGTTCTTGACTTCCATGATTGACAGCAGAAGACCGGCCGCGATCCCGGCGGCGAGCCCCGCGCCGGCGCCGTCGACGAGCCCTGAAAGCACTCCCTTCCTCTTCATGATTTCAGTATACAGACGTCAGCGACGCTCCCAGGCGCGCCCGAGGTACGCCTCGGCCACCGCCGGATCTCGCAGCACCTCGGCCGGCGGGCCCGCCGCGATTTTCCGTCCGAAGTCGAGGACCGTCACCGTGTCGGCGAGATCGCCCACCAGCTCCATGTCGTGCTCGACCCACAGCATCGTCGTGCCGAGCTCGTGCTTGATCCGCAGGAGGAACCGCGCGAGGTTCTCCTTCTCCTCGCGGTTCATCCCGGTCGAGGGCTCGTCGAGCAAGAGGAGCGTCGGCTCCATGGCGAGGGCGCGGGCGATTGCCACCAGCTTCTGGACGCCGAACGGCAGGCTCGCGACCAGCTCCTTGCGCACGCGCTCGAGCTCGAGGAACTCCACGATCTCCTCGACGCGGCGGCGGTGCGCCATCTCCTCCCTCCGCGAGCGTCCCCAGAAGAGCCCGCCCGCCAGCACGCCCGCCCGCATGTGCCGGTGGCGGCCCAGCAGGATGTTGTCGAGAACCGTCATGCCGCGGAAGAGCTCGACGAACTGGAACGTGCGCGCGATACCGTGAGCGGCGATGCGGTGCGGCGGGAGCCCGTGGATGGCCGCATCGCCGAAGAGGATCCGCCCGGAGGTCGGGGCGTAGAAGCCGCCGACGCAGTTCAAGAGACACGTCTTGCCGGCGCCGTTGGGCCCGACCAGGGCGGCCAGCGTGCCCGCGGCGACCGACATGCTGATTCCTATCAACGCGCGCAGCCCCTCGAATTCGAGGCTCACATTGTCGACGGCTAGAACCATCGCCGCCGCCTCTGGTACTGCTTGACCTCGGTGTAGCGCTTGCGCCCCTCGCGCCGGCCCACTCCCAGATAGAACTCGCGGACGTCCTCGTGCGCCAGGAGCCGCTCGGCGGAGCCGTCGTAGACGATCCGCCCATGCTCCATGACGTAACCGTGGTTCGCGACAGCGAGGGCCGCGCCGGCGTTCTGCTCGACGAGCAGCACCGCCAGCCCAAGCTCGTCGCGGAGGCGCGCGACCAGCGTCATGAGGCTCTCGACGACGAGCGGCGCCAGGCCGAGCGACAGCTCGTCGACCAGCAGCACCACCGGCCGGCACAAAAGGGCCGTCGCCAGCGCCAGCATCTGGCGCTCGCCGCCCGAGAGGTAACCCGCGAGCTGCCGGCCGCGCTCGGCGAGCACTGGAAAGTAGTGAAAGACCTGCTCGAGCGTGACCAGCGGACGCGCCGCGTCGCGCGCGGCGTGCCGGCCGCGCACGAGGGCTCTGAGATTCTCCTGCACGGTCAGTGTCTCGAAGACCTTGTCGCGCTCCGGAACGAGGACAAGCCCGCGACGCGCCACCTCGTGTGGCGGCCGTCCGGTCACCGTGTCGCCGAGAAACGTCACGCGGCCGCTCACCACCTGCGCGTCGTCGGCGCCGAGAAAGCCGGAGATCGCGCGCAGCGTGGTCGTCTTGCCGGCCCCGTTGGTGCCGAGGAGCGCTACGATCGCGCGCGGCGGCACCGCGAGCGACACGCCCTGGATCGCCGTCGCGACGTGGTGGTAGACGACCTCGAGGTTCTCCACCTCGAGGAGGGGCGTCACGACGCCCGCGGCCGTCACGACGCCGGGCGCAGCGGACGGTAGCGCAGCGGCCACAGAAAGAACCAGTTGCGAATCCGGCGCCAGATGCCGACGAGGCCCTGGGGCTCGAAGACCAGGAAGACCGCCATCAGGAGACCGAAGGCGCCGAACTTCAGCGGGAACAGGTAGTACTCGGCGCCGCCCTGTACGCTGAGACGCGCGAACGCCGCGTCGATCCCGTGCGGCAGGAGCGTCACGAAGGCGGCGCCGAGCACGGCTCCCAGCGACGAGCCGAGCCCACCGATGATGATCATCGCGATGTACTCGATCGCCACAAAGAAGCCGAACGCCTCCACCGAGACGAAGGCGCGCTGATACGCGAAGAGCGCACCGGCGACGGCGGTGATGGCGCTCGACCAGACGAACGCCAGCACCTTGTAGCGCGCCACGTCGATCCCGACCGACTCCGCGGCGATCTCACGGTCGCGGATCGCCATCCACGCCCGGCCGGCGCGCGATCGCTGGAGGTTCACCGAAAGGGCAAGGACGAGCGCGGCGATCGACGTCAGCGCGTAGTACCACGCCGTCGTCCCCTTCAAGACCCAGGCGCCGAGCCGCGGTGGCGGGATCGACGCCCCCGTGTTCGCCCCCCAGTGATTCTGAAACTCGCCGCACGCATAGAGCACGACGTGATGCAGCGCAAGCGTACCGAGCGCCAGGTAGAGTCCCTTGAGCCTCAGTGCGGGAATGCCGACGACCACACCCAGCGCGGCGCCGACCAGAGCCGCGGCAGGCAGGGCGAACAGCGGCGAGGGCAACCGGTGTTCGACCAGCACCGCGGTCGTGAAGGCGCCGGCCGCGATGAACCCGGCGTGGCCGAGCGAGACCTGCCCCGCGAACCCGGTCAGCATGTTGAGGGCCAGCGCGCCAACCGCGGCGAGCGCCACCTGGGCGACGAGGTCGAGCGCGAAGGGCGACGCGAAGCGCGGCAGAGCCAGCAGCGCGATGACCAGCGCGGCGAGCGTCACGCGGCGCAGCCTCGTGTCGACCAGCGCCAGGTCGCCGTCGTAGGTCGTCTTGAAGTAGCCCCCGGCGAGCGACATCTACACGCGCTCCAGCTCTTCCTTCGTTCCGAAGAGCCCCCACGGACGGACGAGCAGCATCGCCAGCAGACACAGAAACGGCGACACGTCGGCCAGCAGCGGGTCGCCGTATCGGACAGACAGCACCTCGACAGCCGCGACGATGAGGGCGCCGGGGATGACGCCGCCCAGGCTGTCGAGCCCGCCGACCAGCGCCACCGCGAAGGCCTTCAGGCCGAGGACGCCGAGTGACGGGTCGAGGCGCACGTTGCTCGCGTAGAGCGTGCCGGCGAGCGCGCCGGCGAAGCCGGCCAGAGCCCAGGAGAGCGCGAAGAGAAGCTGGAAGTTGATCCCGCGCTGGGCGGCGAGCAGCGCCTTCTCGCCGGCCGCGCGCATCTGGATGCCGAGGGGCGAGAGCCGGAGAAAGGCGAAGAGTGCGACGAACAACAGCGCGGCGACGCCGACCGTGAAGAGGTCGAACGTCGAGACGACGGCGCCGCCGGGAAGCCGGCGCGGAGGATTGGCGAGGCCGAGGAGCGGCAGCGGGTGGCGGATGCGATCGGTGTACACGAGTACGATCGCGGCCCGCAGCAGGATGCCGAGCGTGACGGTGACGAGGACCGCGGCGAAGATCGGATGGCCCGCCATCGGACGCATGAGGAGGCGATAGATGACGAAGCCGGACAGCGCGCTGAGGCCGACCGCGGCGGCCACCGACAGCGCAGGCGCACCGGGCACCGAGGTCGCGGCCAGGAACAGGAAGTAGCCGCCCAGGGTCATCATGTCGCCCTGGGCCAGATTCAGGACGCGCGTCGCCCGGTACACGAGCACGTAGCCAGCCGCGAGCAGCGCGTAGAGGCTCGCGACGACGACGGTCGTGGCGAGGGCCTGCGTCACCGCGTCACTGTAACGGGGTCCGGGAGGCCGGCCTGGGCCGCGAGTGGCCTGCTGTAGGCGCGAGTGGCTTCATTTGATCTCGAGCCGCGTCCAGCCGCCGACCGGCGCGATGCCGCTCTTGGCCGCGTCCCACCGGTAGACCTTGTAGTACGTGCTCTTCCGGTAGTGGTTGTCGGCGGTCCACTCGATCGGGCCGCCGCGCAGCCCGCGCGTATCGACGCTCACGCCGGCCATCGCCGTCGCGAGCTTGTCCTTGGGACATGGCCAGCCACACTTCTTCAGCGCGGCCTCGAGCACCATCGCCGACACCCAGCCCTCAGCCATGTAGTGCGCCGGGTGCGTCGTCTGGCCCTTGACGAGGTTCGCGATCTCGGTATGGATCGGCAGATTCTCCATGAAGAGCGTGTTGCCGCCGAAAGCGTGCAGGCTCGGCGCTTTCAGGCGGGCGAGCTCGTCCTGCGTCTGCTGGTGGCCGTAGAGGAGGTAGCTCCCCTGCCAGCCGATACGCTGAAGCGCCTCGAACACGCCGACCTCGACGTGCCACAGGGCCCAGGACAGCACCCAGTCGGCCCCGGCGTCCTTCAGCTTCTGGGCGAACGGCGTGAAGTCGGGCGTGTTGCCGGGCACGACCACCACCGGGATCGTCTCGAGCCCCATTTCCTTCGCGTGCTGCTCTGCGAACTCGAGCTCGATCCGCGAGAGGGGGATGTCCTGCGCGGCGAAGCCGACCTTCACCTTCTTGCCGCCCGCCTGCTCCTTGATGAAGCCGAGCGCGAAGCGGCTGTCCCACTTCGAGCCGAAGGACGTCGAGCAGAAGATGAGCGGGCTCGCCGGCGGGAAGGCCTCGCGCGGGCAGACGCCGCCGCCGAACATCAGCGGGATCTTCTCGGTCTCCGACTCGGTCATGAACGGCTTGTAGGTCGCCGAGGTCGAGGCGTTGACCATGAGGATCGACCCCTCGGCGAGCTTCTTGGCGTTGGCGGCCGCCCGCTGAGGCTCGCCGCGGTCGTCCTCGTAGGCGATCTCGACCTTCTGGCCGTTGATCCCGCCCGCATCGTTCACGCGCTTGAAGTACACCTTGTACGCTTCGTACGTGGGCGCGTAGGTCGACGAGGCCGGACCGGTGATGGCGGCGCTCATCCCGATGCGATACTGCGCGAGTGCCGGCGAGGCCCCGCCGGCGAATGCCAGCAACGCCGCGAGCAGCGCGAGAGCAGGCTTCATCGAATCCTCCGTGCGAAGAGAAGGGCTCGGCCCCTCTCTTGATTCTCAGCGTTCAAGTCTGTCCATCTCGGCGGCGATCCGCTGCTCCTCGTCGCCCGCATACATCGACGCGACCAGCGGGCTGTAGCGCTCGGCCATCAGCCGTCGCTTCACCTTTCGCGTGGGCGTCACCGGCTCGCCCTCCAGCTCGGGGTCGAGCTCGCGCGGCAGGAGACGAAACGCCTTCACCTGCTCGACGCGCGTCAGATCGTCGTTTGCGCGCCGCACTTCGGCCTCGATCAATGCCATCACCTCGGGACGGGTGACCAGCGAGGCGTAGCCTGTGTGCACGACGCCGTGTTCGCGCGCCCACTCGCCCACCGTCTCGCCGTCGGCCTCGAGCAGGGCCACCAGGTACTTCCGGCCCTCGCCGAACACGGCGGCCTCGCTGATGTAGGGGCTCGCGCGCAGCCGGCTCTCGACGTGCGAGGGGCTCACGTTCTTCCCTCCGGCCGTGATCAGGATGTCCTTCTTCCTGTCGACCAGCCGGAGCGCACGCCCGTCGGCCCATTCGCCGACGTCGCCTGTCGCGAGCTTACCGCCGCGGTAGAGCGCACGGGTCGCGTCGGGGTCGCGCCAGTATCCGGCGAAGAGCTCCCCGCTCACCATGATCTCGCCGTCGTCATCGAGCTCGACCGCGAGGTTGGGCGCGATCGTGCCGACGTCGCCCGGCTGCGGATACGGCCCGCGCTGGCCGGAGACGAGTGCCCCGCCCGTCTCGGTCTGGCCGTAGGCCTCGCAGACGTTGACGCCCCACGCCTGCCAGAGCCGCGCGACCGCCGGCGGAAGCGGGGCGCCGCTCGAGAGGACCAGCCGTGCGCGCGCGAAGCCGACCTTTTCGAGGAGCCAGCGAAAGACGAGTGCGTTCGCGACCGCCGCGAGCGCGGCCGATCCCCTCGCGCCAGGGGTGGCGTGCCGGCGCTCGAGCGCTCGGCGGCCAGCTGTCATCGCCAGTCGATAGGCAGCCCGCTTCACCCGCGAGCTCTGGTCGAGCCCGACCAGGAGATGCGCGGCGAATTTCTGAAGGTAGCGCGGCACCGTGAAGACGAAGGTCGGCTGGATCTCGTAGAGCGCGTCGGCGAACGTGTCGACCGACTCCGGGTAGTGGGGCACGATGTCGGCGAGCAGCGGCATCGTGATGGCCAGGTTCCGGCCCATCGCATGACAGAGCGGCAGCATCGCCACCGCGCGATGCTCGCCCGTCTGCAAGATGGGATAGTGCTCGATGATGTTCGCGCACGCGGCCAGGTGCGGGCCGTGGCGATAGACCGCGCCCTTCGGATGGCCGGTCGTGCCCGACGTGTAGATGATCGTCGCCGGATCGTCGGGTGACAGCGACCGCACGAGGCGATCGAGCGCGTGGGGCTCGGCGGCCAGCGCGGTGCGGCCGATAGTCTCGATATCTGCCAGCGGACGCACCCGCGGATTCCGGTACATGAAGAGCGCGCGCGTGTCGACCACCAGGACGCCGCGCACGCCCGGACACGCGTCGAGCACCTCGAGCGTCTTGTCGAGGTGTTCCTGGTCCTCGACCACGACCAGTGTCGCGCCGCCGTGCTGGAGCAGGTGGCGTACCTCGCCGGGCGCGCTCGTCGGATAGATACCGTAGGTGATCGCCCCGAGGGTCTGCGCGGCCAGATCGGCAACCGTCCACTCCGGGCACGGGTTGCCGATGATGGCCACCGTCTCGCCCCGAGCGAACCGGTATTCGCGTGCGAATCCGAGCGCCAGCGCCGCGACGCGATCGGCGAGCCCGCGCCATGTCGTCTCGCGCCAGATGCCGAGCTCCTTCGAACGGAACGCCACACGCGCGGGGCGCGTGAGCACGCGCTCGACGAGCAAGCCCGGAATCGTACTCGCGCGCAGCGCCGCGAAATTCATGCCGCGCGGATTATACCGGAGGGGTCGGCTGCGAGATCATCTTCGAGGAGCAGCGCGACGAGGACTACGAGCGGTGCGCGGCGGCAGGCCGGTCCCTCGAAGAGAACGTGCAGCGGGGGCGTCAGGTGCAGAAGAAGCTCGACGAACATAGGAACGCCGTGGACACGCTCAGGGCCGAGACGGAGGAGGGCTGAGATGGGTTGGATGGACCACGTGGACCGGCGAACGTCGATCGATGGATGTTGGCGCACAGCGACAGTCCTGCTGGTCTTGGCATCGATCTGGCCACTGGCTGGATGCGCAACTGAACCTCCCCGCCCGGCTCCCACAGAGTCAGTGCGTCCAAGGATTGGGCAAGTGGTCGATGCCGATACTGGGAAGCCCATCGACGGGGCTGTCATCCTTGACGTGTTCTATCTATGGCCGCTGCGCGGCTTCGGCAATTTTCCAACTCCGAAGGTATTCCGCGACTCCGCTCAAGCCGTTACCGACGGTGAAGGCCGATTTACGCTAAGCGGCCCCTTCGATTCAGGGTCTTCGGGGTCTTGGTACACAGACGGCTTGCACATTTTCAAGCCCGGTTACGGCCCGTGGCGGTTCCAGGGCCGGAATGAGGTTGAGCCTCTGAAGCAAGCCGAAGAGTGGTCGTGGCGCCGGCAGACGTGGGACCGATTCACCACGAGCGGGGTTGTCATCGAGCTACGACCCCTTCGCACCCGCGAGGAACGTCTCAAGTACATTGATCGGGGCTGGGCGGCTGGTGACCGGCTCGGGGCGGGCTTCAGCCGACAGACGCCTTTCGGGCTCTACTTCTTTGACGTCCCTCTCGATCGCTTGACGGACTTCCAACGCGCAGTCGATGAGGAGCGAGCGAGCCTCGCTCTACCGCCGCGCAGGCTTGATGGTCGCAGGCAGCCGCGCTGATTTGCCAGCGCGACGGCCCCGCGAGGACAGGTCGGGACCCCGAGTTGTCCATCCCGCCCTCTGGGCATGGGCGATTTCGCGAACTGCAGAGGGCTCGTGAACCTCTGGAGAAACTCTAGGCCCGCCTCTGTCCGGCCACAGAGAGGCGCTCCTGGCGTGGTCCCGCCGCCTCGGCTTTGCCCGGTCTTTTTAGCCCCGAACAGCTTCACCTGGTAGGCCGCCTCTCCGCCCGAAGAGGAAGGATCAGCCCAGGAACTCGCGGGCCAGCGCCTCCCACATCATCGCCGAGAGCTTCAAGCTCTCGGTGTCCACGCGCTCGTTGTTGCCGTGGAACATCATCGGGTACTCGGTGTACGGGATGCGCAGCGACTGCAGGCCGAAGCCGTAGGCCGGAATCCCCTTCCAGCGGAAGAACTTGGCATCGGTGCCGCCGGTCGTGATGGCCGGGACCACCGTGCTGTCGGGCATCATGCGCTTGGTCACGCGCCGGATGGCGGCGATCAGCGGAGTGTCGGTCGGCGACACGCTGCCGCCGCGCCGGCGGTCGGACGGCGTCTCGATCGTCACCTTGGACACGAGCGGGCCGAGTGCCTCCTTGATCATCGCCTCGACCTCGTGCTGCTCGACGCCCGGCAGCGAGCGGATGTCGACATCGATGTCGACCCGGTCGGGAATCACGTTCACCTTCGTGCCGCCGTGGGCGATGTTGGGCGAGAAGGTCGTGTGCGTGCAAGCGTGCGCCTCGCGGGCCAGCGCGAGATTGTCGAGATCGCAGATGGCGTCGTAGACGCGATCGGGATCGGTCAACGCTTCCGTCAGCCCCGGCTCGAGATGGAGCGACTGAACGTAGCCGCGCCACGCGTCGAGGATGCGCGCCTTCGGCCGGTACTCGGCCAGTCGGTGCACGACCTTGGCAGCGGTGACGAGGGCGTTGTCGGTCTTGAACGGGCGCGAGCCGTGGCCGGGCGTGCCGTGCACGGTGAGGCGCCGCCAGTTGCCGCCCTTCTCGCCGACGGTCACCTTCAGCGTGTGACCGGCCTTGGTCGGGATCGGCACGCCGCCGCTCTCGGTGATGACGTAGTCACACTTGACGGCGTCGGCGTGGTGTTCGACCAGGTGACCGGCGCCGAGAAACCCGCCCGCCTCCTCGTCGGCCACCGCGAGGTAGATGAGGGTCCCGCGCGGGCGCCAGCCGCTCTTCGCGAGCCGGTACATGGCGACCGCCATCGTGGACGTAAGGTTCAGCATGTCGATGGCGCCGCGGCCCCACACGATGCCATCGACCAGCTCGCCGCCGAACGGGTCTCGCTGCCATCCCGACGGCGTCACGGGCACCACGTCGGTGTGCCCCATCAAGAGCAACGTGGGTGCCTTGGGATCGCGGCCCTCGATCCTGGTGATGAGGCTCATGCGCCCCGGCTCCGAGGTGTAGCGCTCGCAGGATAGGCCGGTGCTGGCGAAGAAGTCCTCCAGCGCGGCCACGCTGCGCTCCTCATGGCCCGAGGCGGCCTCGCCAGTGTTGACGCAGCCGTTACGGATCATCGTGCGGAGAAGCTCGGTCGCCTGGGTCTCGATCGCAGTGTCGTCGGTCATCTGTCGCCTCTACAAGCTCAGGTTTCGCCCCTCGGTGCCCGGACGCTGGATGCCCCAGCCCGAAAGCTTGGTGAGCACGGTGTTGCGGTGTACACCGAGCCGGCGAGCCCGACTTCGTGGACACCCTTGGCGTTCCAGCCGCGGTCGCGGAGAAAGGTAACCCCCTCGCCGTCGACGCTCTCGTCCACCAGGAACCTGGCCCCGCTTAGGCCACAGTCGGGTGGCCGCGGCGATCTCCCGGTCGGTCACATCCAGAGGCTGGCATGCCACTATGGCCCCTTCCGACGCTTGGCTTCCTGGACTCTGTACGCCAGCAGGCTGAGCAAGGAGATGTACTCGACGGCGCGTTGCTCGGGACCTTCAGGGAACGAGTGCCCGCCTGGGTTCCTGATGCCGAGGACGGCACGAATAGGTGCATCATCCCTTCCTGCTCATCGAGGTCGGTCTGGTCCGACAGGTCGTTGAACGCCAAGACGGGCGCATTCCGCGAGAATACAGCCCTGACGAGCGGCGCGCCATCGAGGTCGTGGCGGCCCGATCATCGCATCCTCCTGCCATAGGCGCGGAAGGGCGACCCCTCGCTTAAAAGACGCCCCGCAGACCCACCGTGCCGGCCGCACGCGTTCCGAATCCGATCGCGTTGTTCGTATTGCCGGTGGCGAAAACCTGGGTGCCTTCGCCGCCGCCCCACGCGAGCGAAAACTCCACCACCGATTTGCCACCGAGTCGCACCGTGAGCCCCACACCGATGCTGTGTTTCAAATGGGTGAAATCGAGCTCACCGACGTCTTGCCCTACTTTGCCCCATTGCGCGAAGATGGAAAAGCCGAACGGATCGATCAGTCGCCTCTCATAGCTCAAGCCATATGCGACCGAGTTGGGTGCCCTGAACCGATAGTTCGTGTAGCCGCTCAGCCAGTTTTCGTTGTGGATGTCGCCGCCGCCCAATGTCGGCTGGAGGTAGAAGGGCACCGCGTTGTGTGAGCGCGGCTGGCTGATAACCAGGTTGGCCAGGGCACTGAAGCGGCTCGAACCGAGTAGACTTCGCAGGTAAGGGAACGACCCCTGGGAGAAGGGCAGGTCCTCGATGCCGTAGTGCACCGCGACGCCCGCTTCGACTCGATCGAACGAGAACGATCCGCCGGCCATCGTCTGGTAGGCCTCATAGCTCAATCGGCCCTCGCCGTAAAGACCGTAGAGCACCTCCGGAGAGCGATAGGTCACGGCGATTCCAGGTACCAGATGCGTGGTGCTCGCTCGGATGCCTGGCGCCGTGGACGCGGAAAACCGGTTGGTGAAGGCCTGTGATGGATCCGAGGCGGCAAAGAGCGTGTTCACCTGAGTCGAGAACGTCACTCCGTACCCTATGGGAAAGTCAACCAGGATCGGCACCTCGGTCTCGGTCAGCTCGAACAATGAGCGGTCATCGCGCGAAGACTGATTGCCCAGACCGAAGAACGGTAGCGTCGGAAGATCGAAATGCCGGACGGCGACCGTGGCCTGCGGCATGCGGAACGAGCCGTTGTCGGAGACGCGGTACCAGTCGAACTGCATGTGGGACACCCCGCCGACTGCCCAAAATCCCTCCGGCGTGCCGCGTGCCTCGACGCTGGTCGTGAGACGAGTGTGCGGCACTTCCGTGATGTGCCACTCGTTGTTCAGCGCGAGGCCGAACGCCGCTCCGCCCTCGGGCACAATGACGCCGACCGTCGGGTGCAGACCGGGACCGACGAAGAGATCGACGAACGCGTCCTGCACCGTTCCGAATTGTCGCTCGAGCATGCCGGCGAAGCCGCCCTCTTTGTAGTCTTCGTGCACGCGACAGAAGTCGAAGGTCAGATCGCGATACTCCGTCAACAGGTCGCGGACGACCGGAATGCTGCTGTGCGGCACGGACGGTTTCGAACAGATGGAGACATCCAGGGCGTCGGGCTGCGCCTCGCTGGTCGCCTGCGCCCGGACCGCCTGCGGAACGGCGAAGGCGATGAGCGCCCAGACGACGACCGCGACCACCAGCGGACCGCGGGCCTGCACCCTAAGAATCGCGCTCCCCCAGCTCGGAATGGAGAACTGCCAGCGCCGTGCGCATGAATTGCGCGACCTCTCGTTGTGTCGTGATGCCCCGGGGGTCGAGCGCGCGGGCGATCTTCGGCTTCCGGAACGCCAGGAGCTGGTGCACGTCACGGACGTGCTCGATCTGCAGCGATGATGCCCGGCGAGTCGGTCCAAACGTCGGGCGCTCCGGCGCATGAGCCTGCGACAGCGACACCGGGATCACGTGATGGTCAGCCAATGTGCTCCGCGGCGGCCGGCCGAAGTCGGGGCGCTCCATGCGCGGGGCCATGTCGATCAAGAGCTGCTGCAGCGTCGACGCGCTCTGCTCGCGCCGGTACGGCGCGTGTCGGTCGGGGGGACCGATGAACTGTTGCGTGGCGGTGGCAGGAATCGACGCGTGCTCGAACAGCGCGTGTGAGACACCCGGCGTCACGTAGGGCGACACCACAATCGCTCCGACGCGGGCGCCGAGCCGGTCGAAGTTGAAGCCGGACACCCCCGACCGGAAGCTGTCGCCGTACGGCAGGGTCGGCGGCGACACGTGGTCGAAGATCCCGCCGTGCTCGTCCCAGACGATCAGGAGCAGCGTCGAGCGCCACACCTCGTCGGACGAGCGGATCGCCTCGTACACGTTCCGGATGAACTCATCGCCCGCGAGGACGAAGTTGTCGGGATGCTGGTCGGCGGCCAGCGTACCGTCCTCCTGATCCACGTACGGCGGCTCGATGAACGCGTAGTCCGGTAGCGTGTTGTTCCGGCAGTCCTTGACGAAATCGCGATAGAGCCCGAAGTAGGACGACGGAAGGAACGTCATCCCGATCGTCCCGCTCTGTACGTTGTAATAGTAGATCTTGGCCTTCCGGCCGTGACTGCGGAGGCGACCGTAGATCCCGTGCTCCAGCCGCCGGTTGACCAGCACGAACCACACGACCCCGTTGTCGACCCGGCCGAAGGACGTCCCGAAGTGTGCGAAGGCGCGGTTTGGATTCGTCCCGCCCGGCACCGAGGAGAACCAGTTGTCGCAGACGAGGTAGCTCTTGGCCAGCGCGCGGATGGTCGGCAATCGATCCGGCCGGAAGCATTTCATGATGTTGGCCGGCTTGCCGCCGGCTCGCGCATAGTCCGCGGCGAATCCCTGCATGTCCGGCTGCGGTGGCCGTGGCGCCGGCTGGCCCGGATGCCCGAAGATCTGCTGATGCACACTCCAAAAATCGTGCGGTGGATCGACACCGAACTGCCCCTGGTACGCCGCGTCGTCGGTCAGCGCGTGCACGTTGCCCTGGTTGTCGACGTTGGTCCACTCGCCGACGCTGACCCCCCGCAGGTCGGGAATCTCGTTCATCAACAGCCCGAACATGTGGTCGAACGAGCGGTTCTCCATCATCAGGACGACGATGTGCTTGATGCGCGGATGCCCACCGCCGTCGTCCGACCGCGCCGCGCGTGGTCGTCCGCCGACACCGACCGTGGCTGCCACGGCTCCCCGCGCGACCATCGAAAGCCACTGCCGTCGTCCTGTCGTTTTCGCCATGCTCGACAGCTCCTGTCGGCGCGATGTTCGCCCGATCTACGGCGAGAACTGCGCGGCAAGCCTCCACGTCGCTGATCGCTTCCCGCATCATACTGCAGAGTCGCCGGCTGAGCGGCCGATACATCCCCAATCGCTCGCGTGGTAGATGAGCCTGGAGGGGATTATCCTGGTCCCCTCATGACCCGCGAGGAGCAGGTGAAGGCGATCGGTAAGAAGGCCGGCGCGCGCGTGGTCGGCATCGCCGCCGTCGAGGCGTTCCGCGCGAAGGTGCCCGAGGGCTACCGCCCGGAGGACATCCTGCCGGGCGCTCGCAGTGTCGTCGTGGCCGGCGGTGATGGGCCGACTGCCGGGGCGTGGCGCTGTCCGGATCACCGCGTGATGGAAATTACCGGCTACGACCTGCGCGAGAACGTCGCGGTCCACGCGATGTGCGACTTCATCGAGGGCACGCTGGCGCACCACGCGATCCAGGCGCCGTCCCTGCCCGTCCACGGCCACGAGCCGCCGATGTCGATGATGCACGCGGCCGAGCTCGCCGGCCTCGGCACGCGCTCGCTGGCGGCGCACATCATCCTGAACCCGGAGTACGGTCTGCTCTACTACGCGGCGCTCATCACCACGCTGCCGCTCGAGCCCGATCCGCCGCTCGCCGAGCCCGCATGCCCGCACCCGGGCTGCGCGGCGATGTACAAGCGCATCGGCACCACGCCGTGTCTTCGCGTGTGCCCGGCGTGCCTGGCCGGAAAAGTGAGCGACGGGCGCATCCAGGACTCGACCTACGACCGCGAGAAGTGTCACTCGCGCGCGCAGACCTACGGGATTGGCTCGTTCCAGAAGGGCCTCTTGCAGATCGTGAACGAGAACGACCCCGAGCGCCGCCGGACGATGATCTACGGCGACTTCTTCACGAAGAGTCTCCAGTCGCTGGGCTTCTTCCGCGACTCGATCGCCCAGTGCTTCGAGTGCATGCGCGTCTGCCCGGTAGGGCGGAAGTACAGGAAGCTCCAATAATGGAGCCGGCTCGCATCTGTCTCAGGCCACCCTCGGTCGCGCCGGGCTCACGGACCTCGCGACAATAATGCTGCCGCCCAACGCCACCGCGGCGCTGAAGTCGGTCGCCCTCAAGTCGGGCGCGATGGTCTGCGGTGTCGCCGACGCCGCTGCATTCGCCTCGCGCGCCCCTGAGAAGCAGCGGCCTGACGATCTTCTGCCGGGCGCCCGGTCGGTCGTCGTGGTCGGCGGCGCGCAGCCGCGCGAGGGCGACTGGGCCGCGACTTCGCCGTGGGTCCTGCAGACGATGGGAACCACGGAGCGCATCCAGGGCGTGGGGCGGCGCCTGGCCCAGCACATCGAGAGCGAGTTCGGCTACTACGCGCTTTACGTCCCGCCCGGCACCGCGAGCGGCGACACGCCGTTCCTCTCGCTCATGCTCGCCGCCGAGCTCGCCGGCCTCGGCTCGAAATCGCTCGCCGGGCCCGTGCTGAACCGCGACCACGGCTTCATGTACTGGAGCGCCGTCATCACGACGGCGCCCTTCGCGGCCGATCGCGTCGAGGTCGAGCCGGCGTGCCCGGCGCCGCCGTGCCGCGAGATGTGGGAGCGCGAGGGCACCACGCCGTGTCTTCGGACCTGTCCCAGCTCGGAGGGCGGGTGTCTCGCCGGCAAGCTCGAGAACGGCCGCGCCGTGCGAACCTTCTACGACGCCGCCCGCTGCAACACTCGCGTGCACACCCACTGGGTCGGCGGGTTCCAGAAAGTGCTCGAAGAGACGCTCAACGAGCCCGACCGCGACCGGCGCAAGATGCTCCTCTACGGCGACTTCTTCACGCGGAGCCTCTGGGCCATCACCTACTCGTCGACCAACATCGCCCAGTGCTTCGAGTGCATGCGCGTGTGCCCGGCCGCCCACGGCCTCAAGGAGATGAAGTAGCCATGAGCGTGTTCAAGCTCGACCCCGAGGTCTACAAACGCTACAAGGACGAGGTGCTGGAGCTCTGCAACTCGTTCCAGCGCATCGACCGGCCCGGCCTCTCCGACCGGCAGATCGCCGAGCGCCTCGGGCTCGACGAGCGCACGGTGACCGAGATCCGCTGCGTCGCCGAGCGCGACTGCTACTCGCTCGACGAGTGGGAGAAAGCGATCGAGTTCAAGCGCAAGGCCACGCTCGAGTGGTCGGCGCTCGTGCTGAAGCGCCCGGACCTCAAGCCCGAGTGAGCGGCGGGTGACGCTTTACTTCTTCGAGCGGATCAGCGACGACGACTTCATCGGACCGGTGATCGTCGCCGCGCCGGACGAGGCGACCGCGTGGAGCCTCCTGGCCGGACGCGAGAAGTCCGACGTCGAGGCGCTCAAGACGCTCGGCTGGCAGATCGCGCAGGACCTGGCCGCGGTGCCCGCGCGGGCGACCATCGTCTATCCGAGCCACTACCGCCGGGCCATCCTGGGCTAGCCTCAGCCGCCTCTGAGCCCCCTCCACGTTGCGCTCGCCCTGCTGGTCGCCGTCATCTGGGGGCTCGCGTTCGTGGCCACCCGGATCGGCCTCAACAGCTTCTCGCCGCCTCAGCTGACGGCACTGCGATTCCTGATCGCCGCGGTACCCGCGTTCGTGCTGCCCCGCCCGCCCCTCGCCTGGCCGGTCCTCGTCGCGATCGGTGCGACGCTCTTCGCGGGTCAATTCCTGCTGCAGTTCTTCGCCATCGCTCACGGGTTGCCGCCGGGCCTGGCGTCGCTCCTCGTCCAGACACAGGCGCTGTTCACGATTCTCTTCGCGGTCATCGCCTTTCGCGAGACGCCGACCCGGCGCCAGCTCTCGGGTGTGGCGGTTTCGTTCGCCGGGCTCGTGCTGATCCTCTTCACCGTCGGCCGCGACCTGACCACCGTCGGGTTCTTCCTCGCGCTGGGCTCGGCGATCAGCTGGGGCGTCGGCAATATTCTCCTGAAGCACACCGAGGACGTCGACATGCTCGGTTTGATCGTGTGGTTGAGCCTGGTGCCGCCGGTGCCGGCGCTGGCGCTCTCGCTGGTCCTGGACGGTCCCTTCGCGCTCGCCGGCGCGATCGTTGACGCGACGTGGCTCGCGCTCACCGCCGTCCTCTATCTGGGCCTCGTCGGGACGATCCTGGCCTACGCCATCTGGGGGCGCCTCCTGCGCCGCTATCCGACGGCCACCGTGGCGCCGTTCGCCCTGCTCGTGCCGTTCGTGGGCGCCTTCGCGTCTTCTCTGGTATTCGGCGAGCGGTTCGGCGCCCTCCGTCTCGTCGGCATGGCGCTCGTGCTGATCGGCCTCGCGGTGATCGTCCTACCCGGAAGCCTGCTCGCCTGGCGCCAGATGCGGATCGCGCGCGTGGAGGACGACGCCGAGAAGAGGCCCGAGCTGAGCATGTGGCCGGCGACGCGAGACGACTCGCCCGGCGTCATCGACCTCATCGGCCGCGTGTACGCGGAGTACAACTTCGTCTACGACCCGCGCGTCGAGGTGCCCGATCTCTTTCGCTTCGAGGAGCACTATGCACCGCCGCACGGCGCGTTCTTCGTCGTCCGCGAGGGCACCTTGATCGTCGGCTCGGTCGGCGTCGAGCGGGTCGACGGGGAGACCGCCGAGCTCCACCGGCTCTATCTCGACGCCCGGCTCCGCGGTCGCGGCACGGGCCGCGCCCTCGTCCAGGCAGCCCTGGCCTGGTGCCGGGGCGAGCAGGGCATCACGCGGATGATCCTCTGGTCGGATACCCGGTTCGACCAGGCGCACCGGCTCTACACGCGCATGGGCTTCCGCCGGACCGGCGAGCGCACGCTCCCCGACGACCTCAACCAGACGCGCGAGTACGGCTTCGAGCGCCGGGTCTGACTCGGCGCGGCTTCAGTAGCCCTTGCGCTTGTCGATCAGCGCGATCAGCGGCTGACCCTTCCGCATCCGGCGCAGGTTCTCGCAGAACGTGTCGATGACGCGCTGGGCGCGGCGGGGCGAGCCCCCGGCGGTGTGCGGCGTCACGATCGCCCGCGGATGCTTCCAGAGCGGATGGTTCGCCGGCAATGGCTCGGGGTCGGTCACGTCGAGCCCGGCGCCGGCGATCGTCCCCTCGTCGAGCGCCTTCACCAGGTCGTCGCCGTAGATGATCGCGCCGCGGGTCACGTTGATGAGATAGCCCGTCTTCTTCATCTGGCGGAAGAGGTCACGGCTGAAGAGATGGTGGGTCGCCTTGGTGAGCGGCAGGCAGATCACCACGGCGTCCGACTGGCCGAGCAGGTCACCCATCCGGTCCGGCTTCCAGATCGCCTCCACACCGGGCTCCGGCGCCACGTCCTCGATGTCGACCGCGATCACCCGCATGCCGAAGCCGAGTGCCCGTCGCGCGACCTCGCGCCCGGTGCCGCCGAAGCCGACGATGCCCATGGTCAGGTCGTAGAGCTCGAGCTGCTTGACACGGATCGGCTCGCGCAGCGTGTAGTCCGGCTGGCGGATCGCGGTGTGCAGGCCGCGGGTGAGGCAGAGCAGGAGCGCGAACGCGTGCTCGGCCAGGTGGATGCCGACGCCGCCTTTTTCGCTGGCCAGCGGCACGTCGCTCTCGACCAGGTCCTGGGTGAGGATCGAGTCGACGCCGGCGCCGATCGACTGGTAGTAGCGCAGCTTCTTGCCGAGCGGGAAGATCTCCGGCGAAACGCGGCCGAAGAGGGCGTCGGTGTCCACGATCTCGCGCCGCTGGGTGGCGGCGTCCTTGGCCTCGACGAAGGTCGAGCCCGGACCGGCGGCTTCGAGAATGGCCGCCCGCTGCTCCGGGCTGACCGACGGCACAATCATCAACGGCGTGTACAGGATCTTCATGGTCGGCTCCGTTTCTTCGATCGAATGTTGGCCATCGCGCGCTCGTGCTCGTCGGACGCGAAGCACCCGGCCAGCGCTCCGTTCATTTCGCGCCGGAACGTGTCGAAGTCGAGGTCGAAGGCCCGCGTCGACAGCCGCTTGCTCGCGATCGCGCTGACCGGCGGGAGCGCCAGGAACCGCTCGATCGTCTCGTCGAGCGCCTTCGCAAAATCCGCGGCCGGCACGGCGCGGTTCACGAGCCCGATGCGCTCGCCCTCGCGCGCGGTGATCGGCTCGCCGAGCAGGATCAGCTCCTTCGCTCGCGCGAGCCCGATGAGCCGCGGCAGGCGGTAGAGCGCCATCGAAGGGATGAGGCATTCCTTCACGGCCGGCAGGCTGAGGAGCGCGTCCTCGACCGCGAACCGGTAGTCGCACACCAGCGCCAGCTGAAGGCCGCCGCCGATGCAATGGCCGTTGATGGCGGCGATGACCAGCCGGTCCATGCGCTCGATCGCGGTCATCGCGTCTTCCCACGCGATCAGGTCGGGCTGCGTCAGCTCGCCGGCGGCGAGCGCCTTCAGATCGACCCCGGTCTGAAACGCTCGGCCCGCCCCGGTCATGACGACCACGCGCACGTCGTCGCGGGCGTCGATCGCCGCGACGGCGCGGCCGAGATCCGCGACGAACTGCGCGTTGCCGGCGTTGAGCACTTCCGGCCGGTCGAACGTCATGCGGGCGACGCCGCCCTGCACGTCCAGGCGAATCGTGGTGGCAGAGGTCACGGGGCAATGGTTTACCATAAAAGGCCTCGTGACGTCCCTGACCGCTCTGCTTTGCGTGATGACCTTCTCCAACATCTTCTCCGGCGGCGCCTTCCCCGCCGTCCTGCCCGACATGGCGCGCGGCGCGGCGCTGGCCGACTGGCAGCTCGGCCTGGTAGCCGGGGCGTTCGGCTTCGCTCGCATGGTGTCGGACGTTCCGCTGGGCCTCTTCCTGACCCACAACCTGCGTCGCGCGATGTGGCTCGGGCCGCTCGTGCTGGCGATCGGCGCGCTCTGCCTCACCAGCGGCGGCGGATTTCCGATTCTCGTGCTGGGCCGGCTGCTCATGGGCCTCGGCCAGGCGCTCAGCATGATGAGCGGACTCACCGCGATCCTCCGCTTCCAGTCCGGTAAGAGCCTGGCCTCGGCGCTGAACGCGTACGAGCTCTCGGCGATGATCGGCATGCTCTGCGGCGTCATGATGATCGGTGCCTTGCCGTCGAGCCTCCCCTGGAACACGGCGCTCTTGCTCACCTGCGCGCCCCAGCTCATCGGCGTTCTGGTCATCCCGAAGCTCCTGTCGGCGCTGCCCGCGCAGGACGGGCCGCAACCCCTCTTCGCGCGGCAGATGACGAGCGGGGCCGCGGCCAATCCCACGCCGCGTCACGAGGCGCCGTCTGACGGCGCGTCGCTGGTGCCGCTCGTCTTCGCCGCCGGCGGGCTGGTCGCGCTCGCGTACTCGACGATGGAGCAGTTCCTGATTCCGCTGCGCGCCAGCCGCGAGTTCGGGCTCGAGCGGACCGGGGTCGCGCGGCTTCTGATGGTGCAACAGCTCTTCGACATCGCCGCGCTCCTCCCGATCGGGCTTCTGGCCGACCGGCGCGGGGCTGCGCGCGTGCTGCCTCTGATCTTGCTGGTGATGGCGACGGCGAACGGGCTCGTGGGCTTCGGCTCGCTCCCCCTCGTCGTCGTCGGCTGCGCGCTCTTCGGTCTCTCGATGGCGGGCTGGATGCTGCCCCTCGGCGTGCTGCGCCAGGAGACGGCGGCCGAGCATATCGCGTGGCGGACGGGACTCTACCGCGTCTGCGTCGACGGCGGGATCTTCCTCGGCCCGTTCCTCTCCGGCGTGCTGGGCATGCGCCACGCCGGCTTCCTGCCCGCCGTCTGGACGGCGGCGCTCGCGGTCACCGGGCTTCTCCTCCTGGCGCGGGCTCGAAGGTCGAGTACCATGGCCGTGCATGGCTGATCCCGGGTTGATGTTCGCGTGTTTCGGCTGCTGCTGCGGTCACACCAATAACGGCGCGACCCGCTTCGCGCGGCCCGCGCTGCGGCGCCAGTACGATGCGGCCGGCTTGCAGGGACGCGTACGCCTGGCTTTTTCCGAGTGCCTCGGCCCGTGCAGCGAGGCGAACGTGATCTTCCTCTACCTGCACGGCCGGCCGCTCTACTTCCGGCGGATCAACACACCCGAGCTCTTCGACGCGGTCCTGGCGTACGCGCGCGTCGCCGCCGACACACCCGCCGCGCCGCTCTCGCCGGAGCTGGCGGAGCGCTCGTTCTCGTGGACCGGCGGCGGCATCGGCCCCGAGCCGTGAGGAGAAGGTGATGAACTACTCCGACTACCGCCACCTGACGTTCGAGCCGAGGCCGAACGGGGTGCTGCTCGTCACCATCAACCGGCCCGAGGTGCTGAACGCGGCCAATGCGCGCCTGCACTGGGAATTCGGCCAGATATGGCTCACCGTGGCCGCCGATCCAAAGACGCGCGTGGTCGTCGTCACCGGCGCCGGCACGGCGTTCTCCGCGGGCGGCGACCTCGGGCTCATCGACGATATGGCGGGCAATCCGGAAGCGCTCAGCCGGACCATGCGCGAGGCCTCCGACATCGTCTACAACATGATCAACCTCGACAAGCCGGTCGTCTCGGCGATCAACGGCGTCGCGGTCGGGGCCGGGCTCGTCGTGGCGCTCATGGCCGACGTCAGCATCATCGCGGAGAACGCGCGGTTCACCGACGGCCACACGCGCCTGGGCGTGGTGGCGGGTGATCACGCCGCGATCCTCTGGCCGCTCCTCTGCGGCATGGCCAAGGCGAAGTACTACCTGCTCACCGCCGACTTCATCGACGGCAAGGAGGCCGAGCGAATCGGCCTCGTGAGCATGAGCGTGCCCGCCGATCAGCTCTTGGCGAAGGCCTTCGAGGTTGCCGACGGGCTCGCCCGAGGCAGCCAGCACTCGATCCGCTGGACCAAGCGCGCGCTCAACAACTGGCTGCGCCAGGCCGGGCCGATCTTCGACCAGTCGCTGGCCCTCGAGATGCTGTCCTTCACCTAACCCGACGTGCGCGAGGGCGTGAAGGCGATCCGCGAGAAGCGCGCGCCCGCCTTTCCCTCGGCGAGTTAACGAGGCATCGCCGTCGTGGCCGAGCCGGCGCCGCGGGCGGGTCATCCCTACTACATGCACGATGCGATCTACGCCCAGCCGGGCGCGCTCAGGCTCGTCACGCGTGGTCAGGGCGACGC